>NZ_JBFANV010000018.1:0-150936 GCF_040674955.1 Nonomuraea sp. NPDC049695 | reverse complement strand
CGAGGGAGGAGGTTACGGGCTCTCACCTGGCCCTACAGTGAAGCGGTGCGCATAGACCGGACCACGTTCCACGACACGGTGCTCGCCGGAGTGGTGGCCGCGGCGTCGGTGGCGCTGTTCGTGCTCTACGCCCCGGACCGGCCCCAGGCGGAGGGCCTGCCGGTCGAGGGCGTGCGGATGCCGGACCCGCTCGGCGGGGTGCTGCTGGTGCTGGCGTGCGTTCCGGTGGCGCTGCGCAGGCGGTGGCCACTGGCGGCCATGTGCGCGGGGCTGGTCCCGGAGACGTTGCTGGCCGTGCTCGGCTACGGGACCGGCATGTCAGGGCTGGCCGGGCTGGTGCTGCTCTACACGGTGGCGTCCTGCCGCGGGCTGGCGGTCGCGCTGGGCGGGCTGCTGATCTCGCTGGCGGCGTACACGCTCGGCGCGCTGGCGGGCCCGGTCAGGGCGGCGAGCTGGAGCGAGCACGTCGTGGTGGCCATGGTGCTGGTGGCGGTGTGGGGCGCGGGCCGGAGCCTGCGGCTGCGCCGGGCGTACCTGGACGAGCTCAAGGACCGGGCCGAACGGCTGGAGCGGGCGCACGCCGCCGACACGAGGGCGGCCAGGGCCGAGGAGCGCTCCCGGATCGCCCGCGAGCTGCACGACGTGGTCGCCCACCACGTGAGCGTGATGACCGTGCAGGCCGCCGCGGCGCGCCGGGTGCTGGCCTCCGATCCCGACCTGGCGCGAGAGGCGCTGTCGGCGATCGAGCACACAGGCCGGATGGCGATGACCGAGATGCGCAACATCGTCGGCGTGCTGCGTACCGATGCCCGGGCCGAGCTGGGCCCGCAGCCCGGCGTGCGGGACCTGCCCGCGCTGGCCGAGCAGATGCGCGAGGCCGGGCTGCCCACGCGGCTGCTGGTGGAGGGGGAGCCGCTGCCGCTGCCTGCCGGCGTCGATCTGGCCGCCTACCGGCTGGTCCAGGAGGGGTTGACGAACAGCCTGCGGCACGCCGGGCCGGGGGCGAAGGCCGTGGTGACCGTCCGCCACGACCCCCATGAGCTGGACGTACGGGTGGAGGACGACGGGCTGGGGGCAGCCGGACTGTCCTCGCGGTCAGGGCACGGTTTGGTGGGGATTCGCGAGCGGGTGGAACTCTATGGTGGAATCCTGAGCATCGGTCCGCTGCCGGGGGGCGGTTTCGAGGTGCGGGCGAGGTTCCCGTTGAAGGACGGACAATGACGATCAGAGTGCTGCTGGTGGACGACCAGCCGCTGCTGCGTACGGGATTTCGCCTGATTCTGGAGGCCGAGCCCGACATCACGGTGGTGGGCCAGGCCGGCGACGGCAAGGACGCGATGGAGCAGACGCGCGCGCTGCTGCCCGACGTGGTCCTCATGGACATCCGCATGCCCGGGGTCGACGGCATCGAGGCGACCCGCAGGATCGTGCGGGAGGCGGCGCCCACGGCGCATGTGCCCAAGGTGCTGGTGCTGACGACGTTCGACCTGGACGAGTACATCGTGGAGGCGCTGCGCTCGGGGGCGTCCGGGTTCCTGCTGAAGGACGTGCCGCCCGATGAGCTGGTGCAGGCGATCCGGGTGGTGGCGGCCGGGGACGCGATCGTCGCGCCGAGTGTGACGCGGCGGCTGCTCGACAGGTTCGCCACGCGGCTTCCCTCGGCCTACGAACAGCCCGCTCCGGCGCGGCTCGACCGGCTGACCGAGCGGGAGCTGGAGGTGCTGCGGCTGATCGCCAAGGGCATGTCCAACGCGGAGATCGCGGCCAAGCTCGTGGTGAGTGAGACGACGGTCAAGACACACGTCGGGAACGTGCTGACCAAGCTGGGACTGCGGGATCGCGTGCAGGCCGTGGTGCTGGCCTATGAGACCGGGCTGATCACCCCGGGCACCTATTCCTGATCCGAGGCGCCGCGCCGGGTGCCCAGCGACCTGAGCAGGGGCCTGGCGCCGCGTGCTCAGTGGCCTGAGCGCGGCCCACGGCCCCCATGCGGCCCGATCAAGGCCCGCGCCGCGGCCGGCGCGGGCGGGCCCGGAAGCCGAGGTCAGGAGGCCTTGGCGGTGGCGGTCGCCGGGGCGTTCTCCGGGAAGTGGCACGCGACGCGGTGCCCGCCGGCCAGTTCCTCCAGCGGCGGCTCGACCTTCTTGCAGATCTCCTGCGCCTTCCAGCACCGCGTGTGGAAGCGGCACGCCGGCGGCGGGTTGAGCGGGCTGGGCACGTCGCCCGTCAGGCGGATGCGCTCGCGTTCCTTGCGTGCCTTCGGGTCCGGCACGGGCACGGCCGACAGCAGGGCGTTCGTGTACGGGTGCATCGGCGAGGCGTAGAGCTGCTTCCGGTCGGCGATCTCGACGATCTTGCCCAGGTACATGACGGCCACCCGGTCGCTGATGTGCCGCACCACCGACAGGTCGTGGGCGATCACGACGTAGGTGAGGTCCAGCTCGTTCTGCAGGTCCTCGAGCAGGTTGACGACCTGGGCCTGGATGGACACGTCGAGCGCGGAGACCGGCTCGTCGGCGATGATCAGCTTGGGTTTGAGCGCGAGCGTGCGGGCGATGCCGATGCGCTGCCGCTGGCCGCCGGAGAACTCGTGCGGGTAGCGGTTGTAGTGCTCGGGGTTGAGCCCGACCAGGGCGAGGATGTCCTGGACTGCCCGCTTGATGCCGTGCTCGGTCTGCACGCCCTGGATGCGGAACGGCGCGCCGACGATGGTGCCGACCGTGTGACGGGGGTTGAGCGACGAGTACGGGTCCTGGAAGATCATCTGCATGTCGCGGCGGAGCGGCCTGAGCTTGCCCTGCCCCATGTGCGTGATGTCCCGGCCCTCGAAGATCACCTTGCCCGCGGTGGGCTCGATGAGGCGGGTGACCAGGCGGCCGGTGGTGGACTTGCCGCAGCCGGACTCCCCCACCAGGCCGAGCGTCTCGCCCTTGAACACGTCGAAGCTGATCCCGTCGACCGCCTTGACGGCCCCGACCTGCCGCTTGAGCAGGCCCTTGGTGACGGGGAAGTGCTTCTCCAAGCCCTGCACGGAAAGCAGCGGCTCTTTCGTCGGCTCGGTCACTGGGTCTCCAGCAGTGGCTTGATCTCGTTCTCCCACAACTCCCGCCGCTCCGTCCTGTCCATGTGGCAGCGCACCAGGTGGCCGCCCTCTGTCTGGAGCAGGCCGGGCGCCTCGGTCTTGGCCTTGCCCCCGGTGCGCTCGGCGTACGGGCAGCGAGGATGGAAGGCGCAGCCCGGCGGCACGTTGATCAGCGACGGCGGGGATCCCTTGATCGGCAGCAGCCGCTCGGTGGGCTCCCGGTCGAGCCGGGGCATCGATCCCAGTAGACCCCATGTGTAGGGGTGCTCGGGACGGTAGAAGATGTCGTCGGCGCTGCCGTACTCGATGCACTTGCCGGCGTACATGACCAGGATGTCGTCGGACAGCTCGGCCACCACGCCGAGGTCGTGGGTGATGATGATCAGCGCGGAGTTGAACTCGCGCTGCAGGTCGACCATGAGGTCGAGGATCTGGGCCTGCACGGTCACGTCGAGCGCGGTGGTCGGCTCGTCGGCGATGAGCAGCTCGGGGTCGCACGACAGCGCCATGGCGATCATGGCGCGCTGGCGCATGCCGCCGGAGAACTCGTGCGGGTAGGAGTCGACGCGGCGCTGCGGCTCGGGGATGCCGACCCGGCCGAGCATGTCGATGGCGTGCTTCTTGGCCACGGCCTTGGTGACCTTGTGGTGGATGCGGTACGCCTCGATGATCTGGTCGCCGACCGTGTAGAACGGGTGCATCGACGACAGCGGGTCCTGGAAGATCATCGACATCTTCTTGCCGCGCAGCCCGCGCACGTGCTCCTGGGAGGCGCCGACGAGCTCCTCGCCGTCGAGCCAGATCTCCCCGGAGATGTTGGCGCCCTTGCCCTTGTGCAGGCCGAGGATGCCGAGGCTGGTGACCGACTTGCCGGAGCCGGACTCGCCGACGATGCCGAGCGTCTTGCCGCGCTCAAGGTCGAACGTCAGCCCGTCGACGGACTTGACCAGGCCGTCGTCGGTCGGAAAGTGGATCTTGAGGTCCTTGACCTGCAGAAAAGCGGTCACGTCAGCCTCACCCTCGGGTCCACGACCGCGTAGAGCAGGTCGACGATCAGGTTGGCGATGATGATGAAGGCGGCCGCGACCAGGGTGACGCCCATCACCTGGGGAAGGTCGTTGCGCTCGATGGCGTCCCTGGCGTACTTGCCGATGCCGGGCAGCGAGAACGTGCTCTCGGTCAGCACGGCGCCGCCGAGCAGCAGGCCCAGGTCCAGGCCGAACATGGTCAGCACCGGGGTGAGCGTGGCTCTCAGCCCGTGTTTGAGCACCACGGCCCGCTCGGGCAGGCCCTTGGCTCTGGCCGTGCGTATGTAGTCCTCGGACATGGTCTCGAGCATGCCCGCCCTGGTGAGCCGGGCGTAGCCGGCGGCGTACAGGAAGGCGAGCGTGATCCAGGGCAGCATCAGGTTGCTGGCCCAGGTGAGCGGGTCCTCGCTGAACGGGACCCAGTCGGCGACGTCACCGACGAGGCCGAGTTGGTCGCGGAAGATGGCCAGCGACACGATGCCGGTGAAGAAGATCGGCAGAGACACGCCGGCCAGGGCGACGCCCATGGAGAGGCGGTCGAAGAAGCTGCCGCGCCGCAGCGCGGACACCACGCCGGTGGCCACGCCGAAGATCACCCACACCACGGCCGCGCCGAGCGCCAGCGACAGGGTGATCGGTATGCGGTCGAGCAGGTCGGGCAGGACCGGGTTCTGCGTGACGTACGAGTAGCCGAGGCAGGGCGCCGGGCACAGCTCGACCCCGGGGCCGTAGTTGCGCTCCACGCCGACGAAGATGCCCTTCACGAACCGCCCGTACTGGACGACCAGCGGGTCGTAGAACCCCAGCCGGATCGCGGTCTCGTGGATGACCTGGTCGTTGGCGGCCTTGCCGACGTACCGGGAGGCGAGGTTGTCAGCGGACATCCCAGCGAGCCGAGGCACGAGGAAGAAGATGGCGAACGTCGCGATGCTCACCACGAAGAGCAGCATGACGGCCGCTATCAACCGTCTGAGAATGTATGTGAACACTGATCTCGGCCATGGCGGCCGGGCCTCGTGAGCCCGGCCGCCGGAGCCTTCACCTGCTTTCGACGTACGTGTCCGGCGAGGCCGCCTGACCTGCTACTTGGTGCCGAGTGTGAGGTACTCGTACATGCCCCAGTTCTGGCTGACGAAGACGTTCTTCAGCGTAGGCGGCCGGTAGAACAGGCCGTGCGCCCAGACGTACGGGAGGATGTACGCGGAGTCCATGACCTCCTTGTCGACCGCCGCCCAGATCGCGTTGCGCTTGGTGGCGTCGGTCTCCGCGGCCGCCTGGTCGATGAGCGTGTCGATCTTGGGGTCCTTCACGCTCAGGTTGGTGTTGCCGGCGTCGCGGATGACGCGGCTGTCCACGATCTGCTGGAAGAAGCCGAAGCCCTCGGGGTAGTCGGCGCCCCAGCCGTAGACCATGAGGCCGAGGTTGTTCTTCTTGGCGAAGTCGGGCTTGCCGGCGTACAGCTTGAAGTAGTCACCCTGCGGGTAACCCTTGATCTCCAGCTTGATGCCGACGCGGCCGAGCGACTGCTGCAGCGACTCGGCGGTCAGCTTTTCGGCGGCGCGCTCGTTGCGGTAGGAGATGGTGGTACTGAAGCCGTTGGGCTGGCCGCAGGCCGTCAGCTCCTCCTTGGCCTTCGCGACGTCGCCGCCCGGGTTGGCCTCGACGCCGTACGGGTCGATCTTCTGGTAGCCGGTCATCTTCGACGGCATGAGGCTCAGCGCGATGTCGCCACCGGCGTCGGGGCCGCCGTAGGCGCCCTGGAGCGCGGAGCGGTCGGCCGCGTACATCACGGCCTTGCGGCAGTGGATGTTGTCGAACGGCTTGACGTCACCGTTGATGTTGGTGAACCAGGTCCGGTCGATCGGGGCCGAGTCGGCGTACTGCTTGACCTTGGGGTCGGTCAGGACCGTCTTGCGGGCGTTGGCCGCGACACCGGTGCTGTTGATCTTGATGTCGATCTTGCCGGACAGCAGACGCTGGTCGAGGTCGTCCTCGTTCTGGCCGAGCAGCACCTCGATGGAGTCGTTGAGCTGCTTGCGGTTGGGGTCGGTGGCCGGGTCCCAGTTGGGGTTCTTCACGAGCTCGATGCGCTTGGTGAGCTCGTGCGACTTGAACATGTAGGGGCCGGTCGAGACCGGGTGCTCCTTGTACTTCGAGCCGGTGTCCTTGGCCGCGGGCACGGGGGCCGTCTGCGGGAGCATGGCGAAGTAGTCGAAGCCGCCGTAGGCCTTCTTCAGGTGGAAGACCACGGTGTAGTCGTCAGGCGTCTCGACGGCCTTGAAGTCGTCGAGCTTGTCCTTCATCTTGTACGGGCCGGTGTAGCCCTGCAGGTCGAGCCAGTCGTTGAAGTAGGTCGGGCCGCTGGGCAGGATGTCCTTGTCCAGGGAGCGGGCCACGGCGTACTTGACGTCCTTGGAGGTGACGGGGCTGCCGTCCTCGAACTTGATGCCCTTGCGCAGCTTGTACGTCCACGTCTTGCCGCCGTCGCTGGGCTTGCCCAGGTCCTCGGCCAGGTCGCCGACGAGCTGCAGGCCCTCCTCGCCCGGCACCGGCTTGAACATGGTCAGCGCGCGCGTGTAGAAGCGGGAGAAGTTCCAGGCGTAGCCGTAGTACTGGTCTCCCGGGTCGACCGAGTCGAAGTCGCCGGGCATGCCCATGTGGAGCGTGCCGCCGGTCTTGTCCGACGGGTTGACGACCTGCGTGACGCCCGCGTTGTACTGGCTGGCGGGCTTGTCGTCACTTCCGCTGCCGCCGGTGCTCTTGCTGCCGCCACCGCCGCCGCACGCGGACACGACCACGGCGAGAGTGGCGGTCATCGCCACCGCCGACGCCTTTGATCTTATCTTCATCGACCTGACACACCCCTTGTATCTAGGAGTTGAGAACTTGCTGAAAACTCACGAGGTCTATCGGGCCTTGGGATCGAAGGCGTCCCTGAGGCCGTCACCGAGCAGGTTGAACGCCAGCACGGTGATGAAGATCGCGAGACCGGGGAAGATCATGAAGTTGGGCGCCACCTGGTAGTTGTGGACGGCGTCCGACAGCATGCCTCCCCACGTGGGAGTCGGCGGCCGTACACCCACGCCGAGGAAGGACAGCGCGGCCTCGAACAGGATGTTCGAGGGGA
Organism: Nonomuraea sp. NPDC049695; assembly: GCF_040674955.1. Lineage (NCBI taxonomy): Bacteria > Bacillati > Actinomycetota > Actinomycetes > Streptosporangiales > Streptosporangiaceae > Nonomuraea > Nonomuraea sp. NPDC049695. The sequence goes on along the minus strand of NZ_JBFANV010000018.1, from coordinate 143,699 downwards.
TCAGCAGCGTCGAGTAGACGAGGATCGGCGCCAGGAGGTTCGGCAGGATCTCCTTGAACAGGATGGTGTGGTTGCGCGCGCCCAGGCTCCTGGACGCGTCGACGAACTCCCGTTCCCGGAGAGACAGCGTCTGACCTCGGATGATACGCCCGATATAGGGCCAGTTGAAAAACCCGATGATGAACACCAGCAGGCTGATCCTGAGCGAGTCGCCCGACAGGCCGAACGCCGTGTCGGGGATGACGCCGGCCAGCGCCAGCGCGAACACCAGCAGCGGGAAGGCCAGGAAGATGTCCATGAGGCGGCTGATGACGGTGTCGACCCAGCCGCCGAAGAAGCCGGCGATCATGCCGAGCACGGTGCCGAGCACGACGCAGAGCAGGGTCGCGAAGAACGCGATCAGCAGTGAGATGCGGGCTCCGTACAGGACGCGGCTGAACAGGTCGCGGCCCGAGTCCGGCTCCACGCCGAACAGGAAGTCCTTGCTGATGCCCCCGAAGGTGCCCAGCGGCGCTCCGATGGAGGGGTCGAGCTTCTCCCGGTGCCACTCCGCCGGCGGGTGCCCGAACCACGACACCAGCAGCGGGGCGAAGATCGCGACGAGGATGAGCAGCAGGATGACGATGCCGCCGACCATCGCGATGCGGTCGCGCCGCAGGCGCATCCAGGCGATCTGCCCCAGGGAACGGCCCCGGATGACTGAAGACCCCGCTCCCTCAAGAACGGTCTCCGGCCCGGCTTCGACTTCCGAGCCCGGAATATCGAGCGGTGCGGTCATGCCAGTAAGCCCCCTGGATTCCAGACGACGTCGTCCGTGTCGGCGCGGTCCCGGTCAGGGTAGTGCGCCCATGCTTGCATGGACCGCGTGTCGCGGCCCCAGGAGGCAGAATCTATGGCCTGAGCTGCTGTGACTAGTCCCTCTGTGCCCTATGTGGCTCAACTGTGATTGACCAGAAACTCATTCGTATCGATCTTGAGGAGAATGTCTACGAGTCGTCCCGGTTGCGTCTCAGAACTGTGACAGAGCTGAGTTTTGCCGTGCTTTCAGCCGATGCCGCGGCGCTTGAGCAGCTCTTCGATGTCGGAGAAGTCGTCGTCGCCCTTCGGTTTCTGCTGCGCGGCGACGGCGGGCCGCTGCGGTTTGGTGGGCGCCTTGTTCGCTGAAGGCGGAATTTCCGTAGCCTCGCCGGTGGTCTTCTTCCGTACGGTCGACAGCTTCCTGCCGCGGATGACGCCCGACACGACGAACAGCACCGCGGACAGCCCGGCCACGGCGATGCCCGCCCAGACCAGCGGGTTGAGCACGAGCCCGGTGACGAAGCCGACGACGGTCGCACCGATGGTCCACAGCGCCTGCAGCGCCCCCGTCAGGTAGGCGGCCACCGGCAGCAACGCCCACGCCGCCACCCGCATACCCGCGGCCACTCCCCTGCGCCTGAAGGCCAGGAAGCTGAGCCCCAGGCCGAGCGCGGTCACGCCCGCGCACAGCGGCAACCACAACGCCGCGAGCTGTTCGTACATCACGTCGCCCCTCGTATCGACTACGTCTTCCATCCTGGCACGCGAAACGCGAGCCGCCCCTCCTCCGCGAGGACCACTTGCCCCCTAGGGGACGATGATCGCCGCGGCCGATGCGTCACCGGTTGAGGAGCGGGCGCATGGGCTGTGCTCAGGGCCGCCGTCCGTGCGCACCCGCGCCGCCTCCGCCCCTTCCGGCGCCGGCGGACGGCGTCGCGCTCCAGCTCGTACGTGGTGGGGCGCAGCGGCGCGGACGCGGATGTGGAGCTGCGGCGTCAGATGCGGTGCGGCGCGATGCAGAGGCGGCGAGGCGCGCGTGCCGGTGCCGGGCGTTTCGGCGGCCCGCTTGCGGCTTGGGCGGCGCACGCGGTCCTGCGGCGGCGCGCAGGGCGTGCGGCCCACGGACGGCGGCCCACGGACGGGCGGTGCGGCAGGCGAGTGGCTGGAGCGCGCGCGGGTCCGCGGTGCCAGCTGTGAGCGTGACGGGCGCGACGAGGCGCCAGCCCTGAGCGTGACCAGCGCGACGAGGCCCCTGGTGTGAGCGTGGCGGTGTGCCAGGGATGAGCGTGGCGGGGTGCCAGGCGTGAGCGTGGTGGCGGGACCGGGTTCAGACCGTGATGAGGGCGCGCAGGTCGGCGACGCCGAGAAGCTCCAGCGACGGGACCACCAGGCGGCCGGGCGCGGGGTCGATGGCCAGCAGGCTCGGGACCGCCACCACCGCGCAGCCCGCCGCCGTGGCGGCCGCGACGCCGTTGGGCGAGTCCTCCAGCACCACGCACCGCACCGGCTCCACTCCCAGCAGCCGCGCGGCCGTCAGGTACGGCTCCGGGTCCGGCTTGGTGCGTACGACGTCGTCGGCCGTGACCACCACGTCGAACCGGTCACGCCCCACACCCTTCAGCACCGCGTCCGCGATCTCCTTCAGCGACGAGGTGACCAGCCCCACGGGCACGTCCTCGGCCCGCAGCGCGTCGAGCAGCTCGCCGGCCCCGGGCATGACGTGGACGCCCGCCGACAGGCGCCGCACCATCCCGCCGGTCATCCACTCCCGTACGGTCTCGACGGGCACGTCGGACCCCGACACGGCCAGCATGTAGTCGACCGTGCGCTCCATCGACCCGCCCAGCAGGTGGGCCTGGTGGGTGGGCGTCCACGGGGCGCCGAGCCGGGCCATCACGTCCGTCTCGATCTCCAGCCAGACCCGCTCGCTGTCGACCAGCAGCCCGTCCATGTCGAAGAAGACCGCTTCCACAACCGCCCCCGATCAGTAGTGCTTCCCGGCCCACCGGTGAACGGCGAGCGCCCTCGGCGCCGGACACCCGGCACCGGGCACCCGGCACCCGGCACCGGGCACCCCGCCATTCTCCCCGCCCGCCGGTGAACGGCGGGCGAGCGGCGCGGGCCGGCGGGTCAGACGTTGAAGTATTTCGCCTCGGGATGGTGGGCGACCAGCGCGGAGGTGGCCTGCTCGGGGTGGAGCTGGAACTCCTCCGACAGCGTCACCCCGATGCGCTCGGGGTCGAGCAGCTCGAACAGCTGCTTCTGGTCCTCCAGGTTGGGGCAGGCGGGGTAGCCGAACGAGTAGCGGCAGCCCTGGATGTTGACCTTGAGCATGTCGTCGAGCGACTCCTCGCCGCCGATCCCCCACTCCGAGCGCACCCTGGCGTGCCAGTATTCGGCCAGCGCCTCGGTGAGCTGCACCGACAGGCCGTGCAGCTCGAGGTAGTCGCGGTAGGCGTCCTTGGCGAACAGCTCGGCCGTGGCCTCGGAGATCTTCGAGCCCATGGTGGCCACCTGGAAGCCGACCACGTCGACCTCGCCGGAGTCCTTGGCCCGGAAGAAGTCGGACAGGCACAGGTGGCGGTCGCGGCGCTGGCGCGGGAACGTGAAGCGGGTGCGCTCGCCGCCGTTCTCGTCCAGGATGATCAGCGAGTCGCCCTCGGAGACGCACGGGAAGTAGCCGTAGACGACGGCCGCCTCCAGCAGGCCCTCGGTCTGGATGCGGTCGAGCCACATGCGCAGCCGCGGCCGCCCCTCGGTCTCGACCAGCTCCTCGTAGTCGGGGCCGCTGCCGCCCCTGGTGGGCTTGAGGCCCCACTGGCCGAGGAACAGGGCCCGCTCGTCGAGGAAGGCGGCGTACTCGGTCAGCGAGATGCCCTTGACCACGCGGTCGCCGTGGAAGGGCGCCGTGGGGACGGGGTTGTCGGCGGCCACGTCGGAGCGGGCGGGCAGCTCCTCGACTGGGGTGCGCTGCAGCACCGCGCCGGTCTTGACGCGCCGCTCGCGCAGCGGCGGCAGCGTCGCGCCCTTGACGCCGCGCTTGACCGCCATGAACGCGTCCATCAGCCGCAGCCCCTCGAACGCGTCGCGCGCGTAACGCACCTCGCCCGCGAAGAGCTCGGCCAGGTCCTGCTCGACGTAGGCCCGGGTCAGGGCGGCGCCGCCGAGCAGGACGGGGTATCTCTCCGACAGGCCCCTGGAGTTCATCTCCTCCAGGTTCTCCTTCATGATGACCGTCGACTTCACCAGCAGCCCGGACATGCCGATGACGTCGGCCTTCTGTTCGTCGGCGGCCTCCAGGATGGCCGAGACCGGCTGCTTGATGCCGAGGTTGACCACCTGGTAGCCGTTGTTGGACAGGATGATGTCGACGAGGTTCTTGCCGATGTCGTGCACGTCGCCCTTGACGGTGGCCAGCACGATGCGGCCCTTCGTCTCGCCTTCGACGCGGTCCATGTGGGGCTCGAGATAGGCGACGGCGGTCTTCATCACCTCGGCCGACTGCAGCACGAACGGCAGCTGCATCTGCCCCGACCCGAACAGCTCGCCCACGGTCTTCATGCCGTCGAGCAGCACGTCGTTGATGATCTCGAGGGCCGGCCGCTGGTCCAGCGCGGTGTCGAGGTCGGCCTCGAGGCCCTTGCGCTCGCCGTCGATGATGCGCCGCTTGAGCCGCTCCCACAGCGGCAGCGCGGCGAGCTCCTCGGCCTTGCCCGCGCGCATGGCGGCCGCGTCGACGCCCTCGAACAGCTCCATGAAGCGCTGCAGCGGGTCGTAGCCCTCGCGGCGCCGGTCGTAGACCATGTCAAGGGCGACCTGGCGCTGCTCGTCGGGGATGCGGGCCATCGGCAGGATCTTGGAGGCGTGCACGATGGCGGAGTCGAGCCCGGCGTTGACGCACTCGTTGAGGAACACCGAGTTGAGGACCATGCGGGCAGCCGGGTTGAGGCCGAAGCTGATGTTGGACAGGCCCAGCGTGGTCTGCACGCCCGGGTAGCGCCGCTTGAGCTCGCGGATGGCCTCGATGGTCTCCAGGCCGTCGCGCCTGGTCTCCTCCTGGCCGGTGGCGATGGGGAAGGTCAGGCAGTCGACGATGATGTCCTCGACCCGCATGCCCCAGTTGGTGGTCAGGTCCTCCACCAGACGGCTGGCCACGCGTACCTTCCACTCGGCGGTGCGGGCCTGGCCCTCCTCGTCGATGGTCAGCGCGACGACGGCCGAGCCGTGCTCGTGCACGAGGCGCATGATCTTCTGGAAGCGGGAGTCGGGGCCGTCGCCGTCCTCGTAGTTGACGGAGTTGACCGCGGCGCGGCCGCCGAGCATCTCGAGGCCGGCCTGCAGCACGGCGGGCTCGGTCGAGTCGAGCATGATCGGCAGCGTGGACGCGGTGGCGAACCGGAACGCCAGCTCCTTCATGTCGGCCACGCCGTCGCGGCCGACGTAGTCGACGCACAGGTCGAGCATGTGGGCGCCGTCGCGGGCCTGGTCGCGGGCCGTCTCGACGCAGTCGTCCCAGTGGCCCGCCAGCATGGCCTCGCGGAAGGCCTTGGAGCCGTTGGTGTTGCAGCGCTCGCCGATGGCCAGGTAGGAGGTGTCCTGCCGGAACGGCACCGTCTGGTAGAGCGAGGAGGCGCCCGGCTCAGGGTGCGGGCGGCGCGGCGCGACCTGCTTGCCGCGCACCCGCTCGACCACCTGGCGCAGGTGCTCGGGCGTGGTGCCGCAGCACCCGCCGACCAGGGACAGGCCGTAGTCGCGGGTGAAGGTGTCGTGCGCGTCGGCCAGCTCCTGCGCCGACAGCGGATAGTACGCGCCGTCGGCCGTCAGCACCGGCAGCCCGGCGTTGGGCATGCAGGAGAGCTTGAGCCGGGAGTGGCGGGCGAGGTAGCGCAGGTGCTCGCTCATCTCGGCGGGGCCGGTCGCGCAGTTGAGGCCCACGATGTCGACGCCGAGCGGCTCGATCGCGGTCAGCGCGGCGCCGATCTCGGAGCCGAGCAGCATGGCGCCGTTGGTCTCGATGGTCACCTGGGCGATGATCGGGATGTCGCGGCCGGAGTCCTCGATGGCCCGCCTGGCGCCGACGACGGCGGCCTTGACCTGGAGCAGGTCCTGGCAGGTCTCGATGATCAGCGCGTCGGCGCCGCCCGCGATCAGGCCCGCCGCGTTGTCACGGTAGGCGTCGCGCAGGCTCGCGTACGGCAGGTGGCCGAGTGTGGGGAGCTTGGTGCCGGGACCCATGGAGCCGAGGACGAAGCGCGGCTGGTCAGGCGTGGACCAGTGGTCGGCGGCCTCGCGGGCGATCCTGGCACCCGCCTCGGAGTACTCGAAGACGCGGTCGGGGATGTCGTACTCGCCGAGCGCGGCGAGGTTGGCGCCGAACGTGTTGGTCTCGACGCAGTCGACGCCGACGGCGAAGTAGGCGTCGTGGACGCCGCGCACGATGTCGGGCCTGGTGACGTTGAGCACCTCGTTGCAGCCCTCGTGGCCGTGGAAGTCGTCGAGTGTCGGGTCCTGGGCCTGCAGCATCGTGCCCATCGCCCCGTCGGCCACGATGACGCGCTGGGACAACACTTCGCGGAAGGACGAGGAGATGCTCATGGGGTAGAGCTTATCGGGTGCGCCTCGAGCGCCACTCGCAAGCGGCTCGCACACGCGTTCAGGCGCCGCGGACCGCGGACCCGCGCGCTATCGTTCGGCGGGCGCCTCCGACGTCGTGCTGGCGGCCGAGCGGAGACGCCGTGGACGTGCTCGTCTCGCTGGCCGCCAGGCACCGCGCCGACCTGCTCGTGGTGGGGAACCGCGGGCTCAACAGCGTCTTCGGTTCTCTGTGTTTACCTGAGTAAAACGGACATCAGCGTGGCCTCGTCGCATGCAGGCCGAGGCCGGGAATAGATCCGGTGGAAGCCGATGCCGCGTCCGTCCGGTGAGCCGGGCGGACCGTGGGTGAGAGCCGCGTTGTCGGGGCCTGACTCCGCATTCCTGGAGGGAGTGCGGCTCTTGGGCCACCGCCCCGCCGGACGCTGTCCCGCTGGTGCGGACACCAATGGGGGCGGGGACCGGGCGCCAGTCGGGCACCCGGCTGTGACTGAACATTACCATCCGATTACCTGCAGTCGCAGTCGATCAGGCCAGAAAAGCCGATCACCACGGGGCGCGGGTGCGGGGCCCGTGACGTCGGTCCGGGGCGCCGCTGACGCGGGCCCGCGCGGGTGCGAGCCCCGCGAGCCCCATCGGGTGTGTACCGCTGCCCTCGCCGGGGGACGAAAGGCGGCGGCGCGGCACGCGGGCGCGCCCGGCAGGGCGGGGCCCAGGTTCGCGGAGAGATCGGTGACGCTGACTCCTCCTGACCGCATAGGCTTAGCGAGACGATGGAGAGAGGAGGCGACACGTGATCGAGTTCGACAGGATCCCCGAGCTCGTGGACCCGGTGCTCATAGCCGCGTTCGAGGGGTGGAACGACGCGGGTGAGGCTTCCAGCGGTGTGATCGCCCATCTCGAGTCGGCGTGGAAGGCCGAGCCGCTGATCGCGCTCGACCCCGACGACTACTACGACTTCCAGGTGACCCGGCCCGTGGTGGAGATGAACGACGGGCTGACGCGGTCGATCGTGTGGCCGACCACCCGGCTGCTGCGCGCCCGCCCGCCGGGCCTGGAGCGCGACGTCGTGCTGCTGCGCGGCATCGAGCCCAACATGCGCTGGCGCTCGTTCTGCGCCGACATCATCGAGGTCTGCCGCGAGGTGGGCGTCGAGCTGGCCGTGATGCTGGGCGCGCTGCTCAACGACTCCCCGCACACCCGGCCGGTGCCGATCCTCGGGAGCGCGACGGACGCGGGGCTCGCGCGCTCGACCAACCTCGAGCTGAGCCGCTACGAGGGCCCGACGGGCATCGTCGGGGTGCTGCAGCACGCGTTCGGCGAGGCGGGGCTCGACGCCGTCTCGCTGTGGGCGTCGGTGCCGCACTACGTCGCCCAGCCGCCCAACCCGAAGGCGACGCTGGCGCTGCTGCGCCGCCTGGAGGACCTGCTGGAGATCCCGATGCCTCTGGGCGACCTCGACGAGGAGGCCCGCGCGTGGGAGCGCGGCGTCGACGAGCTGGCCTCGCAGGACAGTGAGGTCGCCGAGTACGTCAAGGAGCTGGAGGAGCGCAAGGACGCCGCCGAGCTGCCCGAGGCCAGCGGCGACGCGATCGCGGCCGAGTTCGAGCGTTACCTCAGGCGCAGAGATCGCGATACTGACAGCTAACGCTCAGCGATAAAGTCCGCCATTTTTTCGGGATTTCGAGTAATAATCAGGGCCAACAAGATGTGCAGCCCTGAAAACCTCGGCTTCGCGCCGTGATGCCTACTCAACTGACCGCGCACGTTAGGCACGCCATGGCGACTTCCCATGTTGACCCGCACCAAAGAAGTCAGGACACCAGGCGCCGCGTCCTCCAGATGGCCGTCTCCCTCCGGGAAGACCGCCCCGGCGGCTCCGTGGACTACTTCCTCGCACTGCTGCAGGACCGGCTCCCGTTCTGGATGAGCATTCTCCACGATCTTTCCCACCGAGTCGGGAAAGGGTGCGTAGCGGACAATCTCCTCCCCGTTGCGCGAGCAGGCATCGAGTACTACATCGACGTACAGAGCGCGGCGCTGCCCGCCTTCACCTCGCCCGACGTGACGGTCCGCTTCCGCGAGGCCGTCCGCGACACGGGTCTCGGGCCGCGCACAGAAACGGCGCCGCTGGCGGCGTACCTGGCGGCCGAGCAGGAGCTGGGCCGGGTCGGGCCGGACGTGGACCCGGAGGCGAGCGCGCGGCTGCTGATCGCGGGCTGCTTCCACCGGGCCTACATCGAGATGTTCATCGGCGGTGACGCGGGCCCGTCCTTCGACGCCAGCGCCGAGGAGATCGTTCGCGAGCTGCGGCTCGAGCCCGTCCCCGCCTGAGGCCGGAGGTTCCTTGACGCCCCCGCCAGGTTTACGGCTACACTGATCGTCAGTACTACTGATGATTTGTGGAGCTGACCATGATTCTGATCACCGGCGGGCTTGGCTTCATCGGTACGCACACCACCCGGGCCCTGCTCGATCTGGGCGAGTCCTGCCTGCTCGTCCAGCGCAGGCCCGCCGTGGTGCCCGAGAGGTTCGCCGGCGAGCCTGTCGTCGCCGAGCAGGCCGATCTCACCGACGAGTCGGCGCTGCTGGAGCTCGGCAAGCGCCACGAGATCACCGGCATCGTGCACCTCGCCGGCTCCATGCCGTGGCCGCCCGGCGCGTACGAGCCGCTGGAAGGCGCGGACAGGGCCCTGCGTAGCCTCCTGAACGTGTTCCGGGCCGCGAGCGAGTGGCAGGTGGCGCGGGTCGGCGTGGCCAGCACGATCGGCGTGTACGGCGGCGTCACCGGCCAGGTCGCCGGCGAGGGCGCGCTCAAGGAGGACGTGCCGCTGCCGATGACGGCCGGCCACCCGATCCCGGCGTTCAAGAAGATCGGCGAGCTCCTCGGCGACCACCTCGCCGCAGCCATGGGCCTCGATGTGGTCAACTACCGCATCGGCGCCGTCTGGGGCCCGCTCGGCCATGCCGCGTCGCCGTTCTTCCCCGCGCCCCAGCTCGTGCACGCCGCCGCCCGCGGCACCGAGCCCGACCTGTCCACGCTGCGCGGCGGCGGGCACCTGGGCGACGGCATCGACCTGTGCTACGCCGAGGACTGCGGCCGCGCGATCGCGCTGCTCCAGCTCGCCGACCGGCTCGGGCATCGCACGTACAACGTGGGCTCCGGGAGGCTGACGACGAACGAGGAGGTCGTCGCGGCGATCAGGAAGCTGGTCCCCGACGCCCGCGCCGACCTCCCCGAGGGGCGCGACCTCGCGCCCGCCTTCTGGCTCGACACCACCCGGCTGCGCGAGGAGACGGGGTTCGAGCCCGCGTACGACACCGAGCGGGCGGTCGCCGGCTACCTCGCGTGGCTGCGCGCGGGTAACGAGCGCTGAGCGAGGCACTCGCGGGACGGGACGATCGCGGCCGACATGTTGCGCTCCATCATGCGCAGCGCCGCCCGCCCCAGGTCGTCGTGGATCGTCGCCACGCAGTCGGGCGGCACCGTGATCGAGAAGTCCCGGATGTAGGCGTCCAGCGCGCTGTACAGGATGCACTGCTCGGTCACCTGGCCGGTCAGCAGCACCGTCCGCACGTCCCGCTGCCGCAGCACGTACTCCAGCGACGTCCCGTAGAAGGCGCTGTGGCGCACCTTGGGCAGGAACGCGCAGTCGGAGGGCGGCGCGACCGGTTCGACGAGATCGGGGCGGGCGCCTTTGAGCGCCCGCGCCACGAGGTCGTCCCGCGTCGCGGTGAAGTCCCCGTAGTTGTCGTTGACGTAGATCAGGTCCACGTCGTCCCGGTCGCGCGCCCGGCCGATCAGCTCGGCCAGCCGGGGCACGACGGGTTCGACGCCCCGCTGCAGTTGCTCGGCGTCCTGGTGCTGGAAGGGGTTGAGCATGTCCACGACGACCAGTGCGGTCCGCGGCATGCTCAGACCTGGACCTGCTCGAGCTGCTCGGCGGTGGCCAACTCCGCCGAGAACCACTCGATGGTACGGCGCAGCCCCTCGGCGGCGGGCACCTGCGCGCGCCAGCCGAGCCGCTCGGCGGCCAGCGTGGTGTCGGGGCGGCGGACCTTGGGGTCGTCGGCGGGCCGGTCGATGAACTCGATCTCCGACGACGAGCCGGCCAGGTCCCGGATCATCGTGGCCAGCTCCAGCATGGTCAGCTCGTCCGGGTTGCCGATGTTGACGGGCCCGGCGAAGTCGCTGCGGGCCATGGCGAGGATCCCGGACACGGTGTCGTCCACGTAGCAGATGGAGCGCGTCTGCGAGCCGTCGCCGGTGATCGTGATCGGCTCGCCCTTCAACGACTGCCGGATGAACGTCGGGATGGCCCGGCCGTCGAAGGGGCGCATGCGCGGCCCGTAGGTGTTGAAGATGCGCACGATCCCGGTGTCGGTGCCGCGCGAGTGCCGGTAGGCGGTGGTCAGGGACTCGGCGAAGCGCTTGGCCTCGTCGTAGACGCTGCGCGGGCCGACCGGGTTGACGTTGCCCCAGTACGTCTCGCGCTGCGGATGCTCGAGCGGGTCGCCGTACACCTCGCTGGTGGAGGCGAGGATGAACCTGGCGCCCTTCTCCCTGGCGAGGCCGAGCGCGTGCAGCGTGCCGGCGCTGCCGACCCGCAGGGTCTCGATCGGGTAGCGCAGGTAGTCGGCCGGCGAGGCGGCCGAGGCGAAGTGCAGGACGAGATCCAGCCGGTCCGGCACGTGCACGTACCCGGTCAGGTCGCACTCGATGATCCGGAACTCGGGCCGGTCGATCAGGTGCTCGACGTTGCGCGGGCCGCCGGTGAGGAAGCTGTCCATGCAGACCACCTCCGCACCCTCCTCCAGCAGCCGCTCGCACAGGTAGGAGCCGAGGAACCCGGCGCCCCCGGTGACCAGAGCCCTCATGACGTGACCTCCAAGACAGCGTCGACGACTTCGGAAACTTCGATCTTCAGCAGGCCGGGGTCGGGCCGCAGCCCGTGCGGATCCCCGTTCCTGCCCGCCCACAGCGCCACGTGGCGCCAGCCGGGCGGCGGCCCCCACAACGCGGGTGACACCGGCCCGAACAGCACCACCGACGGCACGCAGAACGCCGTCGCCAGGTGCGCCACGCCGGTGTCCCCGCAGACCACCAGCCGCGCCCTGCTCACCAGGTCGATCAGATCGGCCAGCCCGGTCCGCCCGGCCAGCATCCGCTCCGGGGGCAGGCCCGCCAGCCGGGCGACCTCGCCGGCGATCGGCACCTCGTCGGCGTTGCCCGTGACGACCACGTCCTCGAGTGCCGCCGCCACTTCGGCGAACCGCTCGGGCGGCCAGCGCCGCGCGGGGTAGGCGGCGCCCGGATGGACGATCGCGGGCCCCGTACGGTCGGAGATGCCGAGTGTCAGGTCCGCGGGATCGGTCGCGATGCCGTGCCATTCGAGCAGGCCGCACCAGCGCCGGACCTCGTGCACGCCCTCCGGGTACGGCGGTCCGGTGCCGAAGCTGATCAGCCGGCCCGGGTCGGTGCGCCGCAGCGCCTCGATGCTCTGCGGCCCTTTGCCGTGCAGGTTCACCGCGATGTCGGGCCGCTCGAACGGTACGGGTCCCGGACCCGACACGTCGATCTGGTCGTCCACCGCGGCGGTCAGCGGCAGCAGGGCCTCCAGCGCCCGCGGCGCGGCCAGCGTGATCCGGTGCCGGGGAAAGGCCTGGCGCAGCGCCCGCAGCGCGGGCACGGCCGTGAGCAGGTCGCCCAGGCCGAGCCCGCGCAGGGCGACGAGTTCTAGGGCCATGACGTCTCCGTGGACGGGCAGACCACGAGCTCTCTCACCTCGCATCCGACCGGCTGCCGCAGCGCGAAGACGACGGTCTGTGCGACGTCGGCGGGGTCGTTCAGGCCGGCTTCTGGGCCCGGTTTGTACTGGTCGGGCCGGCCGTCGAAGAAGGACGTGCGCATGCCGCCCGGGACGAGCAGCGTCACGCCGACCTCGCCGCGCAGCTCGACGGCGAGGGCCCTGGTGAGGCCGACGACGCCGAACTTCGACGCCGAGTACGCCGAAGCGTCGCTGAGCGGCCGCAGCCCGAGCGTGGACGCGCAGGTGACGATCTTGCCGCGGGTGTGCTTGAGGTACGGCAGTGCCGCCCGCACGATCGAGGCGGTGCCGAGCAGGTTCACCCGGATGACCCGCTCCCAGTCGTCGGCCGGGACGTCCTCCAGCCGCCCGCAGGCGTCGATGCCCGCGGCCGTGACCACGCCGTCGAGTCCGCCGGCCCGTTCGGCCAGCTCGCGTACCGCCCGCTCGGCCTCCCCCCGGTCGGCGAGGTCGGCCGTGACGTGCTCGAAGGGCTGTCCGGGCGGGCGCTTGTCGACAACGAGCGCCCGCCAGCCCTCCTTCTCCACGGCTTCGGCGGTGGCCAGGCCCAGCCCGGAGGCTCCCCCGGTGATCAAAATATTCACTGGATCTCCCTGATCAGATTCGTGGTCGAACGTCCCGGCAGCGTGCTCAGCACGACGGTCTCCGCGCCGATCGCGGCCAGGACCTCGGATTCGGGCAGCCTCTCCCCCTCGTAGTCGCCGCCCTTCACCCACACGTCGGGGCGCAGCAGCTCGATGGCGCGGGCCGGGGTGTCCTCGTCGAACACCAGCACCGCGTCCACGCAGCCCAGCGCCCGCAGCACCTCGACCCGGTCGCGCACATCCACGATGGGCCTGGACGGGCCCTTCAGCCTGCGTACCGAGGTGTCGGAGTTGACGCAGACGACGAGCGCGTCGCCCAGCGCCCTGGCCCGCCGCAGCAGGCTCACGTGCCCGGCGTGCAGCAGGTCGAAGCAGCCGCCGGTGGCGATCAGCCGGCCGCCGTAGGCGCGGGTGAGCCTGGCGACCTCGAGGGCGGTGCGCGGCCGGTCGCCGAGCCGCTGTTCGTGGACCTTCACGCCGGCGGACCCGCCGCGCTCCACGAAGCGCGAGGCCTCGCCGACGCCGATGATGACCGCCTCCTCGATGCCATAGCCGTCGCGCAGCGCATTCGCGGCGGCGGAGGCGAGCCGGTCGCCCGCGCCGCAGGCGTCGCGGTTGCCGGCCAGGACCGGCGGCGGGATCTGGGTGAGCGGGCCGCCCTGGACGGCGAGCGCGGCCCCGCGCTCGCCGGTCGTGACGGCCACCGCCCCGGCCCGCAGCTCCCGCACCAGGCGGCGGGCCGCCTGGTCGGGGCCGTGGTAGCCGGACCTGCAGAGCGTCTTCGCCTCCGCCTCGCTCGGTGTCAGCAGCGCGCAGCCGGGCATCGGCTGGGCGCCTCTGGGGTGCGGGTCCCACACCACCGGCACGTCGGCGTCGCGCAGCAGCTCGCGTGCCATCCGGGCCACGCCCCTGCCGTAGTCGGAGACCAGCACCGCGCCGGCCTGCTCGACGGCCCGCGCGGCCTCCTCCGTGGGGGCGTACCTGGCGGTGCCGTCGCCGGAGTCCAGCCGGACGAGGGTCTGGCCGCGCGCCCTGACCCTGGTCTTGCGGACGGTGCCGCCGCGCAGCGGCAGGCGTACCAGGTCGACCTCCTCGAACAGCAGGCCGCACAGGCGGCGGCCGTCGGGGTCGTCGCCGATCGCCGTGATCAGCACGACGTCGGCGCCGTCGCGGGCGGCCAGCAGCGCCGCCAGCCCCGCCCCGCCGGGACGGGCCTGCTCGGAGGAGACGTCCACCACGGGGACGGGGGCGTCCGGGCAGAGCCGCTCGGTGTCGCCCTCGACGTCCACGTCCAGCAGGGTGTCCCCGATGACGACGAGCGGGCCCGGGTTGCGCGGCGCCGTCACAGTGCCTCCTCGACCGCGTCGCACAGCAGGTGGATGAGGGCGAGGTGGACCTCCTGCACCGTGGCCGTCTCCTCCCCCGGCACGGCGACCGCCTCGTCGCAGAGCTCGGCCAGCGGGTTCGGCGCGGGCCCTGTCATGGCCCAGGCGATGACGCCGCTCTCCTGCGCGGCGCCGGCCGCGGCCAGCACGTTCGGGCTGGTGCCGCTGGTGGACAGGCAGAGCAGCACGTCGCCCGGCCTGCCGTGGGCGCGCACCTGGCGGGCGTAGACCGCCTCGGCGCCGAAGTCGTTGGCGATCGCCGTCAGCGACGAGCCGTCGGCGTGCAGCGGGATCGCCGCGTACGGCTGCCTGTCGTCCCTGAACCTGCCGACCAGCTCGGCCGTCAGGTGCTGCGCCTCCGCGGCCGAGCCGCCGTTGCCGCAGGCCAGCAGCCTGCCTCCGGCGGACAGAACGCCGGCGAGCTTCCCGCCCCAGGCCCGGACGGTGACCGCCTGGTCATCGACCTTCTCCAGGGTCGTCCAGAGCTTCTCCAGATGTGCGTCCACGATCAACCCCCCAGAGCGGCCAGGCGGCATACCTTGCCGTCGATGACTTGCGTGTACACGGCCTCGGTCAGCTCGGCCACGCGCGGCCAGCCGTATCGGTGATGCGCCCTGCGCGCCCCCGCCGCGCCGAGCGCCGCCCGTTTGTCCGGGTTGTCGAGCAGGTCGCGCAGCGCCCTGGCCAGGGCCCGCGGACGGCGCGGCGGCACCAGCACGCCGCAGCCGGCGACGGTGTCCAGGTGCCCGCCGACCGCCGAGGCCACGACCGGCACGCCGCACGCCATCGCCTCGACCGGCACCATGCCGAACGGCTCGTACCACGGCACCGTCACCACGACGTCGGCCGAGCGCATCAGCGCGGGCACGTGCTCGCGCGGCACGCTGCCGATCACGCGCACCCGGTCGTCGAGCCCGTACGCCTGCGCCAGCTCGCGCAGCCTGACCGCCTCGCCGTCGTCCTCGCTGCCGCCCGCGATCACCAGCTCCGCGCCGGAGACCTGGCGCAGCGCCCTGATCACGGTGTCCACGCCCTTGCGCGGCACCATCCTGCCGATGCAGAGGATCATCTTGTCCGCGGTGCGCGGCGCCACCGGCCCCTCGGGGCAGAACGTCCCCAGGTCCACCCCGCACGGCACGACGGTGACGCGCTGCTCGGGGATGCCCATCGCGCGCAGTTCGTTCACCTCGTCGCGGCAGGTGGCCAGCACGGCGTCGGCGCGCTTGCCGATCTCGCACTCGGTGGGGATCCGGTGCCCGGGGCTGGTGTCGGCGTCGCCCTGCCAGCGCCGCTTGACCGTGCCCAGCGCGTGGAACGTCTGCACCACCGGCACCCCGTCGGCCGCCTGCAGCGCGGCCTGGCCGCTCATCCAGAAGTGCGCGTGCACGACGTCCGGCGGGCTCGCGGCCCAGCGGTCGGCCAGGCGCTCGGTGAACTCCGCCATGTACGGGGGCAGCTCGTCTTTGGGAAGGGGGGACGGGGGACCGGCCGGGACGTACTCGACCGTGACGCCCGGCGCCATGGTCACCGACTCGGGTTGCCGCTCGGATGAGCGCCGGGTGTGCACGACGATCGTGTGCCCGCGATCGGCCAGGGCGAGCGCCAGGGCGGCGACGTGGACGTTCTGGCCGCCCGCGTCGACACCGCCGATCGCCGCCAGCGGATCCGCGTGCTCAGAGATGAGATCGACCTTCACGGAGTCAGCTCCCTCACTGCCTTGACCACCTGCTCACTTGTCACATGGGACAGGCACGGGTGTCCGGGTACCGGGCAGACGCGCGCCCTGCTTGCGCGGCAGGGCGCTTCCTGGTCGCCGAGCAGCACCGTGGGCACCCCGTAGGGGGCCCACCGCGCCGCGGGGACGACGGGGGCGAACAGGCTCACGACCGGGGTCCCGACCGCCGCCGCCAGGTGCGCGGGGCCCGTGTTGCCTGCCACGAGCACGCCGGCACGCTCGATCACGGCGGCCAGTTGGGCGAAAGTGGTCACGCCGCCGAGGTCGGCCGCGAGGTCGCCGGCCACGTAGGCGGTGAGATCACGTTCTGTGCCGGTCACGACGACCTGGTGCCCGTCTTCGACGAGCTCCCGCACGGTCTGCCGGTGCCGGTCGGCCGGCCAGGTTCGTGCGGGGGCCGATGTCCCGGGGTGCACCACGACATACGCGCCTTTGCCGGCATCGGCGCCGACGCCTAGCAGGTGCCCTATTTCTTTGCCTATATCCGGCAACGGCCGCTGAACAGCGAGTTTGCCGTCATCGCCTTCCGGCAATGCGAAGCCTGCCGCCCTGGCGACCGCCAGCGCCCGCTCGGCCTCCGGCACGTCGACACTCTCGTCCACGACGTGCCGGACGTCCAGGAGCGAGCCGGGGTAGTCGTTGCTGATGGCGCTGATCCTGCGGACGCCCGCCAGCCTGAGCAGGAGCGCGAGCGGGAGCGCCGACTGGTGGAACGAGGTGAGGATCACCGCCTCGTCGATGTCGGAGAGCTTGGCCACCAGCTCGGCGACCTGGCCTTTGCTGACCGACTGCGGGGTGTGGTCGATCCACGGGGCCCGCCATTCGATGACCTGGTCCACGCCGGGCAGGAGCTCGGCGGCCTGCCTGCCGTTCGGGCCGGCCAGGAAGACGAGCTCGCGGGCCAGGGTGCGCACGGCCCTGACCGCCGGGCCGCTCAGCAGCACGTCGCCCGCGTCGTCCAGGCGCGCCACCAGCACCCGGCCCCGGTCCTGCGCGTCCCGGCGCCGCTCGGGCCGGGCCGCCGCCGCTGTGGCGGGCTCGCGCGCGGCTTCGGCGGTGGCCACGCGGGTGGCCGCCTCCGCCGTCGTGCACCGCCTCGAACCGCAGAGCGTTCCAGGCATGCGACCGCTCATCGGCGCGCCCTCCATTCCCCTCGCAGCCGGTGCACGCAGGCGACCGGCGGGATCACGACGCTGGTGACGACCATCCGCCACATTTCCTCGGGGGTACGGGGGCCGGGCGCGATGCGCCGCCAGGCGAACTCGGCGGTCATCGCGGCCCACGCGGCACCGGCCAGCGCGGCCAGCACTCCTGCCTGCCGGGGGCGCGCATCTCGCCCACCGGCACCGGGCCGCCGCATCAGCGCACCGTCGACCAGCCCTCGGCCGGGCCGGCTGCCCTGCCGGCCGAGCAGCCGACCACCGGCTCGCCGCGACCACGCATCGGCCCGTCTCAGGGCGCGGCGGGCGGCGCGCCCGTCGAGCGAGGCAAGCAGCCCTCCCCCGGGCCACGCGCGAAGCCGCTCCAGGCGCCGCCCGCCGGGCCGGGCCGTCAGCCGTACGCCGGAGCGCCCGCCGAAGCGCCTGCCCAAGGGGCCGGCCAAGGTTCTGCCCAAGCGCCCTCGCCAAGCGCCGCCCAGGCGCCCTCGCCAAGGGCCGCCCAAGCGTCCACCCGACGCCGTGCCGGCGGGGCTGACGAAGGGGCCGGCCCGGTGCCTGCGGGCGCGGGCGGCGGCAGCGGTCGCGGCCAGGGTCAGGGCGGTGAGCGCGGCGGCCGTGGTGGCGGCGTGCACCCGCAGGCGGCCCCGCCCCCCGCCGATGGCGGTGCGCCAGCCGGGCCCGTGCAGGCGGCGCATGAGGGCGTCGTCCGCGTTGCCCCGCTGGAAGCGCACGCTCGCCCAGAACCCGTCGTCGCGCACCGGATGCGTCGTCACCCGGTCGCCCTTGACGAGCCGGTGCCCCGCCTGTGACACCCGCAGCGCAAGGTCGGCGTCCTCCCGGTACGCCCGGGGGAAGCGCTCGTCGAACCCCCCGACCGACTCCAGCGCCGACCGCCGGTAAGCCATGTCCGCGGTCACCCAGAGCGCGTCGGCGAGCCCGGCGGTGTGCCGCTCCGCGTCGGTGGGCTCCCGGTCGGCGGGCAGCGGCACCTCGATACGCCCCTGGCTGCCGGCCACGTCGTCGGGCAGGCCGGCCAGGTCCTTCACGACCGCCTCGGCCCAGCCGGGCGACGGGACCACGTCGTCGTCCAGGAACACCACCCAGGGCGTGGTCGCGGCCCGCCATCCGGCGTTGCGCGCCGCCGCGGGCCCGCGCCCGCCGGAGCGCACCACCCGTACCGGACCGGGTACGGAGAGCTCGGCCGCGGGGGTGTCGTCCACCACGATCACCGGCACGCCGGAGCCGACGCCCGCCAGCGTGTCGCGCAGCGTGGGCCGCCCGACGGTGGGGATCACCACGGTGATCACGATGCGAACACCTCCCCGCGCCGCACCAGGTACGGCCCGAGAGCCAGCACGTCCACCGGCGAGGACCCGAAGCACTCCAGCGCGTCACGGGGATCGTCGACCATGGGCCGCCCGGCGGTGTTGAGGCTCGTGTTGACCACCACGGGCAGCCCCGTACGCGCCTCGAACTCGCTCAGCACCCGCGCCATCAGCGGATGGGTGTCGGGCGAGACGGTCTGGACGCGCGCGGTCCCGTCCACGTGCACCACCGCGGGGATGCGCGGCGCCCAGTCGGGATGCACGTCGTGGACGAACAGCATGTACGGCGAGGGCACCGGCCCCCGCCCGAAGATCTCGCGGGCCCGCGACTCCAGCACCATCGGCGCGATGGGCCTGAACTGCTCGCGCCCCTTGACGTCGTTGAGCCGCTCGGTGTTGCGGGCGTGCCCGGGATGGGCCAGCAGGGACCGGTGCCCGAGCGCCCGCGGCCCGTACTCCGACCGGCCCTGGAACCAGGCCACGATCTTGTCGGCGGCCAGCTCGGCGGCCACCGCGGCGGCCAGGTCGGCGGGGCGGGTGTGCGGCACGCGGGCCACGTCGAGCCAGGCGCCCAGCTCCTCGTCGGTGAAGCCGCGCCCGAGCGCCGCGCCCGGCATGGGCCCGGCCGGCTCGCCGTGGGTCTGGGCGAGGTGGAGCGCCCCGCCCAGCGCGGTGCCGGAGTCGCCCGCCGCAGGCTGCACCCACACCTCGTCGAACGGCCCCTCGTCCAGCAGGCGCGTGTTGGCCACGCAGTTCAGCGCCACGCCGCCGGCCAGGGCGAGCCGTCGCTCGCCGGTGCGTTCGTGCAGCCAGCGCACCAGCTCCAGCAGCACCTCCTCCAGCCGGGCCTGCACGCTGGCGGCCAGGTCGGCGTGGTCGGAGGTCCAGGGGGCGCCCTTGCGCAGGGCCTTGGCGTAGCCGTTCCAGTCGACCGGCTCGACGCGGAACCCGCCGTCCCCGGTCGTGTAGATCACCTCGCGCAGCGCCTCCAGGTGCCGCGGCCGGCCGTACGAGGCCAGCGCCATGACCTTGTACTCGTCGCTGGAGCGCAGAAAGCCCAGATGCTGGGTGACGTCCTCGTACATCAGGCCGAGCGAGTGCGGCAGCTCCTGGGCGGCCAGCACCTCCAGGTCTCCGTCCCGGTAGCGGCCCGCCAGGTGCGAGACGTTCTCGCCCCGGCCGTCGCACACCAGCACCGCGCAGTCCCGCCAGGGCGAGGCCAGCCCCGCCGAGGCGGCGTGGGCCACGTGGTGCGGGACGTAGGTGACCTGGCCGGGGTCGAGTCCGGGCAGCGCCGTGGCGAGGAACGCCGGGGCGCGTACGGCGTACTTCGTGCGCAGGTCCTCCCAGTCGCCCTCCGGCCGCTGCACGACCAGCGACGGGTCGTACGAGTAGGCGACGGCGTCGATGTCCTCCGGGGAGAGCCCCGCCTCGCGCAGGCACCAGGCGGCGGCCTGCTCCGGCAGTTCCCACGCCGAGAACGCCAGCGGCCGCTTGCCGTGTTTGCGGCGGCTGAAGCGCTCCTCCTCCGCGGCGGCCACGATCTTCCCGTCGACCACCAGGGCGGCGGCCGGGTCGTGGAAGATCGCGTTGATGCCGAGAAACCTCATGTGTTCCTCCCCCAGAAGATGTCGAGAACCGCTACCGAGAGAAGCGGCTCTCAAACCTTCCGCAGGCCGGTGAGGTGGGAAAACAGGCGTAGCCGCCTGGGATTCGTCACTCTAAGTAGTTGTTTGTAGGGTCGGGCCCCGGGTAGCTGGCGGACACGCGACGGAGGTGAAAGGTGTTCGAAAAGCGACGTCCCGGCGCCGTGCTCTTCGACAGGGACGGGACCTTGATCAGGGACGTGCCGTACAACGGCGACCCGACCCTCGTCGAGCCCATGCCGGGTGCCATGGAGGCGGTGGCCCGGCTCAGACGGGCCGACGTGCCGGTGGCCGTGGTCACCAATCAGTCGGGCGTGGCCAAGGGCCTGCTGTCCCCGGACGAGATGGACCAGGTGAACGCCAGGGTGGAGGAGTTGCTCGGCCCGTTCGACGCGTGGGCGATCTGTGTGCACGACGACGCCGACGGCTGCACCTGTCGCAAACCCGCGCCCGGGCTCGTGATCAGGGCCGCGGCCATTCTGGACGTCAGCCCCCGCGACTGCGTGGTCGTGGGCGACATCGGCAGGGACATGGACGCGGCCAGGGCCGCCGGAGCCAGGGGCATCCTGGTGCCGACCCAGCAGACACGGCTCGAGGAGGTCGAGCAGGCCGCCGAGGTCGCGGACGACCTGACCGACGTCGTGGACCGCGTGCTGAGCGACATGGAGGCCCCCGTGCCGGCCGCCTCGGCGCCGTGGGCCCGCGCGCTCGGCTGGAGCCGCTGGTGAGGATCCTCATCTGGCACGTGCACGGCTCGTGGATCAGCGCCTTCATCAGAGGCCGTCACGAATACGTCCTGCCGCTCGTCCCCGGCCGTGGTCCCGACGGCCGGGGACGAGCCCAGACGTTCGACTGGCCGGACAGCGCCCGCGAGGTGCCCTTCGACCGGCTCCGCCACGAGCCCGTCGACGTGGTCGTCTACCAGCGCCCGCACGAGATCGAGCTGGCCCGCGAGTGGCTCGGCCGCGACGTGCCCGGCCTGTACGTGGAGCACAACACCCCGGCGGGCGACGTGCCGCGCACCCGGCACCCGCTGGCCGGCCAGGGCGACATCACGCTGGTGCACGTCACCCACTTCAACGAGCTGTACTGGGACAACGGCCGCGCGCGCACCCGCGTCATCGAGCATGGCGTCCCCGACCCCGGCCACCTGTACACGGGCGAGCTGCCCAGGGCGGGCGTGGTGGTCAACGAACCGGTACGCCGCACCAGGGTCGCCGGCACCGACCTGCTGCCGCGCTTCGCCGAGCGGGTGCCGCTCGACGTGTTCGGGATGAAGGTGGACGGGCTGCCGTACGGCACCTATGAGGACCTCCCGCAGCACGTCATGCACGCCGAGCTGGCCCGGCGCCGGGTCTACCTGCACCCCTACCGGTGGACGTCGCTCGGGCTCGCGCTGATCGAGGCCATGACCCTCGGCCTGCCTGTCGTCGCGCTGGCCGCCACCGAGGCGATCGAGGCCGTGCCGCAGGAGGCCGGCGTGCTGTCCACGAAGGTGAACGTGCTGGCCGACGCGCTGCACGCGTTCGTGGCGGACCCGGAGGGCGCCGCGCAGGCGGGCAAGGCCGCGCGGGCGGCGGCCCTGGCCCGTTACGGGCTCGGCCGGTTCCTGTCGGACTGGGATCGGCTGCTCGCCGAGGTATGAGAGCTGGTCGAGTGGGTAGGCGCGAACGTCATGATGATGCTCGACTGGTCCCGAAGGGCCGCCTGCCTCGACTTGGACCCGGAATTGTTCTTCCCGATCTCCGTGGAAGGGCCGAGCCAATCGCAAGTCGCGCAGGCCAAGCATGTGTGCGCCGGCTGCCCCGTACGTGAGCCGTGCCTGGAGTACGCGCTGGACACCAGGCAGGCATACGGCGTGTGGGGCGGCACCGATCCCCTGCAGCGAAGGGAGCTGAGCCTGACCTCGGCGAACCACAGGTGACTCAGGTCGGCAGGGCCTCCGCGAGAAAGCGTTCGCGCTCGGCCGCCTCGAGGTGATCGCTGAACAGCACGCCGTCGAGATGGTCGGTTTCGTGCTGCAGCACCCGGGCCAGCACCCCCAGCGCGCGCACCGTCACGGGCTTGCCGAACATGTCGCGGCCACGCGCCGTGACCATGTAGGAACGTTCCAGTGGCCACCACACCCCCGGCGCCGACAGGCACGCCTCGTCGGCGGTCACCCGGCGCTCCGACAACTCCAGGCGTGGATTGACCAGATGGCCGGACTTGCCGTCGTACGAGTAGACCACCACCCGTACCGGCTCCCCGATCTGCGGCGCCGCCAGGCCCGCCCGGCCCGCGCCCGCGCGCATGGTGGCGGTCAGCGATTTGACCAGTTGCCGCAGCTCACGGTCGAAGTCATGGACCGGCGCCGCGACCGAGCGGAGCACCGGATCATCGAACGTGCGAATAGGCCGGACCGTCACCCGTAACTCCCCGATAGGCGGCGTCGTCACGCTGAACGTTTCCCGCGACCGCGCCTCCCCAATCCCCAAGCCTCTGCCATGTAGCACAGCGGTAACAGAAGAGACCCGTAGGCGAAACCACCCCAAAGCAGTATCGGAGGGTGATCTCACTTGCGTCACACGTGCCTGTGATGCCTGGCCGGGTGCTCGGGGCCCGGCCAGGCATCACCGACTACCTGGAGGTGCCGGCATGAGCGTGCCTGCCCTTGACGGCGGGTCTTCCCCGGAGACGGCGCCCGACGCCCTGGCGGGCTTCACCGTCGGGGTGACGGCGACGAGGCGGCGGGAGGAGTTCGGCGCGCTGCTGGAGCGGCGCGGCGCGCGCGTGGTCAGCGCCCCCGCGATCCGGCTGGTCCCGCTGGCGGAGGACGCCGACCTGCTCGCCGCGACCAGGGAGAGCCTGGCCGGGCCGCTCGACGACGTGGTGGTCACCACCGGCGTCGGGTTTCGCGGCTGGATGGCCGCCGCCGAGGGCTGGGGCCTGTCGGCCGACCTGGGCGAGCACCTGTCCAGAGCACGCCTGCTGACCCGCGGCCCCAAGGCCAGGGGCGCGGTGCGCGCCGCCGGGCTGAACGACCACTGGACGCCTCCCACGGAGTCGTGCGAGGAGGTCAAGCAGTACCTCCTCGCCCAGGACCTGCGCGGGCGGCGCATCGCGGTGCAGCAGCATGGCGAGCCGCTCAGAGACTTCGTGGCCGACCTGCGCCAGGCGGGGGCCGAGGTGATCGAGATCCCGGTCTACCGGTGGCTGCCGTACCGCGACATCTCGCCGCTGCGCCGGCTGATCAGCCAGACCATCTCCGGCTCGGTGGACGCGGTCGCCTTCACCAGCGCGCCCGCCGTGCACGCCATGCTGGGGGCGGCCCGCGCCGAGGGTCTGGAGGGGGCGCTGCTGGCGGCGTTCGGCGGGAGGGTCGTGGCCGCCTGCGTGGGACCCGTCACGGCCGAGCCGCTGACCTCGCGCGGCGTGGAGACCCTGCAGCCGGAGCGCTCGCGCCTCGGCGCGCTGGCCCGCGCCCTGGCCCGGCACCTGCCCGAGCACGGCGTCACCCGCCTGGTGGCGGGCGATCACCGGCTGGAGATCCGCGGCCACGCCGTGGTGGTGGACGGGGAGCTGCGCCCGCTGCCCCCGGCTCCGATGGCGGTGCTCAAGCGCCTGGCGGACAAGCCGGGTCACGTGGTGACCCGCGCCGACCTGCGTACCGTGCTGCCGGGCAGCATCGCGCGCGAATCGGCCGAGCACGCGGTGGAGATGGCGATCACACGGCTGCGCCGGGCGCTCGGGCCGAGCGGGATCGTGGAGACGGTGGTCAAGCGCGGATACCGCCTCGCCTGCCTGTACGAGGCGGGCCAGTGATCCCTGCACTTGTCCTGGCCGCGCACGGCACGCGCAGCGCTGCCGGGGAACAGACCCTGTCGGCCCTGGCGGAGACCGTCAGAAAGGCCCGTCCCGGGCAGCGGGTCGAGCTGAGCTACCTCGAGATCAGCTCGCCCCTGCTGTCCGACGTGCTGAGCGCGGTCCGCGGCCCGGTGGTCGTGGTGCCGCTGCTGCTGGCGGGCGGCTACCACGTCCACATCGACCTGCCGGAGGTCATCGCCGCGTGCCGTCCCGACGCCGTGGTGGCCGGCTGGCTGGGGCCGCACCGGCTGCTGACCTCGGCACTGGCGCGCAAGCTGGCCCAGGCCGGGCTGCGCTCCACGGACGCCGTGATCCTGGGCGCCGCCGGCTCCTCCGACCCGGCGGCGCTGGCCGACGTCCGCGCCGCCGCCCAGCTGCTGGCCGTACGCCTTGCGCGCCCGGTCACGGCGGCCTTCGCCTCGGCCGGGTCGCCGTCGCTCGAGGAGGCCATGGAACGGCTCGGCTCGACCCCTGCCGCCCGCGTGGCCATCGCCTCGTACGTCCTCGCGCCCGGGTTCTTCCACGGCCGGCTGGCGGCCGCGGGGGCCGGGCTGGTGAGCGACCCGCTGGGCGCGGACCCGGACGTGGCGGCGCTGATCTGGCACCGCTACGACGCCGCCCTCGCCGGCCGCCCGCCCCTCCGGGGGATGCCCGGCCTCCACCAGGCGTCCTTCTGACGGCCCGTCCCTCCCGTACGCACCGCCCTCGTGCGTTCCCGGCCGCAGCCGGAGGGGGCCGAATGGTAGGCGCCATGCCGCTCGCACGATGCGCCCGGGGCTCTTGGTGAGATGGGATGCCGTGCGGGGGCCCGGCGCCACTCGTACGGTGCTTCGCCGGGCGAGGGGTTGGGCGGCGTGGGGCGCCGGGCCGTGCGCCGACACCCCTCCACGCGCGTTGCGCCGCACTCCACTGCACGCCGTCCCGCCGGCCCGGCGCCGGCGGGGTGCGGAGCGAGGGGCAGTGCGTCCCTTTCCCGGGTGGCGTGACCAGCGGCGGTACAGGGGCGACGGCCGGCTCGCCCGCGCCCGGGGTCCCGCCAGGCGGGTTGCGCCGGACCCCCCGCCGCGCAACGTCCCACCGGCCCGGCGTCGGGGCGCACGGGCAGGCAGCCCGCCGTCACGGGCGCAGGGGCAGGCGGCCCGCCGTCGGGGCGCACGGGCAGGCAGTGCGCCGTCGCGGGTGTCGCCACGGAACCCCCGACCGGGCGCACGCCGCCATGCAACACCGCACAGGCACGCGGCTCAGGGAGCCCTCAGAGCGCCGCCCCCGTCAGCGGGTAAGCCACGACGCCGGAGAGGGCGGTCCGTCAGAGTGCGACGCCCAGGAGGGCGTCGGCCAGGTCGCGGAC
Organism: Nonomuraea sp. NPDC049695; assembly: GCF_040674955.1. Classification (NCBI taxonomy): domain Bacteria; kingdom Bacillati; phylum Actinomycetota; class Actinomycetes; order Streptosporangiales; family Streptosporangiaceae; genus Nonomuraea; species Nonomuraea sp. NPDC049695. Next base: position 118,452 of record NZ_JBFANV010000018.1, on the reverse strand, counting down.
CAGACCGGGGGCGTCCGGGTCGGGGCCGCCGGTGGTGAGGGCCTCGGCCGCCCACGCGTCGACGGCGGCCACGGCTCCCGGTGAGTCGAGGTCGTCGGCCATCCGGGCACGCACCGTGGCCAGCAGGTCGTCGGCGCGCGGACCCGAGGACAGCCCGACCGCGGAGCGCCACGTCGCCAGCCGGCGTTCGGCGTCGGCCATCATCGACGGAACGTACTCCCAGTCCGCGCGGTAGTGCCGGGCCAGCAGCACGAGCCGGACCGCCATCGGGTCGTGCGCCTGCCGCAGCTTCGACACGAACACCAGGTTGCCCTTGGACTTGGACATCTTGTCGCCGTCGAGCGCCACCATGCCCGCGTGCGTGTAGAACTTGGCGAACGGCCACTCGCCCGTGAGCGCGTGGCCCTCGGAGGCGCCGCACTCGTGGTGCGGGAAGATCAGGTCGGTGCCGCCGCCCGCCACGTCGAAGCCCGCGCCCAGGCTGTCGAGGGCGATCGCGGTGCACTCGATGTGCCAGCCCGGGCGGCCCCGGCCCAGGCTGGACTCCCAGGCCGGCTCGCCGGGCCGCTCGGCCCGCCACAGCAGCCAGTCGAGGGGATGACGCTTGCCTGGCCTGCCGGGGTCGCCTCCGCGCTCGGCGAACAGGGCCGTCATGTCGGCCTCGTCATAGCCGGACACCTGGCCGAACTTGGGGGCGTCGGCCACGCTGAAGTAGACGTCGCCGTCGAGGACGTACGTGACGCCCTTGGCGGACAGCTTGGCGATCAGATCGGCGACGCGGCCGACGACCTCGGTGACGCCGACGTACTCGCGAGGCGGCATGATCCGCAGCGCCTCCATGTCGCCGCGGAACAGCTCGATCTCCCGCTCGGCCAGGTCCTGCCAGTCGATACCGGTCTGCGCGGCCCGCTCGAGCAGCGGGTCGTCCACGTCGGTGGCGTTCTGCGTGTAGTGCACCTCGTGGCCCGCGTCGCGCCACATCCGGCCGACGAGATCGAAGGCGTGGTACGTGTTGGCGTGGCCGAGATGGGTGGCGTCGTAGGGGGTGATGCCGCAGACGTAGATCCTGGCGGTCGGCCCCGGATCGGTCTGCCTCACCTGCCTGGCCGACGTGTCGTAGAGACTCAGCGGAATGCTCTCACCTGGGAGCTTTGGAACGTTCTGGGCAGCCCACGATCTCATGTGTTTGAGCCTATCCGTCCCGATCAGCGGTCAGGTCGGCGAAGTCGTACGTCACCGCGTCCGGCGCGAGTGTGACCTCCATCACCGACAGGGAGGCGAAGATCCGGCCGTCGGGCAGTTCGTGCCGGACGATGAGCGCGGCCGGGTCGGCGGACGGCTCCGCCTTGATCAGTTGGTCCCACGGCTCGCTCTCGAACCTGGGCAGGTACGCGGCCACCCGCTCGTCCGCCGGGTCGAGCCCCGTGTTCACCACCATGCTGATGCCCTCGGGCAGGTCGGTGGTGGTCAGCCGGTCGCCGTCCCAGCTGAACAGGCGGACGCGCGTCAGATCGGCGAGCACCAGGTGGAAGGGGTCGTAGCAGGTGAGGTCGCCGCCGGGCGCCGCTCCGGTGTACGCCGCCCGCAGCGCCAGCTCTCCCCGGGAGATCCTGGTCGTCTCCTCGGCCGCCCTGCCGCGCCCGTTGAGCAGCGCGGCGGCGCGGCGGCCCGAGGGGTTGACGGCCAGCCAGGTGCCGCCGGCCTTGAGGTCACGCCCGCCGACCACCCCCGGGTAGTCCGGCCAGTGCTCCCCCGGGCCCTCCCATGGGCGATCGGCGTACTCGTCCCTCACGCCCATGAGGGCCAGCGGTCGCCCGGTTCTCACGATCAGCGTGCACATGCCGCAAAGCGTAATGAACGGGCGATGATCACTTTAGATCGGGGGCCAGGGGATGGCGGGCCATCCTTCCGACGGGTACGGGTGGACGCCCGTGTCGAGCAGCCGCCTGACCCGCTGCCAGGTGGCCTCCACCTCCGGCAGCGTCAGCAGTTCGCGCAGCCTGCGCCCGAGCGAGCCCGACTCGATGTCGCGCTCGAGCTTGGCCAGCACGGCCACCGCCTCGCGGGCCAGGGGCTTGCCGCGCCATTGCCAGAGCACGGTACGGAGCTTGTCCTCGACGGAGAAGCAGACCCCGTGATCGACCCCGTAGACGTGCCCCGTGGGCAGGGGCAGCAGGTGCCCGCCCTTGCGGTCGGCGTTGTTGACCACCGCGTCGAACACCGCCATCCGGCGCACCAGCGGGTTGCGGCTCTTGACCAGCCGCGTGAGGTCGATCTCCCGCTCGGTGTCGATCCAGAGCTGGACCATGCCCGGGCCGAAGGGGCCGTCGCGGTAGACCGTGGGCGGCACGATGTTCCAGCCGGTGGCCTGCGACACCTCGAACGCGGCCACCTCACGGGCGGCGAGGGTGCCGTCGGGGAAGTCCCACAGCGGGCGCTCGCCGCGTACCGGCTTGTAGACGCAGGCGGCCGTGCGGGAGCCCAGCTTGACCGAGCAGTACAGCGTCATGTTGGTGGCCTCGACCAGCCGGCCGGCCACCTCCAGGCGGCCGTCGCGCAGCAACGCGAGAGCCTCATCGTCTTGTATGGACGGCGGTTGTCGGGACGGCTTGATGGCCGGTTCGCTCTCAGGAGCGGTCATGAAGCCGCCTCACCCCCGCGGTATCCGTTGAGACGCACGCACACGTGACCGGTGGCGTCGAGCGGCTGTCCGCACAGAGGGCATGGCGGTCGGCCCGCCGCGACGATCTGGAGGGCCCGCTGGGTGAAGGCGCGAGCGGCTCCCGCGCTGATGCGCACGCGCAGGACCGCCGGGTCGGGGCCGTCGACGTCGTCCTCGTCGACGACCTCCTGCGCCTCTATCACCACCTGCGATCTCTCCGCGTCCCAGGCCAGCGCCATCGTGCCCACGCGGAAGTCCTCCGCGACCGGGGTCTCGAGAGGCGCGTCGTCGGTCAGGTCGGCAGGGGCCAGCGCGGGGACATGCGCGGAGCCCCCGCTGAGCCGCAGCACCTCGTCGAGCAGCTCGTCCAACCTGCCCGCGAGCGCGGCGACCTGCAGTTTCTCCAGCGCCACCGTGGTCAGTCTGCCCTCGGCCCTGGCCTGCAGAAAAAAGGCCCGTGCGCCCGGCTGCCCCAAGGCACCTGCGACGAACCTCTCTGGTGGGTCGTAGTCGAAGACCGGCATACGCTGACCTTACGTGGTTCCGGGTCCACCGCCGACGGCGGCATCGCTCCCGGTGATGTTTTCTCCCCCGTCTTTCTCCTCCGAATCCTCGGGGAGCCTCAATTCCCCCATATCGTTAAGCCTGAGAACAAAGGGTCGCAAGGGGGCATAGCGAATGACGGTGAGGGCCGCCGGATCAGCTGTTATCCGCTGAAAGTGATCGAGATGGAGGCCCAGAGCGTCCGCGACAATCGACTTGATCACGTCGCCGTGGCTGCAAACCAGGTAGACACCCTTCTCACCGAGACGTTGATTCCACTCCCTGATCGCGGAGACGGCCCGATGTTGCATACCGGCCAGCGACTCCCCTTCCGGGAATGTCGCCGCGCTGGGGTGCGCCTGCACCACCTGCCACAACGGCTCCTTGGCGAGCTCCTTCAGCGGCCGCCCGGTCCAGTCGCCGTACCCGCACTCGATGAAGCGCTCGTCGGTCCGCACCTCCATCTCGCGCCCGCCGGCGACGGCCTGAGCCGTCTCCTGACATCGTTCGAGCGGGCTGGAGACGATGGCGTCGAGCCTGACGCCCGCGAGGCGGCCGGCGAGCGCCGCGGCCTGCGCCCGGCCGGCCTCGCTCAGATGCACGCCCGGCGTTCGTCCGGCCAGCACCGGGCCGGTGAGGTCCGTCAGCCCGTGTCGGGCCAGAAGCAGGGTGGTCACCCGGTAAGTGTCGCAGGCGTCGATCACAACTTTTCACCCGCCTTGATGGCAAACGCGCAACCCGCGAGGCGGGCTGCCGCCCCCGCGCTGACCACGAACGACAGTGGGGCGTCAGCCTCATGAGCAGGTCTGTTGTTGGTACCCTGGCGGGATCATGGAGCAGCGCTATGTCGGCCGTAGCGGCCTGTCGGTGTCCCGGCTGGGGCTCGGCACGATGACCTGGGGGCGTGACACCGACGCGGACGAGGCGTCCGCGCAGCTCCGCACGTTCCTGGAGGCCGGCGGCAACCTCGTCGACACGGCCGACGTCTACACCGGCGGCGACGCCGAGCGGCTGCTGGGGCGGATGCTGCGCGACTCCGTGCCGCGTTCGGAGCTGGTCATCTCCACCAAGGCCGTGGTGACGCCGGCGGGGCGCAGGCCGCGCGACGCCTCCAGGCGCCACCTGATCGCCGCGGTCGACGAGTCGCTCAACCGGCTCGGGGTCGACTACGTCGATCTGTGGCAGCTGCACACGTACGACGCCGAGGTCCCCCTGGAGGAGACCCTGGCCGCGCTCGACGCGATCGTCTCCTCGGGGCGGGCCGTCTACGCGGGCGTGTGCGACTACACGGGCTGGCAGCTGGCCGCGGCCGCGGTCACCCAGAAGTCCGTCCCCGGCCGCATCCCGATCATCTCGGCGCAGGCCGAATACTCGCTGCTGGCCCGCGAGCCCGAGCGCGAGCTGCTGCCCGCCGCCGCCCACCTGGGCGTGGGCGTGCTGGCCTGGTCGCCGCTGGGGCGCGGGGTGCTCACCGGGAAGTACCGCACCGGCATCCCCGCCGACTCCCGGGCCGCGACACCGCACTTCGCCGACTTCATCCGGCCTTACCTCGACGATCGCAGCCGCAGCGTCGTGGAGTCGGTCGTGACCGCCGCCGACGGGCTCGGCGTGTCGCCGCTGGCGGTCGCCCTGTCCTGGGTGCGCGACCAGCCGGGGGTCACCTCGGCCATTGTCGGAGCACGTACGCACGCGCAGCTCACGGGGGCCTTGACGGCCGAGGACGTGGTGCTGCCCATAGAGATTCGAGACGCCCTGGATGACGTGTCGTCACTGGACTGACCCCTCGCCCCCTGAACGAGAGGCTCTCTCGCGTATCACTACTCGATACCGAATCGCAACTTTACCCGGCAAACGCCTGCGTCCCATGCGCGATGTCCATAAAGATTTCCCCTGTAAGCGACGCAGGAGGGGATGGATGGGGAGCAGGGCCGCGATCTCGGCTGGAGTGCTCGCGGTGGCGCTGGCGGCCGTCCCGGTGGCGGCGCCTGCCGCGTCGGCCGCTCCTCAGGACTGCACGCGAGACGGTGGGCTGCTCTCCGGGGTGACCAACACGCTGTGCGACGTGGTGAACGGCATCACCGGCACGGTCGACGACCTGACGGGCGGGACGACCGACAAGGTGACGGACGGCGTCGACAAGACCACCGACGAGGTGCTCGGCCGCGTAGGGGAGGTGGTGCCCACCACCAAGACGACACCGGCTCCCAAGTCCTCCTCGCACAACACGCCCACTCCCTCCTCCACGGGGCTGGACGCCACACTGGGCGGCGTGTGCCTGCCGGTGCTGGCCTGCCAGGACCAGAGCGGGGTGGAGAAAGTGTCGCCCTCGCCCACCCTCGGCCGCACGTCACGGCCCCGGGAGTGGGGGGTGGAGTCCGTCGTGCCCACGACCGCGCCCACGCCGCCGGATGAACGGCCGCAGCTCATGGACACGGGGCGGCCGGTCTCCGAGGAGAAGACGGTCGTCGACACGGACGAGCCCCGGGTGGATCTGCTGTGGCCCAATCCGTTCGCTCATGAGCTGACGGTCCCGATGCAGGACCAGCGGGTGGTACGGCCCAGCCCGCCGGCCTCGGACGTGCTGGGGACGGCGCTGACGATCGCGCTGCTGGCGTCGGCGGTGCTGGCCACCCGGATCGTGCAGCAACGCCGGCACCGGGCGGAGCCGTCGGAGTCGATCCCCTTCGAACCGGCCCACGCCGGCAACAACGGCCGCCACCGCCTGGCCTGACCCCCGGACAGCCTCGCCCGCCCTTCTCCACGGCGCGCCCATCCACGGTGCGCGGCATGCGAGCCGAGGCAGCACCGACCACGCGCCCAGGGCCACCCCCTCCAGCACGCCGCGGACGCGATCTGGAGCATCCTCCCCCACAGCGCGACCGACGGTGCACGCCGCGCCCCCACGGCGCACGCCGCGCCCCCACGGCGCACGCCGCGCCCGACGCGCGTCGCCGCGCTGGACGCCGTGCTCATTGCGCCGGCCCCATCGCACCACATCCCACCGACGCGGCGCACCAATGCGCCATCAGCGCCACGTTCAAGGGCACTCGACGCGCGTCACAGCGCCGTGCTCATTGCGCCGGCCCCATCGCACCACGCCCCACCGACGCGGCGCACCAATGCACACCCTGGGCCGTGCTCAGCGATGTCGCGCGCTGCTGCGTCGCGGGCCGACCGCCCACCGCATGCGCGAGCCTAGGTGGCACCACCAACACGGCGGAGGCATCGCCTCCAGCAGGCACCGCCTCCAGCGCGCCACCGACACGGCCAGGATGCGCCCCCGGTACCGTGTGCGACGGCGCCGGGGGCGGGAGCCCCGAGAGCGGTCAGGCGCCGATGGCGTGGACGCCGCCGTCCACGTGGACGATCTCGCCGGTCGTGGCCGGGAACCAGTCGGACATGAGGGCCACGCACGCCTTGGCCGCCGGACCCGTGTCCGCCAGGTCCCAGCCCAGCGGGGCCTTCTCCGGCCAGCTGTCCTCGAACTCCTTGAAGCCGGGGATCGACTTGGCCGCCATCGTGCGCAGCGGGCCGGCCGCCACCAGGTTGACGCGGATGTTCTGCTTGCCCAGGTCACGCGCCAGGTAACGGCTGCACGACTCCAGGCCGGCCTTGGCCACGCCCATCCAGTCGTAGACCGGCCACGCCTTGGTGGCGTCGAAGTCGAGGCCGACGACCGCCCCGCCCTCCTTCATCAGGGGCAGGCAGGACACGGCGAGGGACTTGAAGGAGTAGGTGGACACGTGCAGGGCCGTGGCGACGTCGTCCCACGTGGTGTTGAGGAAGTTGCCGCCGAGTGCCGTCTGCGGGGCGAAGCCGATCGAGTGGACGACCCCGTCGAGGCCGTCCACGTGCTCGCCCACCCGGGCCGCGAGCGTGTCGAGGTGCTCGGTGTTCTGGACGTCGAGCTCCAGCACCGGCGCCGGCTCAGGCAGCCGCTTGGCGATGCGCTCCACCAGGCTCAGCCGGCCGAACCCGGTGAGCACCACCGTGGCGCCCTCCTCCTGCGCCAGCTTGGCCACCGAGAACGCGATCGAGGAGTCGGTGAGCACGCCGGTCACGAGGATCCGCTTGCCTTCGAGAATTCCCACGTCAGTGCCCCATTCCGAGTCCGCCGTCGACCGGGATCACGGCCCCGGTGATGTAGGAGGCGTCGTCGCCTGCCAGGAAGCGTACGACGCGTGCCACCTCCCCGGGCACGGCCTGCCGCCCGAGGGGGATCTGGGAGACGATCGCCTCGGCGTCGAGGTCGGCCGTCATGTCGGTCTTGACGAAGCCGGGCGCGACCACGTTGACCGTGATGTTGCGCGAGCCGTACTCGCGGGCCAGGGAGCGGGCGAAGCCGACGAGCCCGGCCTTGGAGGCGGCGTAGTTGGCCTGGCCGGCCTGGCCGGACAGGCCGACCACGGAGGAGATGAGGATGATCCGGCCGCGCTTGAGCTTCATCATCGGGCGGATGGCCCGCTTGGCGACGCGGTACGCGCCTGTCAGGTTGGCGTCGATGACGTCGGTGAAGGTGTCTTCCTTCATCATCGCCAGCAGCGTGTCCTTGGTGATGCCCGCGTTGGAGACGAGGACCTCGACGGGGCCCTGCTCCGCCTCGACCTTGTCGAACGCGGCCTCGACGTCGGCCATGCTGGTGACGTCGCAGCGCACGCCGAACAGGCCCTCGGGCGGCTCCCCCGATCGGTAGGTGACCGCGACGGCATCGCCGGCCGCGGCGAGTTCACGGGCGATCGCGAGGCCTATGCCGCGATTGCCCCCGGTGACGAGTACAGAGCGTGCCATGGCATCAGACGCTATCTCCTACCGGCCGGTATCCGGTTGTCCGGGTGACACAAGATCACAGGGTTAGGATCGTGGACATGCGCCAGATCGATCCCGACTTCCTGGAGCTGCCGCTGCGGCAGCTCGCGGACGCCGCTCTGCAACGCGCCCGCGACCTCGGCGCCGAGCACGCCGACTTCCGCCTGGAACGTGTCAGAGCCGAGACGCTCAGCCTCTATGACGCCCGGCTCGAAGGCGCCATGGACGCCGACGACCTGGGCTACGCCGTGCGCGTCGTCAAGGGAGGCACGTGGGGGTTCGCCGCGGGCATCCATCTGACGCCGGAGGCGGCCGCGACGGTCGCCGAGCAGGCCGTGCGGGTGGCCGAGGTGAGCGCCCCGATCAACAGGGAGCCCATCGAGCTGGCCCCCGAGCCGGTGCACGCCGACGCGGTGTGGGTGTCCGCGTACGACGTCGACCCGTTCGAGGTGGCCTCGGCCGACAAGGTGAGCCTGCTGGCCGACTGGTCGGCCGGGCTGATGAAGGGCGCCGACCACGTGTCGGCGCGGCTGCTCCAGGTCAAGGAGCAGAAGTTCTACGCCGACACGGCCGGCACGGTCACCACGCAGCAGCGGGTGCGGGTGCATCCCAAGCTCAACGCGATGAAGGCCCACGAGAGCGGCTTCGACGACATGTCCACCCTCGCCCCGCCGGTCGGGCGCGGGTACGAATACCTGACGGGCACCGGCTGGGACTGGCAGGCCGAGCTCGGCAGGCTGCCCGAGCTGCTGGCGGAGAAGATCGCGGCGCCCTCGGTCGAGGCGGGCGACTACGACCTGGTCATCGACCCGTCCAACCTGTGGCTGACGATCCACGAGTCGATCGGCCACGCCACCGAGCTGGACCGGGCGCTGGGCTACGAGGCGGCGTACGCGGGCACCAGCTTCGCCACGTTCGACCAGCTCGGCGAGCTGGTGTACGGCTCGCCGGTGATGAACGTGACCGGCGACAGGACGGTCACGCACGGCCTGTCCACGATCGGCTACGACGACGAGGGCGTGCAGGGGCAGAGCTTCGACATCGTCAAGGACGGCATCCTGGTCGGCTACCAGCTCGACCGGCGGATGGCGCTGATGAAGGGGCTCGGACGGTCCAACGGGTGCGCGTTCGCCGACTCGCCGGGCCACATGCCGATCCAGCGCATGGCCAACGTGTCGCTGGCCCCGGCGCCCGGCGGCCCTTCGACCGACGAGCTGATCGCGGGCGTCGAACGCGGCATCTACATCGTCGGCGACAAGAGCTGGTCGATCGACATGCAGCGCTACAACTTCCAGTTCACCGGGCAGCGGGCGTACCGGATCTCCCACGGGAAGCTGGCCGGGCAGGTCAGGGACTTCGCCTACCAGGCGACCACGACGGACTTCTGGTGGTCGATGGAGGCCGTCGGCGGGCCTGAGACGTACGTGCTCGGCGGCGCGTTCAACTGCGGCAAGGGCCAGCCGGGCCAGGTCGCGCCGGTCAGCCACGGCTGCCCCTCGGCGCTCTTCAGGGGCGTGCGGATCCTCAACACCGTTCAGGAGGGCGGCAAGTGAGCGAGCGGAGCGAGCGAACCAGTAAGCACGGATTCTCGGAGAGCCGATCCGGCTTGCCGGTCCAGACCTCTCCTCAGGAGATGGTCGAGAAGGCCCTGGAGCTCTCGGCGAACGACGACTGCGTGGTGCTCGTGGACGAGGGCTCCACGGCCAACCTGCGCTTCGCGGGCAACACGCTCACCACGAACGGCGTCGCCCGCTCCTCGCGGGTGACCGTGATCTCGATCGCGGGCGGGAGCACCGGGGTCGTGTCGCGGTCGGTCGTACGCGACGAGCAGCTCGCGGACGTGGTGGCGGCGGCCGACGCGGCCGCGCGGGACGCCCAGCCGGCCGAGGACGCCCGCCCGCTCGTCGAGGGCGTGCCGGAGTCGCCGCACTGGGGCTCCTCCGTCGAGCCGACCGACATCGGGGTGTTCGAGGGGTTCGCGCCGGCGCTCGGCGAGGCGTTCGCGGCGGCCGAGGCGGGCGGCAGGAAGCTGTACGGCTTCGCGGAGCACTCGCTGAACTCGACGTTCCTCGGCACGTCCACGGGCCTGCGGCTGCGCCACGACCAGCCGACGGGGCGGCTGGAGCTCAACGCCAAGTCGGCCGACCTGAAGCGCTCGGCGTGGACGGGCGTGTCCACGCAGGACTTCACCGATGTCGACGTGGCGGCGCTGGACGCCTCGCTGGCGCAGCGGCTGGAGTGGGCCAAGACCCGGGTGGACCTGCCGGCGGGGCGTTACGAGACGCTGCTGCCGCCCAGCGCGGTCGCCGACCTGATGATCTACCTGTTCTGGTCGGCCGGGGCGCGGGACGCCCTCGACGGGCGTTCGGTGTTCTCCAAGCCCGGCGGGGGCACGCGCGTGGGCGAACAGCTGGCCACGCTCCCCGTCACGCTGTCGAGCGATCCGGGGGCGGCGGGCATCGCGTGCGCGCCGTTCGTGACGGCGCACGCCTCCAGCAGGCAGAGCTCGGTGTTCGACAACGGGCTGCCGCTGGGGCCGACCGACTGGATCAAGGACGGCACGCTGGAGGCGCTGCTGCAGACCCGCTACTCGGCGGAGCTGAGCGGGCTGCGGGTGACGCCGGGGATCGACAACCTGATCATGTCGGGGCCCTCCGGTGGCGGCTCGCTGGATGACATGATCGCCTCCACGCGGCACGGGCTGCTGGTCACCTGCCTGTGGTACATCCGCGAGGTCGACCCCCAGACGCTGCTGGTGACCGGGCTGACCCGCGACGGGGTGTACCTGATCGAGCACGGTGAGGTCGTGGGCGAGGTGAACAACTTCCGCTTCAACGAGAGCCCCGTGGACCTGCTCGGGCGGCTCAGCGAGGTGGGGGCGGCCGAGCGCACGCTGCCGCGGGAGTGGAACGACTACTTCCAGCGCACCGTCATGCCGCCGGTCCGGGTGCCGGACTTCAACATGTCCACGGTCAGCCAGGCCAGCTGACCGTCTCACCCGCGCCCGCCCGTGCCCGTCGGCTCGGGCGGGCGTCCCCTGTCCGTCCCACACCGGCCGGGCGTTCCCTGTCCGTCCCACACCGGGCGGACATTCCCTGTCTGTCCCACGCCGGCCGGGCGTCCCCGACGCCGCCCCAACCGGCCGGTGTCCCCCCGACGCCGCCCCGCGTCCGGTGGACGGCTGCCGGGGCCTTCAGGGCCGCACACAGGGCCGCGGAGGCTGCCGGGAGGCTAAGCCCGGGCAGAGCGGTCAGGCGTCCTCGAGGCGGAAGCCCACCTTCATGCCGACCTGGAAGTGCGCGACCTCCCCCGCGTCGATGTAGCCGCGGATCTCCGTCACCTCGAACCAGTCGAGGTGACGCAGCGTCTGCGAGGCCCGCTTGATGCCGTTGCGGATGGCCTCGTCGACGCTCTCCCCGGACGTGCCAACGATCTCCGTGACACGGTACGTACGATCCGTCATCTCCACATCCTCCTTACTCGAAAGCCATGATCGCATGACCCCTTCCCGGCACCGGGGCGCTGTCGCGTCCTCCCCCCTCGGGGTCTACCGTGGAAGATATGAAGGGGTGGCGTAGGAGACCAGTCGTGCACCACGTCACGGACGCCAAGCCGTCCCTGACGGCCGACATCCACAAGCGCGAGATCGGCTACCTCATCAAGATGGGCATCCGTACGATCTGCCTGATCCTGGCCGTCGTGGTGCCGGTGCCGTGGCCGTACCGGCTGCTCTTCATCGCCGGGGCCGTGTTTTTGCCATACATAGCCGTAATCGGGGCCAATGAGAGGGGCAAGGGCGCCCCTCCGCCTACCTTTCACACGCCCGAAGCTAACCAAACCGAGATACCGCTGCATCGACGCGAGATCGGGTCGTGACTAAGTCTTGACGCATCCCATGGGTTGTAGGTGTACGCTTTAGCCAAGCGCTCCGGTCCCCCGTCGGAGTGCTGGTGCCGGCGTTCCGGGCCCCCGTCGGAACGCCGATGACGCGATGCCGGGTGGTTTGCCCCCGTAACCACCCGGCATCGCCTTTTCTCCGGCCGGCTTATTGATCAACATGACGACCGCCGGAGTCATCGGATCATCGGATAGGGCCGCTTTCCCGAAATCGTTTCCACTCCCTCCCGCCTCCTAATTCACAGGAAATCTTCAGGCAGGAGGGAGCTTGACTTCAAGAGTTCGTTCGAGTCTCAGCTGTCTGTCAACGTCTCGGCGGTCGCCTGTCCCCAGTTCTTCGCCAATGTGATCAGTTTCGCCACGGCGTCGTCGGGGGCGGTGCCGGCGCCCTGGGCCAGGCCCAGCAGGTACGCCGTCAGGGGCGCGGCCGGTCTGGCCACGCCGTGGGCGACCTCCTTGGTGAGATCGAGAATCAGGTCGCGGTCCACGCGGGCCGGGTCGATGCCCAGCTCCTGGCAGGCCAGGACGGTCCATTCGTTGAGCACGTTCATGCGAGCCTCCTCCAGATCGTCCATTGTGTCGCAGTCGAACCAGGGCCTGCCGGGCAGCGCCAGCCGGACGGCGACCAGCGGGCCGAGCAGTCCCTTGAGCGAGCGTCCCTGGTAGGCGGCGAGTGCCGCCTTGAGCGGGGCCGCCGGCCACGCCCCGGCCAGCCACTGCTCCCGGCCGCCGTCGTCCACCATCACGACCCCGCGGGCGATCTCACCGGGCGCCTGAGCGCCCGCCGCGGCCTCCAGCAGGGCCGTCACGTGGGCGGCGGTCATGAACGGCAGGTCGCCCGCCAGGAGCACCACCCACGGCGCGGCGACCTCGCCGAGCCCGGCGGCCAGGGCGGCGACGGGGCCGCTCCTGGGCGGGTCCTCACGGGCGAACAGCACACCGGGGATCGGGCGCTCGGGGCCGACCACGACCGTCGTGCCCGCGCCGGACACGGCCGCCACCACGTGCTCGACCAGGGACCTGCCGCCCACGGTGAGACCGGGCTTGTCGGCCCCGCCCAGCCGGCGCGCCTCTCCCCCGGCCAGGATCACCGCGTCGAAGGGCACCTGTACGGGCCCTGGGTGCGCCACCTCGCCGGCCTCGCTTTCCGCACGTGCCGATTCGTCCAAACTCGTCGCGTCATAGGCGTCGCGGCCCCGTGGCGTCACTCTCCACCCTTCCTGAAGGACCCCCGCCGAAGTGCGGTGCGAAAACGGGGGCTAGCCGCCGATGGCGGACATCGGCCGGGAGGGCTGGAGGAAGGACGGGTCGTCGATGCCGTGTCCGGCCCGCTTGCGCGCGACGGCGGCGATCCACCGTGCGGCCAGCTCCTCGTCGGACGCCCCGTCGCGCATGGCGCTCTTCAGGTCGGACTCCTCCGTGGCGAACAGGCAGTTGCGCACCTGGCCGTCGGCGGTGAGACGGACCCGGTCGCAGGAGCCGCAGAACGGCCGCGTCACCGACCCGATCACCCCGACCTTGGCGGGGCCTCCGTCCACGAGGAACCGTTCGGCCGGCGCGCTGCCGCGCTCCTCCAGGTCGTCGGCCGTGAGATCGAACGCGGCCGACAGCCGCTCGAGGATCTCGTCGGCGGTGACCATGCCCTCGCGGCTCCAGCCGTGCTGGGCGTCGAGCGGCATCTGCTCGATGAAGCGCAGCTCGTACCCCTGATCGAGGCACCACCGCAGCAGCGGCACGGCCTCGTGGTCGTTGAGGTCGCGCATGAGGACCGCGTTCACCTTGACGGGGGCCAGGCCGGCCTCGGCCGCGGCGGCGAGCCCGGCGATGACGTCGGCGTGCCGGTCGCGGTGAGCGAGCCGCTTGAACGTGGCGGGGTCGAGCGTGTCGAGTGAGACGTTGACCCGGTCGAGCCCGGCGGCGGCCAGCGGCCCGGCGAGCCGGGCCAGCCCGATGCCGTTGGTGGTCAGCGAGACCTGCGGCCTGGGGGCCAGAGCGGTGGTGCGGGCGACGATGTCGACCAGCTCACGCCGGATGAGGGGCTCACCGCCGGTGTAGCGCACCTCGGTGATGCCCAGGCGTTCGACGCCGATCGTCACGAGGCGGACGATCTCGTCGGCGGTGAGAAGCTGCGCGTTGGGGAGCCAGTCGAGCCCTTCGGGCGGCATGCAGTACGTGCAGCGCAGGTTGCACTTGTCCGTGAGGGACACCCGCAGATCCGTCGCCACCCGTCCGAACGAGTCTCGCAACACGGGGCGTCACCTCCTCTTCGCTCGCCAGAGGGCCAAGACTACGACGCCTGACCGGCGGCCCCCAAAATCACCCTTCTCCGCATGACCAACGCATCGGACCCTAGATCGATTCCACGCCGGACAGCCCGGCCACGCGGCGGCGCGGGAACCGGGTGCCGCCTACCGCGCAGCCTCGTACCACGCCTCCCGGGCGTGCATCAGCTCGGCCAGGTGCCGTCTCGACCACTCGCAGCCCGCGTTCATGGGCTCGATGAGGCTGCGGCCGAGGTCGGTCAGCTCGTACTCGACGCGCGGCGGGATCTCCTCGTACGCGGTGCGCGTGAGCAGGCCGTCGCGCTCCATGGCGCGCAGGGACTCGGTGAGCACCTTCGGGGTGATGCCGCGCAGCGTCGCCTGGAGCTCGGTGAAGCGCCGCGGGGCCGACTCCAGGCAGCGGATGATCTTCGCGGTCCACTTGTCGCCGACGCGGAAAGGCGCGGACACCGGCGGGCATCCGGTGAACATGTCCGGATCGAGAGGCTCGGCCATCCGGACATCGTACGTGCGGACTGCGCTACCTGCGGCGGAGGTGACTATCGTTGCGGAAAGCGACATCTCTCCCTTTACCGTCTGCGCGTGGCCCGGAGAGTCCGGGCACGCGGCGGGAGTGTGGTGAGAGTGAGCAGGATCGTGGTCTTCGGCGCCGGCGGGCGGGCCGGGAGGCGGGTGGTCGCGGAGGCGGCCGGGCGGGGGCACGAGGTGACGGCCGTGGTGCGGGATCCCGCGAAGTATCCGGCGCTCGCGGAGCCGCCGGGGGTGCGTGTGGTCGCCGGGGACGTCACCGACCTCGACGGCGTGGCGGAGGCGGCCGCCGGGCACGACGCGGCCGTTCAGGCGGCGGCCCGGATGGACATGCCGTCGGCGGAGTTCTACACGGCCGCGGCCCGGGCCCTGACCGGCGGGCTGGCGCGGGCCGGGGTGTCCCGGCTGGTGGCCGTCGGGATCGGCAGCCTGCTGGAGGTCTCGCCCGGGGTCCGGCTGGTGGACACGCCGGACTTTCCGGCGGACGCCCGGGCGTTCTCGCTGGGGCACGCGGCGGAGCTGGAGGTGTTCGAGAAGTCGGAGCTCGACTGGGTGGTGCTCGCGCCGCCGCCCGTCTTCCTCGACGACTCGGAGTCCAGGACGGGGCGCTACCGGATCGGCGGCGGGCAGGTGCCGGCGCTGGAGCCGCCGCTGTCGTTCGCCGACCTGGCGGTGGCGGTGGTGGACGAGGTGGAGCGGCCGGGGCACCACCGGGTCCAGGTCGCCGTCTCGTACTAGCCCCAAGCTTTCGTAGAGCACGTCGGCGGTCGTCCAGTGCATGGCATGGAAGGCCGCGTGCCCTTCCCGCCGGCGCCGGCCGGACGAAGTAGTGGGGCGGACAGACCGCCGGCGATGCCGAGGGCCGTGTACGCGCTGAACAAGATCAAGCCAAGTGTTGGTGCGACCGCCCGTGTCGCGTGCCGCCGCGTGCCCTCGTCGGGTGAGGCTGCCGTTCGGCGCCGGTGCCGGTTTCCCCCGGCCCGGTGGCTGAAGGCAGTTCTCTGCGACGAGAGGAACACCACGATGAGGCACATCCGAGTGATGTGTTACCCGGTCGCCGCCCTCGCGGCGGCGACCCTTCCGCTGACGCTGTTCGGCGCGGTCCCGGCCGACGCCGCTCCTGTCGTCACCGCCCCGGCCGCTCTGCGGGTCGCGCCGGATCCCGCCTCATGCCCCGACCAGGTGTCGCTGGTCAACGGCGGTTTCGAGCAGCCGGTCGTCAGCGGCGGGACATGGGGCTTGTTCCCCGACGCCTCGCAGACCGGCGCGCCGAACCACGTGCCCGGCTGGCTCACCACCGCCACCGACCACATGATCGAGCTGTGGGCCAGCCCGCCGAACCCGGCCAACACCCCGCCCAAGGAGGGCAGGCAGCTCGCCGAGCTGAACGCCAACCAGGTCTCGACCCTGTACCAGGACCGCGCGACCACCCCGGGGGCGAAGCTGTACTGGCGGCTGTCCCACCGCGGCCGGCTGGGGGTCGACACGATGGCCTTGGACATCGGCGCTCCGACGGCCCCGGTGCAACAGGGGGTCATGTCGGACGGCACCGGGAGCTGGGGCACCTACTCCGGCACCTACATCGTGCCCGCGGGCCAGACGACCACCAGGTTCGCCTTCCGTTCCGTCTCGGCGGCCGGAGGGAACCGCACCTTCGGCAACCTGCTCGATGACATCTCCTTCGCGACCGCGCCGTGCGTTGTCGTCACCAAGACCGCGAGCCCGCAGGGGCCGGTCGACGTCGGCGATGTGATCACCTACCGGGTCACCGCGGTCAACAAGGGAGGCGCCACGGCGGAGAACGTGCGCCTCGCCGACACCGTCCCGGCGGGGACCACCTACGTGCCCGGCTCGCTCCGGGTGGTCGACGGCCCGGGCAGCGGGGACAAGACCGATCAGGCGGGCGACGACCAGGGCGAGTTCGACGCCGCGGCCGGCAAGGTCTCCTTCACCCTGGGGAACGGCGCCACCCCCGCGGCCGGGGGCTCGCTGCCCAACGCCACGAGCCTGCCCGGCGGCACCACCGTGGAGTTCAAGGTCAAGGTCGGCCGGGACGCCGCGGGCAGGGAGGTCACCAACCAGGGGACGGTCGGCTACGAGAACCGGCTCGGCCCGGAGCCGGAGCAGCTGACCTCTACCAGCGGCGATGCCGTTACCAAGGTCAACCCGGCCGTGGACCTGAGCGTGGTCAAGTCCGCCGATGCGACCAAGGTGACCGTGGGCCAGACCGTCATCTACCGCGTCACCGTACGCAACGCCGGCCCGAACGACGCGACGGGGGTCACGGTCAAGGACATGCTGCCGTCCAACCTCACCTTCGTGTCCGCCACGGCCTCCAGCGGGACCTACACGTCGGCGAGCGGGATGTGGACGGTCGGCGCGCTGGCCAATGGCGCCTCGGCCACGTTGACGGTCCATGCCAAGGCCACAGCCGTCGGAGAGACGACCAACACGGCCACCGCCGACGGCAAGGAGCTGGATCTCGATCCCGCCAACGACTCCGACAGCGTCAAGATCTGCGTCGACCCTGAACCCTTCTGCCCGTACTGCATCAAGGGAACCGGGCAGAAGACGGAGAGCTAGACGACGAACGGAAACCTTCCTGCACATGCGAAACGCCCGGCCGGAGAACCGGCCGGGCGTTTCGCCGGGCGGTCAGCGGCGGTAGCCGACGACCCGCACCCAGTCCTTGCCCTCCGAGGGGGAGAGCCAGCGGGAGCCCTCGAAGACCGCGCGGAACGTGCCGGACGTGCGGGCGGTCACGCTCGTCGAGAAGTAGCCGCTGCTGCTGGTCCTGACGGTGTCCACGTACTGCCAGCGGTAGCCGCCGTCGGGCCGGAAGAGGATCACGATCCGCTTCCAGGACAGGCGGTGCCAGCGCTCCTCGTTGTTGCAGTTGTCGGCGTGGTGGACCGAGACGAGGCCGCTGATGTAGTCCTCGTCACACTGCACGGAGAGCTTGCCCTCGAGGTCGATGGGCCGGCCCCGCCATGCGGGCTCGGGGTTCGCGTCGAACGTCAGGCTGGTGTAGCCCGCGGCATCCGGGTCCAGGCCCGGGTCCGGGTCCGCGAGGGCGGGCGAGGCGGCGGTGGCCACCATCGTCGCGCCCAGGGCGGCAGCCGCCAGGCCGGCGGCTAGGCGTCGCATCTTCAAATCGAATTTCCTTCCCCGTCTGAAACTCGGCCCCGAGTCGAGGCACGTCATCGCCAATGACGCGTCAGGAGAAGGAAAAGTTGCGATAAAGTCGATCACGATTCGGCAACGGCCGGTTTTAGGCTACACCAGGGGCTATTTTCGGTTATTGCGTAATTTGTTGCGACTTAGAGAGATCTGGGGCGTAGTGTCCTGTTCCGAGGTAGCGGACGCGCCAGAAGCCGCCCGCGCGGCCCGTGACCGTCGTCTCGAAGGCCCCGGAGGCGTCCGTCGTCGTCTGTCCCGCCTTCTCCCAGGGTGAGGACTCGCCGAGGCGCCACAGGATCTCCAGCGACTGCTTGGCGAACGGGCCGTACCCGGTGTAGCCGCGCGGGTCCACTCTCCTCAGCGAGCCGCTCAGGCGTACCGCGCCGGAGCGGCCGGTCTCCTCGGCCGTCACCGACGTGAGCCTGGTGGCGCGCCTCAACTGGAACGAGGCGTACTCGGTGACCGTGGAGCCGTGCGCCCCCTTGGCGGTGGCGGTGATCGTCCAGGTGCCGGTCGGGTAGTAGCGGTTGAGCCGCTTGTCGGGCAGGAAGCGCCAGGTCGCCCAGCCGTCGCTCGCGCGTGGCGCCTGGAGGGTGCCCATGGCCGGCCACAGCGCCCGCGAGAGCCTCGCCGCGCTCATGTCAGCGGCGGGCGTGACCTCCACGCCGGGCTCGGGTGCCGCGGGCGGGCCGGGGGCCAGGGCCGGCGGCTGCGGCTGCGGCTCAGTCACCTCGTCGGTCACCTTGTCAGCCAGTACGGTGCCGGGCGGGGCGCCGGGCTCGACCTTCACGCTGACGCCGTCCTTGCCCCTCGCCCCCTTGGCGACCACGTCGATCACCAGGCGGATGGAGTCGTACGCCCCCACCACGGGCTCCTCGGGGCGTACCGTGATGGACCGGATGGCGAGCTCGGCCTCGGGCGGGGCCGCGGGCATGGTGAGCGGCCCCGCCGCGAGCGAGACGAGAAGAAGGCTTTTGATCATGATCGAGACGGTAGGAACCGCCCGGTAATGATCAGGACCTCGACACGCGCCGCGAATGGCAAAGCCGGGATCACCCGTGGCGGTCCGCCGGACGCGGCCCGCTGTAGAGACCTTCGATGATGTCGGCGTACTTGGCGTGGACGACCCGCCTCTTGAGCTTCAGGCTCGGGGTGAGCTCCTCCGTCTCGGCCGTCCACTCGGTGCCCAGCAGGGCCCACTTCTTCACCTGCTGCACCCTGGCCAGCTTGGCGTTGGCGGCCTCGACCGCGGCCTCCACCTCCTTGAGCACCTCCGGGTGCTCGGCCAGCTCCGCGAGCGAGGTGAAGGCGATGCCGCGCGCCTGCGCCCAGCCCGGCGCCACCTCCCCGTCCAGTGTCAGCAGGGCCACCGGGTGCGGCCGGTTGTCGCCGTACGCGAGGGCCTGGCCGATGAGCATGTGCTCCTTGAGGTGGTTCTCGATCTCGGCCGGGGAGACGTTCTCGCCGCCGGAGGTGATGATCAGCTCCTTCTTGCGGTCGATCACCCGGTAGAAGCCCTCCTCGTCGACCGTGCCGATGTCGCCGGTGTGCAGCCAGCCGTCGGCGTCGACGAGCTCGGCGGTGGCCTCGGGGCGGTTGAGGTAGCCGCGGGTGTTGAGCGGGCTGCGGGCGAGGATCTCACCGTCCTCGGCGATGCGGACCTCGACGCCCGGCTCGGCCCTGCCGACCGTGCCCAGGCGGTAGCAGGAGGGGCTGTTGCCGGTGAACGCGCCGGTCGTCTCCGTCATGCCGTACACGTCGATGACCTTGAGCCCCAGCCCGGCGAAGAAGTGCTGCACCTCCGCGGGCAGCGGCGCGGCGCCGGTGGCGGTCCACTGGGCGCGGTCGAAGCCGATCATGCCGCGGATGACCGACAGCAGCGAGGCGTCGGCCTGGTCGTAGGCGGCCTGGATCTCGGGGGTGATCGTCCGGCCGTACTGGCCCGCCTCCACGTACGCGGCGCCCGCCGCCATGGCCCGGCGTACGGCGGCCTGCTGCTCCTCCGGCTGCGTGGCGAGCACGGCGAGCAGGCGGGCCGCCATCTTCTCCCACACCCGCGGCACCCCGAAGAACATCATCGGCCTGACCTGCCCCAGCGTGGCGCCCAGGTTGGTCAGGTCGGTGCAGAAGTGCACGTGGGAGGCTTTGACCAGGGGCACGTACAGGCTGAGGATCCGCTCGGCGATGTGCGCGTACGTGAGATAGGAGACCTGGGTGCCCAGCAGGGGCAGCTCGGCGATGCGGTCGGTGGCGGCGACCTCGTAGAAGACGTTCGCGTGGGTGAGGGGCACGCCCTTGGGCATGCCGGTCGTGCCGGAGGTGTAGAGGACGGTGACCACGTCGTCGGAGGTGACCGCGCGCCAGCGGGTCTCGACCTCGTTCGGGTCCACGGCCAGCCGGGCGCGGCCCAGCTCCAGGAAGTCCTGCCAGGCCATGAACCGCTCGCCGGCGGGCGCCCCCTCCAGCATGATGATCTTGCGGAGGCCGTCGAGGCGGTCCAGCACCGGCTGCCAGCGGGCCAGCTCGGCGGGGCCGCCCAGCACGGCGTACCTGGCGCCCACGTCCCCTGCCACGAACGCGATCTGCTCGGGCGCGAACGTCGAGTAGACCGTGCAGCCCACCCCGCCCGCGTGCACCGCGCCCAGGTCGGCGAGCACGTGCTCGCTCCGGTTGACCATCATCAGCGCCACCGACTCGCCGGGCTGCAGCCCCAGTGCGGCGAACCCCGCGGCGATCTCCAGGACCCGCAGGCGCGCCTGCCCGTAGGTCAGCGTGGCCCAGCCGTCCCCGTCAGGGTCGGAGTACGCGGGCGCGTCCGGGTATCGCTCGACGGCGTGCCTGAGCTGCCCGCAGACGGTACGGCCGGCGATCTCGCGCTCGATCTCGGCCCGGACTTCGAGGACTTCGGCCATGGCACCCGCCTCCAGTCAGTGTTCACTTGCGTGAGTGGCCTGCATCGCACCACACCCGTCCCGGAGCGGCAAGAGCTCGCGGGGCAACACCCGCGTCCATCACGTACAGTAATCACACCGAATTCGTATTAGGGGGGCGAATGCGGGAAAACGCGGACAAAACGTTCTTTGGGCATCCACGGGCCCTGGCCACGCTGTTCGGCACCGAAATGTGGGAGCGGTTCAGCTGGTACGGGCTGCGGGCGATCCTCGCCACGTTCATGGCGGCCTCGCCCGCCCAGCAGGGCCTCGGCCTGCCGGACGAGACCGCGCAGGCCGTCGTGGGCGTCTACGGGGCGCTCATCTACCTGGTCGCGCTGCCCGGCGGATGGATCGCGGACCGGATCCTGGGGGCGCGCAGGTCGGTGTTCCTGGGCGGGTGTCTCATCCTGCTGGGGCACGTCAGCATGGCCGTGCCCGTGACCTCGCCGCTCTTCATCTGGCTCGGCCTGCTGCTGATCATCAGCGGCACCGGCCTGCTCAAGCCGAACATGTCGGTCATGGTCGGCAGGCTCTACCCGCAGGAGGACGACGGGCGCAGGGACGCCGGATTCTCGCTGTTCTACCTCAGCATCAACCTGGGCGCCTTCTTCGCGCCCATCGTGGTCGGCTGGCTGGCCGACGGCGACCGGTGGCACCTGGCGTTCAGCGCCGCCGCCGTCGGGATGGCGCTCGGCCTCGTCCAGTACGTACGGGGCGGCCGCGGCCTGCGGGGCATCGGCGAGCCACCGGCCCACGTGGAGCACGGCAAGCTCGGCCGCCTGGT
Source organism: Nonomuraea sp. NPDC049695 (assembly GCF_040674955.1). Classification (NCBI taxonomy): domain Bacteria; kingdom Bacillati; phylum Actinomycetota; class Actinomycetes; order Streptosporangiales; family Streptosporangiaceae; genus Nonomuraea; species Nonomuraea sp. NPDC049695. The sequence goes on along the minus strand of NZ_JBFANV010000018.1, from coordinate 96,837 downwards.
GGCGCTCGGCGTGGGGGCGCCGGCGATCGCCCTGGCCGCCTGGGCCGCGACCGGCACCCTCACGATCGACCGGCTCACCGTGGCGATCACCGTGGTCATCGTGCTCGTGACCGTGGGGTACTTCGCCTACATCATGCTCGGCAGCCATGACCTCACCGAGGACGAACGCATCCGGATGAAGGCGTACATCTGGCTGTTCGCGGCCGCGTCCATCTTCTGGATGATCTACGACCTGGCGCCGAGCAAGCTGCTCTTCTTCGCCAGGGACCACACCGATCTGACGCTGTTCGGCATCGGCATCACACCGGCCACCACGCAGGCGTTCAACCCGCTGTTCATCATGATCTTCGTGCCGGTGTTCGCGGCGCTGTGGGTGCGGCTCGGGACGCAGGTGAGCACCCCGCAGAAGTTCGCGTTCGCGCTGGTCATGATCGGGGTGAGCTTCGTGGTCATGGCCGTCGCGGCCGCTCTGGCCGGCAACGGCCGGGTGTCGGTGTGGTGGCTGGTGCTCGTCTATCTGATCCAGGTGTTCGGCGAGCTGTCGCTGAGCCCGGTCGGGCTGTCGGTGACGACGAAGCTGGCGCCTGAGGCGTTCAAGAGCCAGATGCTCGGGGTCTGGTTCATCGCGTTCTCGGTCGGCGACGCGATCGGCGGGCAGACGGGGCGGCTCGGCCGCGTGCTGTCCGATCCGGCGTACTACCTGGTGCTGGCGTCGATGGCGGTCGTGGCGGGGCTGGCGCTGTTCATGTTCACGCGGCAGCTGCGCGTGATGATGGCCGAGCACCACGAACCTGCGATGCGATAAAGATTTCCAGTGTGACTGAGCTTCTCGATCTTGTCGGCATCTTCGTCTTCGCCCTGACGGGTGCGCTCATGGGGGTGCGCAAGCGGCTCGACGTGGTCGGGATGGCGGTGCTGGCCGAGATGACCGCCCTGGGCGGCGGCATCGTCCGCGACCTGATACTCAACGTCCGGCCCGCCGCCTTCCAGAGCCTCGGGTACGTGCTGGTGCCGGTGGTGGCGACGGTGATCGTCTTCTTCTGGCACCCGCACGTGGCCCGGGGGATGCCGGTCATCCTCGTGCTGGACGCGGCGGGGCTGGGCCTGTTCAGCGCCGTGGGGACGCAGAAGGCCCTGGAGTACGGCCTCAGCCCGCTGCACGCCGCCCTGCTCGGGGCGGTGACGGGTGTGGGCGGCGGGATGCTGCGCGACATGCTGGTCGGGGAGATCCCGACCCTCCTGTACGACCGGCAGTTCTACGCGGTGCCCGCCCTGCTGGGGGCGGGGGTGATGGCGGCGCTGTCGTCCTACGGGCTGCACGGGTGGCCGGCCACGCTGGCGGCGGCGGTGCTCGCGTTCGGGCTGCGGATCGGGGCCATGCGCCGCAAGTGGCGCGCCCCTCTGGCCCGAGGCACCGGCGAATGACGCGCGGTCCGGGGCGCGAAAGCCCTCACACCATCGCGATGAGCGCCTCCGACGGGCGCGGGGCGCCGGTGGGGCCGTGGTCGCGGGCGGCGCGGATGCGGGTGACCACGTCGGCCAGCACCTGGGGCGGCTGGGTGTAGGGCAGCCGGAGGTAGTTCTCCAGCGTGCCCTCCAGGCCGAACCACGGGCCGGGCGCGAGGCGTACCCCGTGATGGGCCGCCGCCTCCACGAGCGGGGTGGCGCCGAGGCCGTCCAGGCGCACCCACAGGGTGCCTCCGCCGCGCGGCACCGTGAACGTCCACTCCGGCAGCTGCTCGCGCAGGCCCGAGACCAGCGCGTCGCGTGAGGCGCGCAGGGTGCGGCGGCGCTCGGCGCGGGTCTCCTCCAGCCGGTCGAACAGCCGCGCCACCACGAGTTGCTCCAGCACCGGGCTGGCGATGTCCACGGCGGCGCGGAACATGGCCAGCCGGCGCGCGAGGGCCGCCGTGGTGCGCACCCAGCCGATGCGCAGCCCGCCCCACCACAGCTTGGAGGCCGAGCCGACGCTGATCACGCGGCTGTCGGTGTCGAAGGCCGCCGTCGGCGACGTGCGCGGCACCTCGTCCAGCGCCAGCTCCATCCATGTCTCGTCCACGAGCAGCACCGTGCCGGCGCGCCGGGCCGCGCCCACGACGGCGGCGCGGGTGGCGTCGTCCATGAGCGCGCCCGTCGGGTTCTGGAAGTCGGGCATGAGGTACGCCAGCCGCGCCCCCGACTGGCGCATGGCCCCGGACACCAGGTCGGCCTGCCAGCCCTCGTGCGAGATGCCCACAGGGACGACCCTGGCGCCGCGCTGCCGTGCCACGTCGATGGCGTGCGGGTACGTCGGCGACTCCACGAGCACCGGGTCGCCCGCGCCGACGAGCAGGCCGATCACGAGCTGGATGGCGTGCTGGGAGCCGGTCGTGACGAGGATCTGCTCCGGCCTGGTGGCCAGGCCCCTGGCGGTGTAGTGGGCGGCGATGCGTTCCCTGAGGACCGGCAGGCCCCTGGGGTCGTAGCCGTTGCCCATGCCGTACCGGGGGACGTCCTCCACCGCCTCCAGCATCACCTCCCGCAGGACCGTCGGCGCGGGCGGGGCGGCGCTCTGGATCTCGATGAGGCCGTCGCCGTCGGTGCCGAGCCACGGGTTGTCCACCGTGGTGGCCGGGTCGGGCAGGGCCGTCCAGCTGCCCGAGCCCTGGCGGCTCTCCAGGTAGCCGCGCTCGCGCAGCAGGTCGTAGGCCGAGGTGACGGTGGTGCGGCTGACCTTGAGGGTCTCGGCCAGGTGGCGTTCCGCGGGCATGCGTACGCGTACCGGGATCTGGCCGTCCATGATGCGGGCGCGCACGCCGTCGGCGAGCGCACGGTAGTACGGCCGCGCCGCCGGGTCGATCTGGACGAGCCGCGCCACCTGAGCAGCGGACAGATGCCTCATAATGAGGCCACTTTTCATGATTGGCCCTGTTTTGGCAAGTCGGGTCAATGCCACTGTGGGGCCACTATGAGCGAAACGACCGTCCCCAGGATCAGTCCCCTTCCCGCCCGTCTCGTCCGGTTGTACGGCGGGCTCGCGCTGTACGGCGCCGGCATCGGCCTCCAGGTGGAGTCCGGGCTGGGGAACGACCCGTGGGACGTGTTCCACCAGGGCCTGGGCATCCGGACCGGGCTGTCCATCGGGACTGTCATCATCGGGATCGGCGCGCTGGTGATGCTGCTGTGGATCCCGCTGAAGCAGCGGCCCGGACTGGGGACCATCAGCAACGTCCTCTTCCTCGGCCTGTTCGCGGACGCCGCGATCTTCCTGCTGCCCACGCCGTCGCACCTGGCCCTGCAGGGCCTGTACGTGGTGCTCGGCGTGGTCTCCATCGCCCTGGCCACGGTGCTGTACATCGGCGCCGGGATGGGGCCGGGCCCGCGTGACGGCGTCATGACCGGGCTGGTGCGGCTCGGCCTGTCGGTGCGGCTGGCGCGGTTCCTCATCGAGGTCACCGTCCTGGCCGCCGGGTGGCTGCTCGGCGGCACCGTGGGCGTGGGGACCCTGGTGTTCGCGCTGGCCATCGGCCCGCTGACCCAGCTGTTCACCCGCTGGTTTCCCCTGACGTGACCCCGTGGCCGGGACCGGACATGACGCGACATGATTGGACCCGGTCACGGGATCACCCCATGCGCGAGTAACGTCAAGGCATGCGGATCGAGGATTACGCCCTGATCGGAGACATGCAGTCCGCGGCGCTGGTCGGCAGAGACGGATCCATCGACTGGCTCTGCCTGCCCAGGTTCGACTCGCCGTCGTGCTTCTCGGCGCTGCTCGGCAGCGAGCGCAACGGGCACTGGTGGCTCGGGCCCACGGGCCGCCGCCCCGCCACGCGGCGCCGTTACCGTCCCGACACGCTCATCCTGGAGAGCGAGTGGGACACCCCGACCGGCACGGTCCGAGTGATCGACTTCATGCCGCCCCGCGACCGCAACCCCGACGTCGTCCGCATCGTCGAGGGCGTCTCCGGGAGCGTGGAGGTCTCCACGCAGCTCAGGATCCGCTTCGACTACGGCAGGATCGTGCCGTGGGTGCGCCGCAGCAACGGCCACCTGCAGGCCATCGGCGGGCCCGACTCGGTGTGGCTGCACTCCCCCGTGCCGCTGAAGGGCGGCGACTACGCGCACCGGGCCACCTTCACGGTGAAGGAGGGCGAGCGGCTGTCGTTCGTCTTCACGTGGCACCCGTCGCACGAGTCGATGCCGACGCCGATCGACGCCGACACACAGCTCGCCGAGACCGAGGCCATGTGGTCGGAGTGGGTGGGCCGATGCACGTACGAGGGGCCGTACCGCGAGGCCGTGGTCCGCTCGCTGATCACATTGAAGGGACTCACCTACTCCCCGACCGGCGGCATCGTCGCCGCGCCCACCACGTCCCTGCCCGAGGACCTCGGCGGGGTGCGCAACTGGGACTACCGGTTCTGCTGGCTGCGGGACGCCACCATGACGCTCGACGCGCTGATCAGCTCCGGCTACCTGGAAGAGGCCGCGGACTGGCGCTCGTGGCTGCTGCGGGCCATCGCCGGGCGGCCCCAGGATCTGCAGATCATGTACGGGGTCGCGGGCGAGCGCCGCCTGCCCGAGCTCCACCTGGACTGGCTCGACGGTTACGAGGACTCCCGGCCCGTGCGGATCGGCAACGAGGCGGTCAAGCAGCTCCAGCTCGACGTGTACGGGGAGGTGATGAACTGCCTCTACGTCTCACGCGCCCGCGGCCTGTCCGCCGACGACCGGGCGTGGACCATCCAGCGGCAGCTCCTCGACTACGTGGCCGAGCACTGGGACGAGCCCGATGAGGGGCTGTGGGAGGTGCGCGGGCCGCGCCGGCACTTCGTGCACTCCAAGGTGATGTGCTGGGCGGCGATGGACCGGGCGGTCAAATACGTCGAGCGGTTCGGGCGGACCGGGCCGGTGGAGCAGTGGCGGACGCTGCGGGACGCCATTCACGACGAGATCTGCACGAAGGGGTTCGACGCGCGGCGCAACACCTTCACCCAGTCGTACGGGTCGTCCGAGCTGGACGCGGCGCTGCTGATGATGCCCGTCGTCGGGTTCCTGCCGGTCGACGACCCCCGGATGGTGGGGACCGTCGCGGCCATCGAGAAGGAGCTCATGTCGGACGGGTTCGTGCTGCGGTACCCGATGGCGGCCGACAACGACGTGGACGGCCTGACGGGCGGGGAGGGCGCCTTCCTGGCGTGCAGTTTCTGGCTGGTGGAGGTGATGGCGATGCAGGGCCGCAAGGAGGAGGCCAAGGACCTGTTCGAGCGGCTGCTGGCGCTGCGCAACGACGTGGGGCTGCTGGCCGAGGAGTACGACCCGCGCTACGGCCGCCTGGTCGGCAACTTCCCGCAGGCGTTCAGCCACGTGCCGTTGATCCACGCCGCCCGCGCGCTGTCGTAGCGCCCGGGCGGGTCACGGGCCGGTGAGACGGCGCTCGCCGGCCGTGGTGATCACGAACACCTGCCAGTTGTAGTACGCGTAGTAGTTGCGCGGGTCCCGCTTCATCTGGCGGGCGTGCAGCAGGATCGCGTTCACGTACGCCTGGGACGGGTTGTACGCGTGCAGCGCCCTCTGGTAGTCGCGCGGGGCGCCCGACGCGCGCAGATAGTTGGCGGCGCCCATGACGGCGTCGCGCGGATCCCGCACGTCGCCGCCCATGCCGTACGCCTTCCAGGTCCCCGGCATGAACTGCATGGGACCCTGGGCGCCGACATAGCTGTTCGACCGCACCCGGCCGAACTTCGTCTCCGCGAACATCACCGCCGCCAGCACCTCCCACTCCACCCCGAACCGGCGCTCGGCCTTCTTGAAGTAGCCGAGCAGCTCGGCGGCGGGCCGGGGCGCCTGGACCTTGAACGTGGCCGACGGCTTGACCGGGTGGGCCAGGGCGAGCAGTTCGCGGATGGCGGCCGTGTCGTCCTTGGCCTCGGCGGCCAGTGCGGCCGGGAGTCGGGCGAAGGCCTGGGAGGCGAGCTTGGGGTGGCGGGCGGCATAGCGGTAGAGGCGCTGCTCGTGCAGGGCCAGGAGCTCGACGTCGCGAGGCGGCTTGCCGGTCTTGGGCCAGGCGTCGATGGCGGCGTCGAGCGCGGCGCTGTTCCGCTTCAGCGCGGCGGCCAGGCGGGCGGCGTCCTGAGGGATCGGCTCGTCGGGGGCGGGGAGCGTCTCACTCGCCTGCTGGCCACCCGGCGTGGCCGTGGACGGGGCCGTGGGCGGGGTCGTGGCCGTGGGCGGGGTCGAGGCCGCCAAGGGCTCCCGGGCCGCTCCCGAGGAGTGGGCCGGTGCGCCGCAGGCGGCCGCGCCGAGGAGGGCCGCGAGCGCCACCGCGCCCACGGCGCGGGTCGTGCGGGCGGGCAGGGGCTGGTGGTGCTGGCGTTCCTCCATGGTCGGCCAACCTACCCGGTCCGGGGGCCTGCTCTCACGTCACGGCGGTCACTTGCGTACCTCAAGTCGGGACGGCAAGGACGCGCGAGGTCAGGAGCCGGGCCTGCCCGCGCGCAGGGCCCGGGGTGAGGCGCCCAGCTCGCGGCGGCACACCTTGTTGAACGCCTGCAGATCCGGGATCCCCACCGCGGCCGCTATCGCGGGGATCGCGAGGGTCGAGTCGCGCAGCAGGTGCAGCGCGCGGGACATCCTTCTGCGGCGGATGTAGGCCACCACCGTCAGCCCCGTCTGGGCGCGGAACAACCGGGTGAGGTGATTGTGCGACACCCCGGCCGCGCGGGCGATGCCGGGGACGGTCAGGGGCGCGGCGAGGTCCGCGTCGATGTGCTCCATGGCGGCCGCCACGACGGCGTGCGCGCTGCCGGCCACGGGCAGGTTCGCCACCCGCCACAGCACCGTCCACACCTCCGCCGACGCCCGCGCCCTGGTGTCGGGGACGGCCGCGATGGCCTGCCGCAGCGAGGCGGCGATGAGCGGCGCCTGGTCACCGGCGTCCCGCATGACCGCGACGACCCGCCGCTCGTCCGCGCCGGGCAGCCTGAAGTGCGCGTACAGGTGCTCGGACCTGCCCCGGTAGTGGTAGTGCACCTCTGCGCCCGGCGGGATCAGGCTCACGTGGCCGGGCTTGATCGCGTGCGTGGTGCCCTCGAGCACCAGTTCGGCGGCGTACCCGTACAGGTGGAGCTGCCAGAGGTCGGGCAGCCGGAACACGTCGTGCGGGCTGACCACACCGTGCACGCCCACTCCCGCCCCGGCCACCGCGGGTGGCTCGGAGAGCGCGATCTCCACCTGCCGCACAGAGCCCTGTCTACACCAGTGAGGGAGAATGAACCAGTAGTTGATGATTACAACCCACGACACGGCTGATGTCCGGTTCTAGCGTCGAGGCATGCGAACCACTTTGCTGACGTCCGTACAGGTCGCCGGATTCGTGGCCGCCGGTTACCTGCGGCTCGACGGGGTCGTCCCGGACGAGCTCAACGACCAGGCGATCGACGTGCTCGAGGCGGGCATCCCCCGCTCGCCCTACGGAACCCCGGTCGCCAAGGCCTTCCCTGACGGGTCGTTCGCCCGGCGGCTGATCGAGTTGCCCGCCGTCGCGGGCGCCCTGCACTCGCTCGTCGGCCCCGACCCGACCGTCGACCACCACGCCGTGCACGTACGCGAGCCGCGTGAGGGCCGCGCGCAGCCGCTGCACGCCGACGCCATCATCGACACCCGCATGGACGCGTTCGACGTGCAGCTCATGTACTACCCGCGCGAGGTGAGCGCGGACATGGGCGGCACGCTGGTGGTGCCGGGCAGCCACCTGCGCCGGACCAACGAGAGCGACACCGGCCGCTACCAGAACCTGCGCGGCCAGACCCGGCTGACCTGCCCGGCCGGGACCGTGATGCTGCTCCACCACGGCATCTGGCACGGCGGCCGGCGCAACGACAGCGATGTGCGGCGCTACATGTTCAAAATCCGCTTCAACCCGACCGTGCCGCAGGTGCGGCTCTGGGACGTCTCCGACCTGGGCGACCCCGCCGTGGCGGCCGAGCTGGAGCGGCGTTTCCCCTGGTACGAGCAGGCGACGGGGCGGCTGGAGGTGCACAACCGGGTGCGGTTGTGGCGGGCCATGACGGGCGATCCCTCGTTCGACGTCGAGTACTGGAACACGCGTGTGAACAACCGCCCCGGGAGGGTCGCATGAAGCAGCAGGTGCTCGTTCTCTACCTGGCCACCTCCGCGCTCGACGCTCCCGTGGTGGGCTGGTCGCGCTACGACGGCACCGGGCGTACCGACCCGACGGCGGGCGACGGGGACGAGCCGCCGTACGAGACGGGGGTGGAGGCGTTGCGGGACGGGTGGCGGCTGTTCCAGGCGTCTCAGCTCATCCCGCCGTATCCCGGGCACGAATACGACACGTCGTTCTTGAAGCATGAGTTCTTCTTCGAGAAGCTGTCGTAAAACCGGACGTACGGGTCTTATTGTGTGATCGCCCGATGTGATCCGTGGAAGGAGCGGGATGCCGGACATGCGCCCGCTCCGGCCGGGCGATCCCGAGCGGATCGGCTCGTACCGGCTCGTCGGCGTGCTCGGCTCCGGCGGCCAAGGGGTCGTCTACCGGGGCGTCGGTGACCGCGAGGTGGCGATCAAGGTGCTGCACGGCCACCTCAGCCACGACGACGACGCCACCAAGGGCTTCCTGCGGGAGGTGGAGGCGGCGCGGCGGGTGGCCGCGTTCTGCACGGCCGCGATCCTGGACGTCGGGACGGTGGACGACCGGCCGTACATCGTCAGCGAGTACGTGCCGGGCGACACCCTGCAGGCCGTGGTCCGGACCTTCGGGCGGCGGGTGGGCGGGGCACTGGACCGGCTGGCCATCTCCACGCTGACCGCGCTGGTGGCCATCCACCAGGCCGGGATCGTCCACCGGGACTTCAAGCCGGGGAACGTGCTGATGGGCCCGGACGGGCCCATCGTCATCGACTTCGGGATCGCCAAGGCGCTCGACGCCACGACCGGCACCTCCGCGCCTGTGGGGACGCCGGCGTACATGTCGCCCGAGCAGTTCAGGGGCGAGCGGGTGGGGCCCGCCTCGGACGTGTTCAGCTGGGCGGGGACGATGGTGTTCGCCGCCACGGGGCGCACGCCCTTCGCGGGGGACACGGTGGCGGCCGTGGTGAACAGCGTGCTGAGCGGCGTCCCGGACCTTTCCGAGATGCCGCCGCACCTGCTGGGGACCATCGAGAGCTGCCTGTCCAAGGACGCCGCCGGCCGGCCGGGCCCGGCCGAGCTGCTGCAGCGGCTCATCCGGCAGGCGGGGCCGGGCGCCGGCGTCCTCCCGGGCCACGTCGCGGCCCACCCCGTCACGGGCACCCCGCCCGCCGGCTCGCCCCGACCGGCACCGGCCGCTCCGCTGGTGCCCGGTCCGCCTTCTGCGGGAGCGGCGCCGCCCGGCTCGCCATCCGAAGGAGCGAATGGAGCGGGGCCGTCGGGTTCGCCGCCTGTGGGAACGGTGCAACCGCCGAAGCCTCCGCCCGCCGGAAGCGCGCACGCCGGACCTCCGCCTCCGCGTGCTGCGAGGCCCCTTCCAGGCTCCGCGCCCACTCCGAAGGGACGGCCGCCGCTGGCCACCTGGACGGGATTGCCTGCCGGAAACGGGTCGGTGGCCGATGCGGACACGGCGCCCGGGCAGGGCCGGGCGGTCAGCCGGCGGGCCATGATCGGCGGGGCCGCGGCCGCCGCGGCCGCTCTCGGGGTGTCCGCCTTCGTCATCCTCCGGCCGCGGGACGACCTCCCTCCTCCGATCGGCCAAAGTACGACCCAGCCGGCTGTCGGGAGCCAGACCCCCACCGCCGCGTCGCCCACTCCTGCCGCGTCCGCGCAGCCTTTCGGTACGCAGCTCGCGGAGTCCGTACCCCTCCCCGCAGCGGACGGCGCCCCCACGGTGCTGGCCGCCGCCGGAGGGACCGTCGTGTGCGGGACGGCCAAAGGGGCGGTGTCCGCGTGGGACCTCGGCCAGGCGCGCACGGGGCTCGGGGACGGCGGTGGCTCGACGACGTGGGTGGCCACCGGCAGCGTCGGCGGTACGCCGGTGGCGGCCTCCGGGCACCTCGACGGCCGAATGCGGCTGTGGAGCCTGGCGGGCGAGAGCCTCGCCTCACGCAAGGTGAGCGACCCCGTCATCGGCGTCACCGTCACGGCGGGCGCGGCGGTGGCCGTGTCGCAGAAGTACGACGACATGAAAGACCTCCACAGCGTCGTACGGCTCTGGGACATCTCCACCGGAAAGCAGATCGGCCCCGCGATCAAGGACCACTTCCAGGGCGTCAGAGGGCTGGCCTTCGGGCGGATGGGCAAGGACGACGTGCTCGTCACGGGCGACGGCGGCGAACGCGTCCGGGTGTGGCGGCTGTCGGACGGGACCATGACGCACTCGTTCCGCACCGGGGAGATCGGCGGGATCGAACGGCTGGCCTGTGGCGAGATCGACGGCAAGGCCGTCCTCGTCTCGACCCACCTGGACGCGACCCTGCGCGTGTACGACCTGGCGACGGGCAAGCGCAGGAAGAAGTGGACGTTCAGCGACCGGAGCCCGGACGACCGGGGTGCCGCGGCCCTCGTCGCGGGGCGCCTGGGAGACGTGCCCTTCGCCGCCGTCGCCCATGCCCCGTGGAACGGCGACGTCATCGTCCGCGTCTGGAACCTCCGCGACGGCGACATCATCGGCGTGCTCGGCCCCGGTCGCGGCGGGGCGATCCGCACGCTGGCGCTGGCGGAGCAGGACGGCCGCCCCGTACTCGCCGGCACGGGCGACGACCGCGCGCTCCGCGTCTGGAGCCTCGGCCCGAGCTGAGCCGCCCGGACGGTGATTGCGGCGGTCCCGAAACCTATGTTTCGGGCCTGGGATGCGCAGGATCGCGGGAGCGCTCCCAGTCGTTCGATGGCCGCTTGACGTGCGGATATTTCCGGTCGTTGGACCACTTGTTCAATTAAGGTGCCTCCGCAAGCCACCGCACGCGGGCCGGGCAGGGGTCTTGACATCCCAGGCAGACCGCTCCCTACCGCTTCGTCACTAAAACGTTCCAGATTTTCATATATCGTGAAATGACGCGGCTGAACTGGTCTTTTGCCGCCACACTACGGTTAGTCAATTGGTCAGACAATTCCGGCGCGTCCGATATTTGATATTTAGATCACCACCATGGGGACAGGTGCCATACTGCGTTTGGGAGCGCTCCCGCGAGCGCTTTCCCTCATGACGCCCCTCCACGAGGACCGGCTGTGAACCATCCCGACCCCCTGCTCGAAACCCGGCGCCCATGGGCCGCGCACATCTGGTGGATCGCCCTGGCCGTCGGCGCGGCCGGCTTCGCCTTCGTCTGGCTGGCCACCCCGCACGCTCGCGAGATCGACGCCGCCTGGCAGCTGGTGGCCAAGCTGGTCGCCTTCGCCTTCCTGTGCTGCTCGATCGCGTTCTTCCCGTGGGTGTCGCCGCGCCTGAGCTGGCTGCTGTACGTCCCGTTCGTCTTCTTCACCGGTTACCTGATCCCGAGGATCAGCTGGTTCTACTACGGGGACGGCGCGCGGGCGCACGGCGACAGCTTCTACACCCACCTGTACCTGCTGTTGTACCCGGGGATCGTGCTCACGGTCGCCGCCGCGTACCGGATCGGCGGCGGCTCCCCCGGCCGCTGCCTGAAGATCATGGCCACCGGGGTGCTCATCGTGTTCTCGGGCTTCCTGGACGTGATGTGGCAGGTGGTCAACCCGGTGGAGATCCCCAAGCTCATCGACGCCCCGCACATCAACCTGTTCACCGGCGGGCCGATCCCGTTCGGCGCGGCGATCTGGTTCGCGCTCGCCCATGTCCCCTTCATCGTGGGAATCAACCTGCTTCCCCTTGACCGCTGGATCGCGCGCCTGACGGGAGCCGGCGCGGACGCCACTCGGAGGAGGTGACCCTTGCCGAACGCGCCTGCCGCGCCGCCCCTGATCGACATCTCGGTGGCGGCGCCCGCGTACAACGAGGCGGAGAACATCGCGGCCGCGGTGACGGAATGGCGGCAGTACCTGGAACGCCACCCGGCGATCGGCGCTTGGGAGATCGTCGTCTGTGACGACGGCAGCGGCGACGCGACCGGGAAGATCCTGGAGGAGCTGCGGGAGGACTGCCCGCGACTCGTCGTCGTCACGTTCGGGCGCAACCGCGGCGCGGGGGCCGCCATCGCCGCCGCGATCGCGCGTACCCGGATGGACTGGGTCGTGCTGCTGGACTCCGACGGGCAGTTCCCGATCGCCAACCTGGACCGGTTCATCGGGCGCATCCAGGCGGGTGCGGGGCTCGCGTTCTCCGGAGCCCGGATCAGGAAGGCCGACAGCCTGCCGTACCGGTGGGGGTCGGCGGCCAGCGGCGCGGTCAGCAACCTGCTGCAGCGCACCCACTACCGCGACTTCAACTCGATCTTCAAGGTGGTGTACGGGCCGCTGTTCCGCGCGCTGCCGCTGGAGTCGGCCGGGATGAACTGCTCGACCGAGATCACGGCCCGCGTGTCCGAGCTGGGGCACGCCTGGGTGGAGCTGCCGATCGAGCATCGCGCGCGGGGCGGCGGCCGCCGGGGCTGGCGGTTCTGGCGGGGAGCGCGCGACCGGGCCCTGTTCGTGGGCTACTTGGGGCTGCGCCACTGGCTGCTGCGCCGTGGCGTGCTCCGCGTCCCGGTGGTCGACGAGGAGGTTCGGTGAGGGTCTCCATGTTCAGCGGCGGCCGGGGCGCGGCCGGGATCGCCCGCGCCCTGCTGCGCCGGCCGGGGCTGGAGCTGTCCCTGCTGATCAACGGGTACGACAACGGGCTGTCCACCGGCGCGCTGCGCCGCTACCTGCCGGGCATGCTCGGCCCGTCCGACTTCCGCAAGAACCTCCTGCTCCACCTCGACCGCGGTGACCCCCGCCGGGAGCTGCTCGAACGCCGGCTCGCGCCGGGCACCACGGCCGCGGACCTGGAGCGGCTGATCGACGGGCCGCTGGACTACCGGATCACGCGCGAGCTGCGGGTCTTCGCCGGGCGGCTCCGCGCCGAGCCGGACGGGCTCGACCTGGCCGACTGCGCGCTCGGCAACCTCGTGTTCGCCGGGGCGTACCTGCGGCTGGGCGAGGACTTCAACGCGGCGGTACGGACGTGCGCGCAGACGTTCGGGTCTCCGGCGAGGCTGCTCAACGTGACGGCCGGCGAGAACGCGTTCCTGGTCGCCCTCAAGGAGGACGGGCGGCTGCTGGCCGACGAGGCGGACATCGTCGCGCCGCAGGACACGGCGGCCATCACGGGGCTGTTCCTGCTGCGGGAGCCGCTGACGGCCGCCGCACGCGCCGAGCTGGCGGGGCGGCCGCCGGAGCGGGTGCGCGAGCTGCTCGCCCGGCGCGCGGCCCGCGTCACGCCCGGCCCCGAGGCGCTGGCGGCGCTCCGGGACGCCGACCTCGTCGTGTACGGCCCCGGCACGCCGCACTCGTCGCTGCTGCCCAGCTACCTGACGCCGGGCGTGGCCGAGGCGATCGCGGAGAGCCGGGCCGCGGCCAGGGTGTTCGTGGTCAACATCGGGGGCGACCACGACATCCAGGGGCTGACGGCCACCGATCTGGTGGATCGCACGCTGGCGTACCTGGGCGACCCGGGCAACGAGCGGCGGACGATCACGCACGTCCTCAGCCATCACGGCGCCTCCGGCGGCCCCGCGGTGCCGCGCGCGGTCGTCGACCGGGGGTGCTGGGCAGGGGCGCGCTGGATCAGCGTGGACCTGGAGGACGCCGACCGTCCCGGCACGCACAGCGGCCCGCGAACCGCCGACGCGCTCCAGGCCGTGCTCGGCGAGATCCCCTTGGCACGGGCCGGATGACCGGCCCCACGGGTCCCGCTCCCGCCACCACGGAGGGCGGCGCTCCCCACGCGAACGCGCCGTCCGCCACCGCCTTGGAGGACGCCCTTTCGGTGAACGCCGCGCCCACCACCGCGCGTGCCGCCCGAGAACGCGCCGCTGCCGCGAGCACGGCCACCGGTGGGGAAGGAGGCGCCGCCGGCATGAGCCCGGCGAGTGACACTCCAGGAGGCGTCGGCACGGGCCCGGCGAGAGACGGGCGAGGAGGTGCCGCCACGAGCCCGGCGAGCGGTGGCCCCGGAGGCGGTGGCGTGGACGGGGTGCTTGCGGGGGTGGTCGCCGGGCGGAGGGTGTGGTTGTGCGATCTCGACGGGACGCTCGTGGACTCGTTCCCCGCGCACGAGGCCGCGTTCCGGCAGGCCGTCGCCGAGGTCGTCCCGGCGGCCCTCCCGTCCTTCCGGTACGCCGACCACGCGGGCGCGAGCACCGCCGAGGTGGCCGCGCTGCTGACCGGGGACCGCGAGGTGGCCGGGCGGCTGGCGCGGCGCAAGCAGGAGCTCTACCGGCGGTTCGTCGAGCAGGGCCGGGTCCGGCCGTTCCCCGGGGCGCGCCGGCTGCTCGGCCTGCTGGCCGGCGGCGGACAGGTGGCGTACCTGGTCACCAGTGGCAGCCGCGGGTCGGTGGAGAGGGTGCTGACGGGCTCGGCTCTGGGGGCGTGCTTCCGTGACGTGCTCACCGCCGACGACGTGCCGGTGAGCAAGCCGGACCCCGCGTTCTACCACCTGGCCTGCCGCCGCTGGCACGTCGATCCCGCCGAGGCCGTCGTGCTGGAGGACTCCCCGCACGGGGTGGCCTCCGCCGTCGGCGCCGGGCTGGCGACGCTGCACGTCCACACCGCCGAGCCCGCCTCCGGCGCGGTCGCGGTACGTGGGCTGGACGAGATCGTGTCCCTCTTGGAGATGATGTGAGTATCTGCGCGGTGATACCGGCCGCGGGGCGTGGCACCAGGCTGGGCCAGGGCATCCCGAAGATCATGATCGAGGTCGCCGAGGGCGTCACCGTGTGGCACCTGCTGCTGCGGCGGCTGCGGCCGTGGACCGAGCACGTCCACGTCGTCGTCTCCCCCGACGGCGAGGGCCCGTTCCGCGAGCTTGCGGCCGCGGAGATCGGCGCGGGCACGGTGTCGGTGAGCGTGCAGGAGCGGCCGACCGGCATGGGAGACGCGATCTTCGGGGCCGCGGGGCACTGGGCGGCGTACGAGACGATCCTGGTGGTCTGGGGAGACCAGGCGAACCTGTCCCCCGCCACCGTGCGCGAGGTCGTCGCCGCCCACCCGGGCAAGGGGCTGACCCTGCCGCTGGTGCCGATGGCCGAGCCGTACGTGGAGTACGAGCTGGCCGGCGGCGAGCTCGTACGGGTGCGGCAGTCCCGCGAGGGTGACGAGTGCCGCCCGGGCGGGCTCAGCGACGTCGGCGTGTTCTGCCTGGCCACCGAGGGGCTGCGGGCGGCATGGGAGCGGTACGCGGCGGAGGCGGCGCAGGGCGCGGCCACCGGCGAGGTGAACTTCCTGCCGTTCCTGCCGCACCTGTCGCTGGCCGGGGGCCTGCCGGTGACCGTGGTGCCGGTGGCCGACCCGGATGAGGCGCGCGGCATCAACACCGCGGACGACCTGGAGTTCGCCCGGCAGGCGTACCAGCGGTGCAGGTCCTGAAGACCCGCGCGGCGGGCCTGCGGCAGGCGGCCGGGCCGACGCTGGTGAGCACGGTGGCGAGCGGCACGGCGGCGGCGACGACGCTGGTCATCGCCCGGGGGGCGGGGGCGAGCGCGTTCGGCCAGTTCACGGTGGTGCTGTCGATCGCGCTGATCGTCACCGTCGGCATGCTGACGAGCCTGCACTACGTGATGCTGCAGGAGCTGCCCAGGGCGGATCCGGAGCGGCGGCCCGCGCTGGTGGCCACGGCGCTGCTGGCCACGCTCGCGGTGACCGCCGGGCTGGCCGTGCTGGGCATGCTGGCGGCGCCGGTGCTGACGGCGGCCCTGAACGTGGACACCCGCACGCTCGGCTTCGGCCTGGCGCTGGCGGCGTCGATGACGGTGAACCAGCTCACCGAGAGCTTCCTGCGCGGGCTGAAGAGGTTCGCGTTCGTGGCGGGGCTCAAGCTGGCCATCGCGATCGCCTACCTGGCCGCGGCCTCGTTCTGCCTGCTGGTGCTGGGCGTCAGGGAGGCGGAGCCGTACCTGGTGGCGCTGATCGCCACGAATGTGGCGTTCGCCCTGGCGGCGCTGGCGGCCGTGCGGGTGCGGCCGCGTCTCTGGTCGGCCCGGCTGGCGCGGTCGCTGTACCGGCACGGCATGTACGTGACGGTCATCGCCGCGCTCACCGGCGTGCTGTTCGGGATCGACGTGATCTTCCTGAACCACTGGGCGGACCCGGCGGACGTCGGCGTGTACTCGGTCTACAACGGCTTCCCGAAGCGGCTGCTCGGCGTGGTGTTCACCGACGGGATCGGGCTGGTGCTACTGCCCGCGATGGCCACCTCGGACAAGCCGCTGCTGATGCGGCGGATCGCCCGGCTGGTCCCGGCCGTGGCCGGGGTCACGGCGGTGTTCTCGTTCGCCGCGAGCACGGTGTTCTTCCTGCTGATGAGCGGCGACTACCCGTACTCGCTCGGCCTGATGGCGCTGTCGGCGCTGGGCATCGGCGCGCACACGGCGTTCAACCTGTACTCCGTCGCCCTGTCCATGGACGGGGTGCGCGGGGCGAAGGTGCTCATCGGCTGTCTGGCGGCCGGGACGCCGCCCGCGCTGGCCGCGCTGGCCGCCTGCATCCGCTGGCAGGGCCTGGCCGGCGGGCTCGCGGGGTTCGCGCTGGCCAACCTCGTCCTGCTGGCCGTCGTGGCGGCCGCGGCCGCCCGTGTCTACCGGAGCCCGATGTGAAGATCGCCTACGTCGTCAACCAGTTCCCGCCGAACATCACCGCCGGCCTGGGCCGGTACGTCGAGCTGATCACGCCGTACCTGGCCCGCGAGCACGAGCTGACGGTGTACACGCTGAACGACGGCCGGCAGCGGGTGGACGAGACCGTCGGCGGCATCCGCGTGTACCGGCCGCGGACGGCCTTCTTCAGCGGCAAGCGGCTCAACCGCACCAGGCGCGCGGAGTTCCTGCTGCTCGCGTTGCAGGTCGTGGTCAGCAACTGGCGTTACTTCCTGCGGCTGTGCCGCCGCCGTGAGCGGCCCGACCTGGTGGCCGTGCACGACTCCACGAACTTCCTGTCGGGCCTGCTCTGCCACTACGTGCTGCGGCTGCCGGTGGTCTTCCACGTGCACACCACGGAGTACGGCGTCGCGCCGCAGCGCAGCATCACCGACCCGCTCAACGTGTTCGCCGCGCTGGAGCGCCGGCTGGCCAGGATCTCCCGCCGCGTGGTGGTGGCCACGCCGGAGGTGGGCGACCAGCTCCGCGCCGCGGGCTGGGACCGGACGCCCATCGACGTCGTGCCGCTGGGCGGGACGTTCGAGGCGGTGCTCCCGTCGTACGAGCGGGACGCGCTGCGTGCCGGGGCGCGGGCCCTGCGCGAGAGGCTGGGGCTGCCGGAAGGGGATCCCGTCCTGCTGTTCGTGGGCAGGATCGAGCGGCAGAAGGGCGTCTACCAGCTCCTCGAGGCGATGCGGGAGGTGGTGGACGCGGTGCCGGGGCTGCGGCTGCTGATCGTCGGCGAGGGCGACGTGGCGGGCGTGGAGCGGATCGTCGCCTCGACCGGGCTGCGGGGGCGGGTGCTGGCCTCCGGCAGGTTCGTTCAGGGGCGGGAGCTGCTGGAGCACTACGAGCTGGCCGACGCGTGCGTGTTCCCGTCGCTGTTCGAGCCGTTCGGGCTGGTGGCGACCGAGGCGATGGCGATGGGGCGGGCGGCGATCCTGGGTGACGGCTTCTCGCGGCTCTTCCTCGGCCCCGACCCGGACGCGCCCGCCGCGTACGTGGTGCGGGCGGGCGAGCCAGCCGACATCGCGCGCGGCGTGATCGCGGTCATGACCGAGGCGGTGCTCCGCCGCGAGCTGGCCGAGCGGGGCGAGCGGTTCGTCAGGGAGAGCCTCAGCTGGTCCCGCGCCGCCGCCGAGACGGCGGAGGTGTACCGGCAGGCCGCGAAGACTGCCGCCCGGTGAATTCACCGCCATTTCGATAACGCTAGGTCATTGACGGAATGCGGAGAGTGATCGCGCCATCTGCGACACGCCCGCGGCTGTTCGTGGTGAAGTTTTACCTGCGCACTCCGCGCCTGGAACCGCGCGAAACTCGCCGCATATTCGGGAATCAAATCGGCGGCCGGGAAACGGGTATTCAAATAATTCCGCCCCGGCCGCGGGGAGCGTTTTGCGGCAGCACTCGGGAGTCGGTTGAGTCACCCGGGAAGGCCGACTTCCGTTTCGCGCGCTTTGCGGGGTCTCATCCGTATTGTCCTATCGCCCTGGAGCCGCATATTCGCGGCGGGACGGGCACTGTACAATCATCGTGGTCAAGCTCGCGGCCAGGACATTCGGCCGTGAGTCGAGGAGGGTTGACCCTCGATATGAGTGGCAATTCTTTCTCCGCCATGATTCCGGCGCGACTGTCTGCTGACTCCAGGGGGGGCGCCGGGACCAGTTGAAAACAGAGAGGTCTCCCGGGCAAACGGGAGACCTCTCCGTCATTTCTCCCCGCGAGCGCCATTCCGGCCCGCACGGAGCGCGACCTGTCATGCCATGCTGATGACCACGAGGAACTCTCACATCCCTGTTTGCCCAGGGGTCGTAAGCCAAGGTTCGTCGTAAGCCGGCGCCTCGAAAGCGGCCATTCCGCGATCGGCGCTCCCACCTGGAGTCGACAAGAACCAAGGAGGTCGCTCATGGCGACGTCGACCGCACCTTCCGCCAGGAGCCGCGGGCGTGCCCCTCGCCGGGCCGCGCAGCCGTCCGGTGGCCGCCCTCTCAGGGAGCAGCGCGCTGCCTGGGTGGTCGTTTTCGTGGGCGTACTGGTGACGTACGTGACATTCGTGCTCATGCTGCTCCCCCAGGGATACGACCTGTGGGTCGTCCTCGGCGCCGCGACCACGACCTGTCTGGTCGCGGGGCAGGTCACCCGGACGGTGACGCTCATCTCGGCCGGGCAGGGCACGGCCGGGGCCGTGGCGCCTCGTTCGCTGCTCGGACGGGTGGTGGCGTCGTGGATCAGGGCCGTCGTCGCGGACGTCCCGGCGCGCGACGCCGACTCGCGGGAACTGTGACGCGCGCCGTCAGGCGGGGGCTCTCCTGAGCACGCGCAGGGAGCCCACCGCCAGGCCCGTGACGAGCACCACGTGGACCGCCAGGTGGACGGCCATGAAGTAGGCAGTGAAGGCCGCCCCGCGCTGCCGGTGCACGAAGCGCAGCAGCTCGGGGTCCGCCACGACGAACCACCCGACCAGCGCCACCGGCACCAGGAGCAGCGCCGGATGCAGCAGCGCCAGCGGCAGGCAGGCCAGCGCGAGCGCGCAGGCGAGGATGCCGGCCCGGCTGTTGGCGTTCTCCGGTTTGGCGGCGCCGCGCCTGGCCGTGGCCAGCGCGAGCGGGATCAGCGGCAGGGCGCGCCGCCACTGCTCGGCGAGGACCGGCAGGAACCGGTGGCCCTCGTCGTGGCGGCCCATCACGGCGTCGCTCAGCAGGATCCGCGTGCGCACGGCCAGGCGGCTGCTGTACTCGACGTCCTCGCTGTCACGCAGGCCCTCGTCGAGCCGGCCCGCCTCCAGCCACACCGCGCGGCGGATCGCGGCCAGCGCGAACACGACGCTGTTGACCTCGCCGAGGTGCCTGCGCCGCCAGTGGACCTGGTGGAGCAGGCGGTAGTGCTCGACGGGGCCGTCGTCGATGAGCGGCTCGGTGTCGTAGACACCGTGCACGCAGCCGAGACCGGGATCGTCCTCCAGCAGCCGCACGGCGTTGGCGACCGCGTCCGGCCCCAACGCCACGTCGCTGTCGAGGAAGAAGATCACATCGCCGGTGGTGCTCTCCACCCCGGCGTTCCTGGCCGCCGAGACGCCGCGGTTGGCGGGCAGCCGTACGACGCGGCAGCCGAGCTCCTCGGCGATGGCCGCAGAGCCGTCGTCGCTGGCGTCGTCCACCACGACGATCTCGTCGGGCAGCCGGGTCTGGGACAGCACGGACTCCAGGCACAGACGCAGGGTCCTGCTCGCGTTGTAGCACGGCACGATCAGCGAAACTCTTGTCACGGAGGCAACCCTTCGCGAGTCCCGGGGGGCCTCAATGATCTCGCAGAACGCCCCCTCCGCGCATCATCGGACGGCCACCTCCTGCCGCAGGCGCAGGTCCCTGGAGGAGGAGCCGACGTGGACCGTACGGCGACCGCCCGCGAGCACCCATCGGCCATCCGACCAGTACTGCAGCGCGCGCCGGGATACCGTCACGGTGAGGCGGCGCCGCTCGCCCGGCCACAGCCGCACCCTGGCGAACCCGGCCAGCGCCCGCGGCGGCATCGGGACCGGCGGACGGGGCGGCGGACCGAGGTAGACCTGCGCCACCTCCGTGCCCTCCCGGCGGCCGGTGTTCGTGACGGTGAAGGACACGCTCAGCCCGCCGTCCGCGGCCCGCACCGACAGACCGCCGTACGCGAAGCGGGTGTAGGACAGGCCGTGCCCGAACGGGAAGAGCGGCTCGACGTCGTTGGCGTCGTAGTGCCGGTAGCCGACGAAGACGCCCTCGCCGTAGACGGCGACGCCGCCCTCGCCCGGGTAGCGCTCGGCCGGCGCGGTGGGCGCGTCCTCGGCCCGCCGCGGGAAGGTCACCGGCAGCTTGCCGCCCGGGTCGGCGCCGCCGAGCAGGAGTGTGGCGGTGGCGTCCGCGCCCTCCTGGCCCGGGTACCACATCTGCAGGATCGACGGCACGCGCTCCAGCCAGGGCATGAGCACCGGGTCGCCGGTGTTGAGCACCACGGCGGTGCGGGCGTTGGCGGCGGCCACGGCCTCGATGACCGCGTCCTGGCCCTTCGGGAGGGCGAGGCTCGCCCGGTCGGCGCCCTCGGTGCCCTCGTTGAAGGCGAACACGAGCGCCGCCCGCGCCCCCGCGGCCAGGGCGGCGGCCTCCCGCAGCGCCTGCTGGCGGCGCCGCGGGGTGATCCAGGCCAGCCTGACCTGCAGCGGCGTGCCGGGCGCGCCGGTGGCCGCGATGGTGATCGGCGTGGGCCGGCCGGACTCCAGGTGGACGACGCCGCCGGCGTTGGTCAGGCCGCCGGAGGTCGCGATGAGGCTGCTGTTGCCGCCGATGAGGGCGCCGACCGAGCCGGTCCTGACGCCGCCGACGGTCAGCGAGATCGAGCCGTTGAACGCGGGCACGCCGCCCGCGCCCTGGATGCGCAGGTCGTAGTCGCCGGTCTCGGGCGCGGTCAGCGTGCCCGTCCACGTCCACGACGTGCCGGGGGGCAGGGCGTTCGCGCCCGTGTGGTCGACCTGGGCGGCGGCCTGCGGCGTGCCGCCCCGAGGGGTGCGCCGCAGCGAAAGGGCGGAGGCGGGCACCGGGACGCCCTCCAGGTCCACCCCGGTCGCCCAGCTGATGCGGCCGCCTGGCCCGGCCTGACGGCGCAGGGCGTCCAGCGGGCTCTCGGCGCGGGCGGGGAGCACCCGGGCGCTGCCGCCGCCGCCCGCCAGCGGGTGGGCCGCGGTGGGGCCGATGACGGCGAGACCGGCGAGGTCGGCGCGGTCCAGCGGCAGCAGGTCGAGCTCGTTGCGCAGCAGCACCGCGCCCGCCAGCGCGATCTCCCGCGCGGTCCGGGCGCCCGCCCGCGGGTCGAGGGCCGGTCGCGGCCTGGGGCCGCCGAGCAGGCCGAACCGGTCGAGCTGGACGAGGACGCGGCGGACCGCGGTGTCCACCGCGGACCCGGCCAGCTTCCCCGAGGTGACGGCGGCGGCCAGGCCGGCGAAGTTGACGCCGGACGGCATCTCCATGTCCAGCCCGGCGGTGACGGCGGGCACGCCGCTGTGCGTGGCGGACCAGTCGGACATCACCCAGCCGGCGAAACGCCAGTCGTCACGCAGGATCTCGGTCAGCAGGTACGCGCTCTCGGCGGCGTACACGCCGTTGACGCGGTTGTAGGCGGCCATGACCGAGCCGACTCCCGCCGCCACGGCGGCCTCGAAGGCCGGCAGGTAGATCTCGCGCAGGGTCCGCTCGTCCACCTGGGCGTCGACGCTCTGGCGGTCATGCTCGAAGTTGTTGGCGGCGTAGTGCTTGGCCGTGGCGATGAGGCCCTCGCCCTGGATGCCGCGCACCTCTCCCGCGACCATCGCGGCGGCCAGCAGCGGGTCCTCACCGAGCGTCTCGAAGTTCCTGCCCGCCTGCGGCACCCGCACGATGTTGGTCATGGGCGACAGCAGCACGTCCATGCCCAGCGCCCGGCCCTCCCTGCCGATGACCGCGCCGAACCGCCTGGCGAGGTCGGGGGCGAACGTCGCGGCGAGCGCGACCGGGGCGGGCAGGGCGGTGGCGCTCGCCGTGACCCGCACCCCGGCGGGCCCGTCGGCCAGGCGCACCTCGGGGATGCCGAGGCGGGGCACGCCGGGCAGGTAGCCCGCCTGGCCCCTGGAGGCCGGATCCCGGGCGCCGTGCAGCAGCGAGATCTTCTCCTCCAAGGTCAGCTGCCCGAGCAGGGCGTCGACGTCCGCGCGGCGGGTCAGCCGCGGTGCGGGTGCGGCGGCGACGGCCAGGGCCGCCCCGAGGAGCCGGGCCACGTCGCGGCGGGTCAGCGACCGAGTGAGCGCCATGTCGTCCATGGCAGCAAATCCCCGGTCCGGCGGAGATCGACGGGCGGGCAGTGGCGGTTGACGTTGCGGCAAAAACTTGCGCCCGCAAGGTGATATGTGATGTTGTCCGCCCTGATCCCCTTATCGAGTCCAGGAGGCTTGGACGTGCCGTTCATTGTGGATCTGACCAGCGGAAGCGTGGAGAAGGAGCATCGCTCGGCCGAGCGGGGGCATTTCGGCGGGTCGATACTCGGTCTGCGGCTGATGGCCGAGCGCACGCCCGCGGGGCTCGATCCGTACGACCCGCGGGCCCTGCTGTACGTGGCGGCCGGGACGCTGGGCGGGACGGCGGCGCCCGGGCTGGCCAAGGCGGTGTTCCTGGCGAAGTCCCCGCTGACCGGGGTGGCCGGCGAGACGCACGCGCTCGGGCCGTTCGCGGCGGGACTACGCGGGGCGGGCGCCAGGGCGCTGGCCGTCGTGGGGCGGGCCGAGCAGCTGTCCTACCTGCTCGTCCAGGGCGGCGAGGTCACCTGTCACCCCGCCGAGGAGCTGCGGGGGCTGGGCACGGCCGCCACCACGGACGCGCTGCGGGCCAGGCACGGCCGGGCCGCGCACGTCGCGGCGATCGGGCCCGCCGGGGAGAACCTCGTCCGGTACGCGAGCGTCGTCACCGACCACGCCTACGCCGCCGGGCGGTACGGGATCGGCGCCGTCTTCGGGGCCAAGAACCTCAAGGCCATCGTGTGCGTGGGCGACGCGCCCGCCGAGGTGGCCGACCCCGAAGCGGTCGCCAGGATCGCCGCCTACTACCGGGAGTCGCTGACCACGAACCCGCTCGCGGCGCTCCAGGCGGGGCTGCCGGGGTTCGCCGGCTGGGTCGGGGAGCCGCCCGCCCCGGGGTACGCCTCGGTGCGGAACTTCTCGGTGCCCGGCGCGTCCGGGCTGCGGGTTCCCGAGGCGCGGGACTACGAAGGCCGGGCGGTGGCGACCACCGGCGCCTGCCCCGGCTGCCCGAACGACTGTCTCAAGGTGTACGCGCCGCCGGGCGCAGGGGAGCGGCGGGCGGGCGGGCTCGGGCAGGAGGCGTTCCTGTCGCTCGGGTGGAACCTCGGGATCGACGACCTCGACGCCGTGCTCGGCGCGAACGCCCGCTGCAACGACCTCGGCCTCGACCCGGTCTCCCTCGGCGGGACGCTGGCGTTCGCCATGGAGTGCGCCGAGCGCGGCCTGCTGCCCGGCGGTCCCGCGTTCGGCGACGCGGCGGCGCTGCCGGAGCTCATCGAGGGCGTCGCGACGCGCACCGGCGCCATGGGCGATCTGCTCGCCGAGGGCGCGGCGCGGGCGGCCGCCACGCTCGGTCCCGCCGCCGTCCCGTACGCGATGACCGTCAAGGGCGCCGAGTTGCCCTGCTTCGACCCCCGTGTCCAGCCGGGCATCGGCCTCGGCTACGCGATCGCCCCGGGCGGGCCGCGCTACGACGCGCTGGAGCACGACCTCGACTTCGACCCCGTCGCCGGGCTGGCCTACAGCTTCGGCGAGGCCGCGCGGATCGGGGCCGAGCCCGCCCCGGTGGCCGAACTCGACGCCGAGCGGGGGCGGCGCACCGCCCGGCTGCTGCGGCTGTGGAGCGGGCTCGACGCGCTGAACCTGTGCGTCTTCGCCTCCTCCCCCACCCGCCCGCTGACCGTCGACCATCTGACCGCCCTGGTCACCGCCGTCCTCGGGGACGCGTTCACCTTGGAGGACCTGCTGGCGGCCGGGCAGGCGCGGCTCGACGCGATGCGCGCGTACGCGGCCCGCGAGGGCGGCGGCCCAGATGAGTTGCCGGATGAGCTGCCCGCCCGGATGCACGACGAGCCCGTCACGGATGGGCCCCACCGGGGGGCCGTGCTGGACCGCGCCTCGTTCGGGCGCGCCCGCGACGCCTTCTACGAGGAGCTCGGCTGGGGCTGAGCTTGATCAGCCTCTTGTCCGGTTTGTGGTGACGGGTTATGGTCTGGTCAATCGTTTGACCCGAAGGGAGTCCATCGGGGATGGCTGTCACCATCGACCTGAGCGGGCGGACGGCGCTCGTCACGGGTGGGGCCGGAGGTCTCGGCCTGGCGTGCGCCCGCGCGCTGGCCGAGGCCGGAGCGGAGGTCGTGCTCTCCGACCTGGAGGGCCCGCGACTGGCCGAGGCGGCCGCCGAGCTGGGCGTCGAGGCACACGCGGCCGACCTCACCGACCGGGCCCAGGCGACGGCGCTGGCGGGCGCGCGCGAGCGGATCGACGTGCTGGTGAACTGCGCCGGGATCATGCGTACCACGCCGCTGCTCGACATCGAGCCCGGCGAGTGGCTGCGGATCGTGGACGTCAACCTCAACGGCACGTTCTGGCTGACTCAGGCCGTGGGGCGCGGGATGCTCGAACGCGGCGGCGGCTCGATCGTGACCCTGGCCTCGGTCGCCGCCCGTTCTGGCCGCCCGAACGCCGCCCACTACTCGGCCGCCAAGACGGCTCTGCTCTCCCTGACGAAGTCGGCCGCCGAGGCGCTCGCCCCGGTACGGGTGAACGCCGTCTGCCCCGGCGTCTTCCTCACCCCCATGTGGGACGAGATCATCGCCGACCGCGACCGGCGGTTCGGCCCTGAGGCGGGCGCGGCCTACCTGAAGGAGGTCGGCGACCGCTCCCCGCTGCGCCGCCCCGGCCGTCCCGAGGAGGTCGCGTCCGCGGTGCTGTTCCTGGCCAGCGACCTGGCGTCGTTCGTGACGGGCCAGGCGCTGAACGTCGACGGCGGACTGGAGATGAACTGACCGTGCGCCAGACGTTCAAGCTGCTGCCCGAGCTGTTCGGCGACGGCGCCATGGCCGAGATCTTCTCGGCCGAGCGCACCGTGCTCGCCTGGCTGCGCACGGAGGCCGCGCTCGCCCGCGCCCAGGCGGAGGCGGGCGTCATCGCCGAGGCCGACGCCCGGGCCATCGAGGCGGCCTGCGTGCTCGGGAACATCGACCTCCAGCGCCTCTGGCCGGAGGCCGGCAACGTGGGCTACCCCATCCTGCCCCTGGTACGGATGATCGCGGCCGCGCTCCCCGAGGGCCCGAACGGCCGCGTCCACTACGGCGCGACCACGCAGGACATCATGGACACCGGGCTGGCCCTGCAGATGGGCGAGGCCCTCGATCACCTGGGAGCGCTGCTCGGCATGTTCGGCGACGCGCTCGCCCGGCTGGTCTCCGAGCACGCGGGCACCGTCATCGCCGCGCGCACGCACGCCCAGCAGGCGGTGCCCACGACGTTCGGGGCGAAGACCGCGGTGCTGCTGGCCGAGGTGACGCGCCAGCGCGAGCGGGCGCGCGACGCGGCGCGGCGGGTGCGGGTGGTGTCACTGTTCGGCGCGGGCGGCACGTCCGCCGCGATGGGCGAGCACTCCAAGCAGGTACGCGAGCACGTGGCCGCCGCCCTCGCCCTCCGGGCCACCGACGTGCCGTGGCACGTGGCCAGGGACGGCGTGGCCGAGTTCGGCCTGACCTGCGCGGGCCTGGCGGCCACGGCGGCCCGCTTCGCCCGCGAGGTCGTGGACCTGTCCAGAACCGAGGTCGGCGAGGTGCGCGAGGCGGGCGGCCACCACCGGGGCGCGTCGTCCACGATGCCGCAGAAGGCCAACCCGATCGGCTGCGAGGCCGTCATCGGCATGTCGGGCACCGCGGGGGCGCTGAGCTCGGGCCTGTTCCGCGCGATGGAGGCCGGGCACGAGCGGGCCGCCGGAGAGTGGCAGGTCGAGTGGTACGTGGTGCCGCTCCTGGCCGAGCTGGCCGCGGGCGCCCTGGCGACGGCCGCCGAGGTCGCCGCCGGGCTGCGGGTCTACCCGGAGGCCATGCGGGCCAACCTGGGCGCCGAGGGCGGCCTGATCATGGCGGAGGCGTACATGATGCGGCTGGCCCCGGCACTGGGCCGGGAGCGGGCGCACGACCTGGTCTACAAGGCGGCGCACGAGGCGCGGGAGAGCGGGCGGGCGCTGGCGGACGCGCTGCGCGACGTGGCGGGGCCCGAGGACCTCGCGAGCCTGGGCCCGCTGCCCATCCCGCCCGAGTCCTACATCGGCGAGGCCGGGGCGATCTGCGCCGCGGCGCTGGACGCCTGGAGAGATGAGCGAGGATGAGTGAGAGAAGGCTCGCGGACCTGCTGGCCATGTGGCGGATCCGCGCGTTCGAGGAGAAGGTGCGCGACCTGCGCGCGGACGGCTCGATCGTCGGTTCGGTCCACCTGTGCGTCGGCCAGGAGGCCGTCCCGGTCGGCGCGTGCGGCGAGCTGGAGCCGCACGACGCGCTGTTCGCCACCTATCGCGGGCACGGCTGGGCGCTGGCCAGGGGCGTGCCGGCGCAGCCGCTGTTCGCCGAGCTGACGGGCCGGGCGAGCGGCGTGAACGGCGGCAGGGGCGGCTCGGCGTACTTCACGGCCGCCGAGCACGGCTTCCACGGCGAGAACTCGATCGTGGGCGCGGGCGCGCCGATCGCCTGCGGCGCGGCGCTGGCGGGCCGCTTCGACGGCTCGAACCGGGCCGCGGTCAGCGTCTTCGGCGACGGCGCGATGAACCAGGGCGCGGTGCACGAGGCGATGAACTTCGCCGCCGCTCTCTCCCTGCCCGTGGTGTTCGTCTGCGAGAACAACCGCTACTCCGAGCTGACCCCGATCGCCGACATGGTGCGCAACCCGCGCCTGGCCGACCGCGCGGCGGCGTACGGGATGCCCGGTCACCGGATCGACGGCAACGACGCCGAGGCCGTGCGCTTCCACGTGCGGGACGCGCTCGAGGTGGCCCGCGAGGGCGGCGGGCCGACGCTGCTGGAGTGCATGACCGAGCGCCTGGTCGGCCACTACATCGGCGACGCGGAGACCTACCGGCAGCCGGGAGAGCTGGACCGGATCAGGCGGCGCGAGCCGATCGCCCGGCTGCGCGAGGGCCTGCTGGCCGACGGCGTGCCGGCGGCCGAGGTGGAAGCGGTGGAGCGCAGGGCGCGGGCCGAGATGGACGCCGCCGCGGCGGCCGCGCTCGCCGCGCCGCCCGCCGACCCCGCCACCGCGAGGGAGCACCTGTATGCGTGAACTGTCCTACGGCGAGGCCGTGAACGCGGCCCTGCACCGGCTCATGGCGGAGCTGCCCGAGACCCTGGTGTACGGCGAGGACGTCGCCGTGCCCGGCGGCGTGTTCGGCGTGACCAGGGGGCTGCGCAAGCAGTACGGCGACCGCGTGTTCGACACCCCGATCAGCGAGTCGGCGATCCTCGGCAGCGCGGTGGGCGCGGCGATGATGGGCCGCCGCCCGATCGTCGAGATCATGTGGGCCGACTTCTCCCTGGTGGCGCTGGACCAGATCGTCAACCAGGCGGCCAACGTCCGGTACGTGTCGGGCGGCCGGCTGCGGGCCCCGCTGACCATCCGCACCCAGCAGGGCAACGCGCCGGGCGCGTGCGCGCAGCACTCGCAGTGCCTGGAGGCGCTGTTCCTGCACGTGCCGGGGCTGCGGGTGGGCATGCCGAGCACGCCGCAGGACGCGTACGACCTGCTGGTGAGCGCGGTCCACTGCGACGACCCGGTGCTGGTGATCGAGAACCGCACGCTGTACGCCGGCCCGAAGCAGCCGGTCAGGACGGACGGCCCGGTCCCGCCGCTGGGCGGGGCGCGCACCCGCCGCGCGGGCTCCGACGTCACAATCGTCACCTGGGGCGCGATGACGCACCGGGTGCTGGAGGCGGCCGGCGCGCTGGCCCGCGAGGGGATCGAGGCGGAGGTGCTGGAGACGCCGTGGCTCAACCCGTTCGACACCGAGGCGGTGATCGAGAGCGTGCGCCGCACCCGCAGGCTGGCGGTCGTCCACGAGGCGAACGTCACCGGCGGCTTCGGCGCCGAGGTCGTCGCCCGCGTCGCGGGGGCCGGAGTGCCGCTGGCCGCGCCGCCGATCAGGATCGGCACCCCCGACGTACGAATGCCCGCCGCGCCCGTCCTCGCGCAATCCCTCGTCCCCGACGCCGCGCGCATCGCGGAAGAGGTCAGGCGGTCGATCGGCGGATGAGAGGCGTCTGGCACTTCTCCTTCACGGTCGCCGACCTCGACAGGTCCGTGGCGTTCTACCGCGACCTGCTCGGGTTCGCGCTGGTGCACCGGCAGGAGCAGGACAACGACTACACCCGCAGGCTCGTCGGCTACCCCGACGCCGTCCTGCGGGTGGCCCAGCTCGCCGTGCCCGGGCAGCCCCGCGGCCTGTCCACGCACGACCTGGAGCTGGTCGAGTACGTACGCCCGAAGGGCGCGCCCCGGGACCCCGCACGCCACCTGCCGGGCGCGGCCCACCTGGCGCTCACCGTCGAGGACGCCCGCGCCGAGCACGCCCGGCTGTCGGCGGCCGGCGTGCGCTTCGTCAACCCGCCCGAGGCGATCACCGCGGGCGTGAACGAGGGTGGCTACGCCTGCTACTTCCTCGACCCCGACGACATCACGCTGGAGCTCGTGCAACCGCCTGAGGAGACCCGATGACCGTCGTCGACGCCCACCAGCACTTCTGGAACCTGGAGACGGGCTCGTACCCGTGGCTGACGCCGGAGCACGGGCCCATCCACCGCACCTTCGAGCTCCCTGAGCTGATCCCGCAGCTCGCGGCGGCCGGGATCGACCGCACGGTCCTGGTGCAGTCGATGGACTCCTACGCCGACACCGACGCCATGCTCGCGCAGGCCGACGCGCACGACGTCATCGGCGCGGTGGTCGGGTGGGTGCCGCTGCACCGCCCCGGCGAGGCGGCGCAGGCGCTGGAACGCTACCGGCGACACCCCAGGTTCGCGGGGGTGCGGCATCTCATCCACGACGAGCCCGACCCGGACTGGGTGGTGCGGGAGCCGGTGATCGAGGGGCTCCGGCTGCTGGCCGCGGCCGGGCTGCCGTTCGACGTGGTGGCGGTGCTGCCCCGGCACCTGGAGCACGTGCCGGTGCTGGCCGAGCGGGTGCCGGGACTGCGGATGGTGATCGACCACCTCGCCAAGCCGCCGATCAGGGAGAAGGGCTGGGAGCCGTGGGCGTCGCTGCTCGCCCGCGCGGCCGAGTGCCCCGGGGTGTACGCGAAGGTCTCCGGGCTGAACACGGCGGCCGACGCCGAGAGCTGGACCGGCGAGGACCTGCGACCCTACGTGGAGCACGCGCTCGAGGTGTTCGGCCCGGAGCGGCTGATGTTCGGCAGCGACTGGCCGGTGGCGCTGCTCGCCGGCGACTACGCCAAGGTGTGGCGGGAGACGAACGCCGTGCTGGCGGGTCTGCCGGACGCCGACCGCGCGGCCGTGCTCGGCGGCACCGCGACCCGCTTCTACGGCCTCCAGGAGGCGTCATGACCCGGAAGGGCACCGCATGATCGACGTGTTCGCGCCCATCGCCGCCGCGGCCGACCTGACGATCCCGGCCGGGCACCGGCTGCCTGTCGCCGTCGTCGGCGCGGGAGCCATCGTGGACGTGGCCCACCTGCCCGCCTACCGGCAGGCGGGGCTGGAGGTCACCGGCCTGTACGACCTGGACGCCGCCCGCGCCGCCGAGGTGGCGGGCCGCCACGGGGTGCCCAGGACGTACGCGTCGCTGGAGGAGCTGCTGGCCGACGAACGCGTGCGCGTCGTGGACATCGCGGTCGCGCCGCGGGCGCAGCCCGGGATCGCGCGGGCGGCGCTGGCGGCGGGCAAGCACCTGCTGTGCCAGAAGCCGTTCGCGCCCGACGTCGCGACCGGGCGGGGCATCGTCGACCTGGCGGCGGCCAGCGGCCTGAAGGTCGCGGTGAACCAGCAGCTCCGCTTCGACGAGGGCATCGCCGCCGCCCGCGCCATGGTGCGGGCGGGGTGGATCGGCGAGCCGACGGCGATGACGTTCACCGTGAACATCCTGACCGACTGGAGCGCCTGGGACTGGCTCGTCGCCACCGAGCGGCTGGAGATCGTTTACCACTCCATCCACTACCTGGACGCCATCCGCTCGGTCCTGGGGGACCCGGAGCTCGTCTTCTGCACCGGCAGCCGCACGCCTGGACAGCTCGCCAGGGGCGAGACGCGGACGATGAGCACGCTCGTGTACCCGGGCGACGTGCGGGCGCTGGTCCACGTGACGCACGAGAACCGCACGGGCGACCAGGAGGCGTCCTTCCGCATCGACGGCACGCAGGGGGCGATCAAGGGCACGCTCGGCCTGCTGTACGACTATCCGCACGGCCGCCCCGACACCCTGTCGGTGAACAGCCGGACGCTGCCGACGGACGGCTGGCTGCCGTACCCGGTGACCCGGCGCTGGCTGCCCGACGCGGTCGCCGGCCCGATGGGGTCGCTGCTGAAGGCCGTCGCGGAGGGCGGCGAGCCGGAGACGTCCGGCGCGGACAACCTCGGCACGCTGCGCCTGCTCGACGCCCTCTACCGCTCGATGGACACGGGCCAGAGCGTGCGGCCAGGATCGTCGGCATGAAGAGTTCCCGGGTCACGCTGGCCGACGTCGCCGCCGTCGCGAAGGTCGACCGGGCCGTCGTCTCCCGCGTCGTCAACAAGGACCCCACGCTCAACATCCGGCCGGAGACGCGCGAGCGGGTGCTCGCGGCGATCGAGGAGCTCGACTACCGGCCCAACGTGGCCGCGCGGAGCCTGCGCACGGCACGGGCGCACATGTTCGGGCTGTTCATCCCCGACTTCGCCAACCCGGTCTACGCGGAGATCATCAAGGGCGCGGAGGCGGAGGCGGCCGCCGAGGGGTACGTGCTGGTCACGGGCAGCGCGTCGAGCGCCGCGCTGGGCGACTACATGGACCGGATCGGGCAGGGCCGCATCGACGGCCTGCTGCTGGCCGGCACCGGGGACGAGTCGGAGCTCATCGGCCAGCTCGACCGGGCCGCCATCCCGTGGATCATGCTCAACAACCGCAGCAGGAGCGTCAAGCGGTACGTCGTCCTCGACGACGCCCGGGCCGCCGCCCTCGCGGTCGAGCACCTCGTACGGCTCGGCCACCGCCGCATCGCCCACCTCGCGGGACCGTCCCGCTCCGACACGGCCACGCGCAGGTCGGCGGGGTACTCGGCGGCGATGCGCGAGGCCGGCCTGCCGGAGGGTCCGATCGTGGCGGCCGACTACACGCCGGCGGGCGGGGCGGCGGCGATGGCCCGGCTGCTGGCCGCTCCCGAGCGGCCGACGGCGGTGTTCGTGGCGAACGTGGCCTCGGCCATCGGAGCCATGGAGGGCGTGCGCTCGGCCGGGCTGGAGATCCCCCGGGACCTCTCGATCGTGGCCGTGCACGATCTCGAGCTGGCCGGCTACCTCCACCCGCCGCTCACGACGGTCCGCATGCCGCTGGGCGAGCTGGGCCGCCGCGGGGTGAGCCTGCTGGCCGGCCTGAAGCCGGACGACACGGTGGCCGAGGTGCTGGCCGGGCCCATCCAGCTGATCCAGCGCCAGTCCACCGCTCCCCCGCCGTGAACAACACTCCGCACGAAGAGCGGTGTTTAGGACGCCCGATTTCACCCCATTGACAGCCCCGCAAAGCGGACCCTAGGTTGTGCGAAACGTTTCGATCCAGGGAATCGGCAGGGGATGTCTTCGATACGTGACGTGGCCGAGCGGGCGGGGGTGGCGGTCAGCACCGTGTCCGCCGCGCTCAACGGCACCCGTCCGGTGGCGGCGGGCACCAGGCGGCGCATCGAGCGGGCCGCGGCCGACCTCGGATACCGCCCGAGCCTGCTGGCCCGCGGGCTGCAGAGCAAGCGCACCCGCATCCTCGCCCTGCTCTATCCGGCTCCGCGCAGCGGCTTCGGGGTGACCGAGATGCAGTTCGCCACCGGCGCCGCCGAGGCGGCCCGCGAGCTGGGCTACCACCTGCTGCTCTCCCCCGAGCACGCCGACCCGGTCGAGGAGCTGCGCCACCTCACCGGTCTGGGGCTGGTGGACGGCGTGCTGCTGATGGAGGTCGGGCTCGACGACGAGCGCACGGAGTTCCTCATGGAGGCCGGGGTCCCGTTCAGCATGATCGGCCGGACCCGCGACCCCGGCTCGATCGACCACGCCGACATCGACTTCGCGGCCACGGCCAGGCAGGCCGTCGCGCACGTGGCCGGGCTCGGGCATCGCAAGCTGGCCTTCTTCAACCTCGCCGCCGACGCGTACGCGGCGCAGTACGGCCCCGCGATCCGGGCCGGGGCGGAGTTCGCCGAGGCCGCCCGCGCGGCCGGGATCGGCTACGTGGACGACTTCCGGCCCGGCTCCGCCGAAGAGGGCAGGCAGGCGTTCGACCGGCTGGTCGCGGCGCATCCGGACGTGACGGCGCTGGCGGTGATGGACGACCACGCGGCGGCCGGTGTGATCGCGGCTGTCGCGGCGCGCGGGTGGCGAATCCCCGAGGACCTGACGTTGCTGCTGGTGCTGTCGTCGGCGGCCGTCGCCGAGATGTTCCATCCCCGGCTCACCACGCTGGAGCCGCCGAGCGCGGAGCTGGGCGGGCTCGGCGCGCGCATGCTCATCGACCGGCTGGAGGACGACGGCCCGCCCCGGCACCGGCTGCTGCCCTGCCGCCTGGTGATCGGCGACAGCTCCGGACCCCCAAGAGGGAGATCATGAACATGCACACGCTCACCGCCGGACGCGGCCTGCTGTTCGGCGGCGACTACAACCCCGAGCAGTGGCCGGAGCACGTGTGGGAGGAGGACGCCGAGCTGATGCGGGCCGCCGGGGTCAACCTCGTCACGGTCGGCGTCTTCAGCTGGGCGCGGATCGAGCCCGAGCCGGACAAGCGGGACTTCGCCTGGCTGGACCGGGTGCTCGACCTGCTCGGCAAGGCCGGGATCGCGGTGGACCTGGCCACCCCCACGGCCTCCCCGCCTCCGTGGCTGGGGCACCGGTGGCCGGAGACGCTGCCGGTGGACGAGTCGGGGCACCGCCTCTGGTACGGCTCGCGCAACCAGTTCTGCCCGTCGTCCCCCGTCTACCGGGAGCGCGCGCTGGCCCTGGTCGAGGACCTGGCCGAGCGGTACGCGGGCCACCCGGCCCTGGCCCTGTGGCACGTGGGCAACGAGTACGGCCAGGTCTGCCACTGCGACGAGTCCGCCAGGGCGTTCCGCGCCTGGCTGAAGGAGCGCTACGGCGACCTGGACACGCTCAACGAGGCATGGGGCACCACGTTCTGGAGCCAGCGCTACAGCGAGTGGGCCGAGATCGTCACCCCCCGCCGCGCCCCCTACATCATCAACCCGTCACAGCAGCTGGACTTCTGGCGCTTCTGCTCCGACGCCCTGCTCGCCCACTTCCGCGCCGAGCGCGACGTCCTCCGCGCGCGGACCCCCGACATCCCGATCACCACCAACTTCATGGGCCTGTTCAAACCGGTCGACTACTGGTCGTGGGCGCAGGAGGAGGACATCGTCTCCAACGACCACTACCCCGACCCGGCCGACCCGCTCGCGCCCGCCCGCAGCGCGCTCACCCACGACCTCATGCGCGGCCTCGCGAAGGGCAGGCCGTGGCTGCTGATGGAGCAGTCCACGAGCGCGGTCAACTGGCGCCCGCACAATCCGCCCAAGCCGCCCGGCCGGCTCAGGCTGGAGGCGCTGCAGGCGGTCGCCCGGGGCGCGGACGGGCTGTGCTACTTCCAGTGGCGGGCCTCCCGGTTCGGCGCCGAGCGCTTCCACTCCGCGATGGTCCCGCACGCGGGCGTGGACACCCGCCTGCACGCCGAGGTGCGCGCGCACGGCCAGGAGCTGCGCGGGCTGAGCGAGGTGGCCGGGCAGCCGGTGCCGGCGCGGGTGGCGATGGTGTTCGACTGGCCGAGCTGGTGGGCGCTGGAGGAGCGCGGCCGGCCGAGCGACCGGCTCACCGCGACCGACCAGCTCTTCTCCTACTACCTGCCGTTCTGGGAGCGCGGGGTGAGCGTGGACCTGGTGCCGCCGTCCGCCGGGCTCGACGGTTACGCCCTGGTCGTGGTCCCGAACCTCTTCCTGATCGGCGACGCGGACGCCGCGGCCATGACCGCCTACGTCCGCGACGGCGGGGTCCTGGTCGTGGGCCCGTTCTCGGGCGTCGTGGACGAGCGGGCGCACGTGCGTACCGGACGGTTTCCCGCGCCGCTGCGCGAGGTGCTCGGCGCGTCCGGCGAGGAGTGGCGGCCCGTGGAAGGGCCCGTGCGCTGCCGGTGGGCGGGCGGGGCGGAGTTCGCCGCGCACACCTGGACCGAGCTGATCGAACCGGAGGGCGCCGAGACGGTGGCCGCGTTCGCCGACGGCGGCCCCGCGGTGCTGCGGCACCGCGCCGGGAAGGGCGTGGCCTGGTACGTGGCCACGATGCCCGAGCCGGACGCTCTCGGCGAGCTGGCCGAGCGCGTGCTGGCCGACGCGGGCGTGCGCGGGGTGCTGCCGGAGCTGCCGCGCGGTGTCGAGGCGGTGCGCCGCGGCGACGTCCTGTTCCTGCTCAACCACGGCGCGGACGCGGTAGGCGTGCCGCTCCCCCACGCGGCGACGGACCTGCTGACCGGATCCGCCGTGGACGGCCGGATCACGCTGGCACCGCAGGCCGTCGCGGCCCTCGTCCAAGGAGAGGCATGAAGTTCAAGGACGGCTACTGGCGGCTGCGTCCCGGGGTGCGGGCCCACTACGCCGCGCAGGCCCACGACGTGACCGCGGACGCCGGCTCGCTGCGGATCCTGGCCCCGGCCAGGCCCATCACCCACCGGGGCCACACGATCGACGGCCCGGTGCTGCGGGTGGACCTGTCGTCCCCGATGCCGGACGTGATCCGCGTACGCACGGTGCACTTCGCCGGATCCGTCCCCGCCTCCCCCGCCTTCGAGGTACGCGACGACGCCCCGGACGTGGACATCGCCGTGGACGGCGAGCAGGCGAGCCTGACCAGCGGCGCGCTCACCGTGCGGGTGCGCAGGGACACGCCGTGGGAGATGACCTTCAGCGCGGACGGGCGCGAGCTGACCCGCAGCGGCGGCAGGAGCCTCGCCGCCATGCGTGACGCCGACGATCGGCACTTCATGGTCGACCAGCTCCGCCTCGGAGCCGGGGAGCTCGTGTACGGGCTGGGCGAGCGGTTCGGCGCCTTCGTGCGCAACGGGCAGTCCGTCGACATCTGGAACGAGGACGGCGGCACCAGCAGCGACCTGGCCTACAAGAACATCCCCTTCTACCTCACCAACCGCGGCTACGGCGTGTTCGTCAACCATCCCGGGCGCGTGTCGTTCGAGGTCGGCTCGGAGTCGGTGTCGCAGGTGCAGTTCAGCGTCGAGGGCCACGACCTCGAGTACCTCGTCATCCACGGAGCCACGCCGAAGGACATCCTGCGCCGCTACACCGCGCTGACCGGCCGTCCCGCGCTGCCGCCCGCCTGGTCGTTCGGGCTGTGGCTGTCCACGTCGTTCACCACCGACTACGACGAGGCGACGGTGACGTCGTTCGTGGACGGGATGGCCGAGCGGGACCTGCCGCTGAGCGTGTTCCACTTCGACTGCTTCTGGATGCGCCCGTACCGGTGGTGCGACTTCGAGTGGGACCCGGAGGTGTTCCCGGATCCGGAGGGCATGATCCGGCGGCTGAAGGAGCGGGGACTGCGCGTCTGCCTGTGGATCAACCCGTACATCGGGCAGGCGTCGGCGCTGTTCGACGAGGGGATGGCGGCCGGTCACCTGCTGCGCCGCCCCGACGGGACCGTCTGGCAGGACGACCACTGGCAGGCGGGCCGGGCGCTGGTGGACTTCACCTCCCCGGCCGCCAGGCAGTGGTACGCGGGCAAGCTGCGCGGGCTGCTCGACATGGGGGTGGACGCGTTCAAGACCGACTTCGGCGAGCGCATCCCCACCGACGTCGCCTACGCCGACGGCTCCGACCCTGAACGCATGCACAACTACTACACGCTGCTCTACAACCGGACCGTGCACGAGGTGCTGGCCGAGCGGGGCGCGCCCGTGCTGTTCGCCCGCTCGGCCACGGTGGGCGGGCAGCGGCTGCCGGTGCACTGGGGCGGCGACTGCGAGTCGACGTTCGAGGCGATGGCCGAGTCGCTGCGGGGCGGGCTGTCCTTGGGGCTGGCCGGGTTCGGGTTCTGGAGCCACGACATCGGCGGGTTCGAGGGGCGGCCCGATCCGGCCGTGTTCAAGCGGTGGGTGGCCTTCGGGCTGCTGTCGTCGCACAGCCGGTTGCACGGGAGCGGCTCGTACCGGGTGCCGTGGCTGTTCGACGAGGAGTCGGTGGACGTGCTGCGGTCGTTCACGCGGCTGAAGGCGCGGCTCATGCCGTACCTGTACGGCGCCGCGGCCGAGGCGGTCACCGACGGGCTGCCGATGATGCGGGCCATGCGGCTGGAGTTCCCCGGGGACCGGGGCTGCGACTACCTGGACGCGCAGTACATGCTCGGGCCCGACCTGCTGGTGGCGCCCGTCATGTCGGCGGATGGTGAAATTTCTTACTACGTCCCTGAGGGGGTCTGGACGCCGCTGCTCGGCGGGGAGAGCGTGAGCGGACCCGGGTGGCGTACCGAGCGGCACGGGTTCGATAGCCTGCCGCTGCTGGTGCGGCCGGGTGCCGTGGTGCCGACGGGCGCCCGCGAGGACCGGCCCGACTACGACTACGCCGACGGGGTCACCCTGAACGCCTACCGCCTCCCCGACGGCGCCCGCCGCACCGTCACCGTGCCGGCCCCAGACGGAACCACCGCCGCCGTCTTCGAGGTGTCGCGCACGGGCGACCGCGTCCGGGCCCGCCGCCTGGCGGGCGCGCCCAAGAGCTGGAGCCTGCGGCTCTTCGGAGAACGCCAGGCGACGGAGACCACCCAGGGCGACGACATTGAGATCACCCTGTAAGGATTTTAAGGAGCAGCATGCCCACATTCCCCGAGAACTTCGTGTGGGGCACCGCCACCGCCGCCTACCAGGTGGAGGGCGCCTGGAACGAGGACGGCCGCGGCCCGTCGATCTGGGACACCTTCTCCCACACCCCGGGCCTGGTGGCGGGGGGCGACACCGGCGACGTGGCCTGTGACCACTACCACCGGCTGGAGGAGGATCTGGACATCCTCTCCGCCCTGGGCGTGGGCGCGTACCGGTTCTCGATCTCCTGGCCGCGGGTCCGTCCGAACGGCACGGCCAACCGGCCGGGGCTGGACTTCTACGAGCGGCTGGTGGACGGGCTGCTGACCCGCGGGATCGCCCCCGTGGCCACCCTCTACCACTGGGACCTGCCGCAGGAGCTGGAGGACGCGGACGGCTGGGCCAACCGTGACACCGCCTACCGCTTCGCCGAGTACGCGGCCCTCATGGGCGAGACGATCGGCGACCGCGTGCGCACCTGGATCACCCTGAACGAGCCGTGGTGCTCGGCCTACCTGGGCTACGCCTCCGGCGTGCACGCCCCCGGCAGGACCGAGCCCGCCGCCGCGCTGGCCGCCGTCCACCACCTCAACCTCGGCCACGGCCTGGCCGTCCAGGCGCTGCGCGCGGTCGTCGACCCGGCCGCGCAGATGTCGGTCACGCTCAACCTGCACCACGTGCGCGGCGTGTCCGAGGCCGACGCCGACGCCGTGCGGCAGGTGGACGCGCTGGCCAACCGGGCCTTCCTCGGCCCGATGCTGGAGGGCGCCTACCCGCGCGACCTCATCGCCGACACGGCGTCGGTGACCGACTGGTCGTTCGTGCGCGACGGCGACGAGGCGACCGCGTGCCAGCCGCTGGACGTGCTGGGGGTCAACTACTACAACCCCACGCTCGTGCGCCGGTGGGACGGTTCCTCCGACCGGGCGACCGCCGACGGGCACCAGGACGGGGCCGCCTCGCCGTGGATCGCGTGCGAGAACGTCGAGTTCATGCCACAGCCGGGCCCGTACACCGAGATGGGGTGGAACATCGACGAGACCGGCCTGACCGAGCTGCTGCTGCGGCTGCACCGCGACTACCCCGCCATGCCCACCATGATCACCGAGAACGGCGCCGCGTTCGCCGACGTCGTGACGCCCGACGGGCGGGTCCACGACGAGCGGCGCGTCGACTACCTCCACCGGCACCTGACCGCCGTGGCCGAGGCGATCTCGGCCGGGGCGGACGTGCGCGGATACTTCGTGTGGTCGCTGATGGACAACTTCGAGTGGGCGCACGGGTACGCCAAGCGGTTCGGCATCGTCCGCGTGGAGCCCGGCACGCTGGAGCGCGTCTGGAAGGACAGCGCCCACTGGTACCGCGACGTGGTCGCCTCCGGCAAGCTGCCCGGCTAGGGTTTGCGGGCCACCCCTCCGACGAAGGTGTGGTACGTGATGCCCGGCGTGGCGCGGTCGTCACTGCCCGGGCGCCACTCGGGCAGCGGCACCAGGCCGGGCTCCAGCAGTTCGAGGCCGTCGAAGTAGGAGAGGATCTCCTCCCGGGTGCGCCACCGGCCGGTGCCGAGGTGCTCGTTGAAGATCCTCTCCGCCTCGTACGCCTGCTCCGACACCTCGGGATGCGCCTCGCCCGGGTTGTGGAAGTGCGAGATCACCACGTGGCTGCCCGAGGCGAGCGGCCGGAGCAGGGCGGCCGCCACGCCGGCCGGGTCCTCGTCGTCGGCCAGGTGGTGCAGGATCCCGAACATCAGCAGCCCGACCGGCTTGTCGAAGTCGATCAGGGAGCGCGTCTTCGGGTCCTCGAGGATCTTCTCCGGCTCGCGGGCGTCGGCCTCGACGATCGTGGTGCTGGCGTCCACGGCGAGCAGGGCCCGGCCGTGCACGAGCACGATCGGGTCGTGGTCGACGTACACGACCCTCGACTGCGGGGCCACCGCCTGGGCGATCTCGTGCACGTTGCCCTGGGTGGGCAGGCCCGAGCCGATGTCCAGGAACTGGCGGATCCCCGCCTCGGCCGCCAGGTGGTGGACCGTGCGGCGCAGGAACTCCCGGTTCGCCCTGGCCGCCTCGGGCGCGTCGGGAGCGATCTTCAGCGCGGCCGCGGCCACCTGGCGGTCTATCTCGTAGTTGTCCTTGCCGCCGAGCATGTAGTCATAGACGCGGGAGACACTGGGTTTGGTCGTGTCGATCCCGCGGGGCGCGCGCTCCTGCTCGCTCTCGGACACTGTCGGCTCCTCGGTCGGTGGCTAGATCCGTGATCCTATTTTCTGAACCCCCGA
Organism: Nonomuraea sp. NPDC049695; assembly: GCF_040674955.1. NCBI lineage: Bacteria > Bacillati > Actinomycetota > Actinomycetes > Streptosporangiales > Streptosporangiaceae > Nonomuraea > Nonomuraea sp. NPDC049695. The sequence continues at coordinate 57,182 of NZ_JBFANV010000018.1, read as the reverse complement.
TTTATGCGGACATTTCATCATGTGTGAGGAGCCGCCGTCCTCTTTGGGCCGCGCGCCTACCAGCGATCGACGTGCAGCACCTCGTCGAGCGGCTGCCGCCCCGCGGGCCCGAACGTCTCGCCGAGGTAGTGGGCGGTCGGGATGAGCACGCCCTGGCGGACGTCGTCCGGGATGCCGAGCAGCTCGGCGATCTCGCTCTCGTACGCCAGGTGCAGCGTCGTCCAGGCCGTGCCGAGCCCGCGGGCCCGGGCGGCGAGCATGTAGCTCCAGGCGGCGGGGAGCAACGACCCCCACAGACCCGCCTGATTGCCCTGCGGCAGGCCGCCGCCCGGCAGCGTGATGCAGCCGATCACCAGCACCGGCACGTCGGGCATGTGCTCGCCCAGGTAGGCGGCGCTCTCGGACACGCGCTGCTGCGTCGCCGCCCTGGCCGGGTCGTCCTGGAACTGCGAACCGGCGGCGGCGCCGGACTCGAAGTAGGCCTGCATCGAGCGGGCGTAGTAGTCGCCGATCGCCCGGCGCAGCTCGGGGTCGGTCACCACGATCCAGTGCCAGCCCTGCCGGTTGCCGCCGGTGGGCGCCTGGAGCGCGACCTCCAGGCACTCGCGCACCAGGTCCATCGAGACGGGACGGGTGAGGTCGAGGCGCTTGCGCACGCTGCGGGTGGTGGTGAGCAGCTCGTCGGGGCTCAGTTCGTTGATCGCCATAGGGCCATGATGCCAACAAGGTCAGGCGGAATCGCGGATCACCAGCTCCGTGGGCAGTATCACCGGGTCCACGTGCTTCGCGCCGTCGATGAGCGCGAGCAGCAGGCGTACCGTCTCCTGGGCCACCTCCGCCAGCGGCTGGCGGATCGTGGTCAGCGGCGGGTGCGTCGAGAGGGCCACCGACGAGTCGTCGAAGCCGCCCACCGCCACGTCGTCCGGCACCCTGCGCCCGGCGGCGCGCAGGGCGGCCAGGGCGCCCGCGGCCATCAGGTCCGAGGCCACGAAGACGGCGTCGATGTCGGGCGTGCGGGCCAGCAGCTCGGCCATGGCCCGCTCGCCGCTGGCCTGCGTCCAGTCCCCGTGCGCGATCAGTTTCTTGGACGCCTTGCGGCCCAGCACGTCGGCGAAGCCTTCGAGGCGCTGGATGCCGCCAGGCGTGTCCATCGGGCCGGTGATCATGGCGATGCGCCTGCGGCCCTGGCTCACGAAGTACTCGGTCATCTGGCGGCCGCCCAGGCGCTCGTCGGCGGCGGCGTACGGGATGACGCTCTCGCGGCCGATGACGGCGCCGCAGGAGACCGCGGGCGGCCCCGACTGCAGCGCGTCGACGAACGGGTCGCCGGCGTGCGTCGAGAGCAGCAGCACCCCGTCGGCGTGGCCGCCCCGGACGTAGCGGACCGCCCGCTCGCGGTCGCCCTCGTCGCCCGCCAGCATCATCACCAGCGACAGGTCGCGCTCGGCCAGCATCCTGATGGCGACCCGGATGGTCGTGCTGTAGTTGGGGTCCTCGAACAGCATCTCGTGCGGCTCCGACAGCACCATCACGACCGAGCCGGTGCGCTGGGTGACGAGGCTGCGGGCGGCCCGGTTGACCACGTAGCCGGTCTCGGAGATGGCCCGCTCGATGGCCACGCGCGCCGCCGGGCTCACGTACTTGTCGCCGTTGAGCAGCCGGGAGACCGTGCCGCGTGACACGCCCGCGGCGGCGGCGACGTCGTGGATCGTAGGGCGCTTCATTTGACGGCTCCGGAGGACAGGTCGGTCTTCCAGTATCGCTGCATGGTGAGGAAGAGCGCGATCAAGGGGACGAGCGACAGGAACGCTCCGGTGAGGATCAGGTTGTAGAGGGAGGGCTGGTTCGCCCCCGACTTCAGCAGCGTGAACAGGCCCACCGTGAGCGGGAACTTGCCGTCGTCGCCGAGCATGATGAACGGCAGCAGGAAGTTGTTCCAGATGGCCACGAACTGGAACAGGAAGATCGTCACCATGCCCGGCACCATCAGCGGCACCGCCACCCGGTACATCAGCCGCCACTCGCTCGCCCCGTCGATCCGCCCCGCCTCCAGCAGCGAGTCGGGGATGGCCGCCGTGGCGTAGATGCGGGCCAGATAGATGCTGTACGGGTGCAGGATCTGCGGCAGCAGGACGGCCCAGTACGTGTCGGCCAGCCCGATCTTGGAGAAGACCAGGTACTGCGGGATCGCCAGCACCACGGCGGGCACGAGGATGCCGCCGATGAGCAGGTTGAAGATCAGGTTCCGGCCGGGGAAGCGGAACTTCGCCAGCGCGTACCCCGAGATCGCCGAGACCGCGGTCGACAGCAGCGCGCCGCCGCCCGCGTACAGCAGGGTGTTGACGCCCCAGAGCCAGAACACCCCGTCCCGGTAGGCGAACAGCTGGGTCATGTTGTCGAGCAGGCCGGTGCCGAGGGCGAACGTCGAGGTGCTGAACAGCTCCCCCGGCGACTTGGTCGCCGCGACGAACACCCAGAGCACCGGGAACAGGCAGTAGAGCGCGCCGAGCAGGAGCAGCCCGGTCGGCGCCACGCCCCATGGCCCGCGCGCGGCCGTCCGGCGGTGTGCGGTGGCCATCAGCCCTCCCCGAAGGCGTGGTTGCGGACCACGCGCAGGAACCCGAACGACAGGACGAGCGAGATCGCCGCGATGACGATCGAGGTGGCGGCGGCCGAGTACAGGTCGCCGGTGACGAACGCGTCGCGGTAGACCTTCATGAGCGGGCTCCACGTGGAGCTGATCGTGTTGGTCAGCGGCCGCAGCGTGGTGGGCTCGGTGAACACCTGGATCGTCGCGATGATCGAGAACACGGTGGTGAGGATGATCGCCGGGGTGAGGATCGGGATCTTCACGCGGACCGCGATCTGGAGCTCGGAGGCACCGTCCAGCCGCGCGGCCTCGTACAGGTCGCGCGGGATGGCCCGGAGCGTCGTGTAGAGCACGAGCATGTTGAAGCCGACGCCGCCCCACACCGCCACGTTCGCCATGGAGTACGTGACGGTGCTCGCCCCGAGGAAGTCGACGTCCAGGACGTCCCTGATGGGGCTGAGCGAGGGCAGGTAGAGGAAGCCCCACAGCAGCGTGGCGGCCACTCCCGGCACCGCGTACGGCAGGAAGATCGCGATCCGCGAGAACCTGGCCAGCCTCGCCCGCGCCGAGTCCAGCAGCAGCGCGAACAGCAGCGCCAGCCCGAGCATGACGACCAGCACCAGCGTGCCGTAGCCGAGCACGCGCAGCCAGCCGTGCCACAGCTCCGGGTCGGACAGGGCGGCGGAGAAGTTGTCGAAACCGACGAAGATCTCCTTACGTGCGCCCTTGCCCAGCCCGAGCCCGGACACCTTGGTGCGCCGCAGCGCCAGCCAGGCGGTGTACCCGATGGGCACGGCGAGGAAGAGGGTGAACAGCACGATCGCGGGGGTCAGGAACAGGTACGGCCACGCACTCCTGCCGGACTGCTTCATGAGGCGATCTGGAAGCCGGACTTGCGCATGTCGGCGACCGTGGCGTCCTGCATGGCCTGCACCGCGTCGGCGAACGGCGTCTTGTTCTGCAGCGCCTTGTCGAAGTTGTCCATGAAGGCGTTGTACGTCACGCCGACGTTCGGGCCGAAGGTGAAGCCGCGCGCGACGGCGGAGACGGCGGCGGCCTGCTGCCAGAAGTCGGGCTGGTTGGAGAAGTAGTCGGGCGCCTGGCCGAGCGACGCCTGGGCCTTGGTCGCGGCCGGGTAGATCGCGGCCTCCTTGACGAGCAGGCCCAGGGCCGCGGGGTCGGTGTTCATCCAAGTGGCGAACTGGGCGGCGGCGGCCCTGTTCGGCGACTTGGCGGACACGGCCGTGGACGAGCCGCCCCAGAAGCCGCTGAAGCTCTCACCTGCGTTCCACTGCGGGAGCGGGGCGGCGGCCCACTTGCCCTTGGCCTTGGGCGCGTTGGCCGACAGCACGCCCGGCGCCCAGACCGCCGACGGCCAGGTCAGCAGCTTGCCGTCGTTGAGCGCCTTGTTCCACTCGGGGGTGAAGTACGGCATGTCGTCGATGACGCCCTCCTTCACCAGCCCGCCCCAGTAGTCGGCGACCTTCTTGGTGGCCTCGTCGGCGATGTTGACCTTCCACGACTCGCCGCTGATCGACCACCACTGGGCGCCGGCCTGCTGCGCCAAACCTGTGAACGCTCCCGGGTCCTTGCTGGAGAACGTGCCGAGGTACGTCTTGGGGTCCTTCTTGTGCAGCGCGCGGGCCGCGTCGGCGTACTCCTGCCAGGTCTTCGGGACCGCGAGGCCGTACTTGTCGAACAGGTCCTTGCGGTAGAAGAGCATCATCGGGCCGCTGTCCTGCGGGATCCCGTACACGCCCTCCGTGCCCAGCGTGACCAGGCTCCACAGGCCCTGCGCGAACTCGCCCTTGACCGAGGCGGTCTCGGCCTTGAGGTCGGCCACCGCGTCGGCGGCGACGAACGAGGGCAGGTGCTGGTACTCGGCCTGCACGAGGTCCGGCGGGTTGCCCGCCTTGGCCGCGGTGAGGAACTTGGCCGCCGCGTCGTCGCCGCCCGCCTGCTTGCTGACCGTGACCTGGATGTCCGGGTGCGCCTGGTTCCAGACCGCGGCGATCTTGTCCATGTTGGGGGCCCAGGTCCAGTACGTCAGCTTGACCGATCCCTTGGCGGCGGCACTGGGACTCTGCGCCGCCTCGGTGCTTGGGGCGGGCTCGCCGGACGACCCGCAACTCGCGAGAGCAGCCGTGAGCACGACGGCCAGGGCGGCTCCAAGGCGGTTGGCGCGCATGCGTACCTCCAGAAAGTTCTGTGAACGTGCACAGAGTGAAACAGCCACGAAACACCCGTCAAGGGGTCGTTATGTTCTCGTTAATCGGCCATCATCGGAGGAGCCAGGGCGGCCGTTCCCTCGAAGGCGGGGTAGGCGCTACTGTGCACGTTCACAGAAGATTCTCAAGGGGGATGGATGTACCCGGAGCGTCCTGCCGGTATCGCCTTCGGCGGCGACTACAACCCGGAGCAGTGGCCACGCGAGGTCCTGGAGGAGGACGTGGCCCTGATGCGCCAGGCCGGGGTGAACCTGGTCAGCCTGGGCCTGTTCTCGTGGGCGTTGATGGAGCCCGCGGAGGGGCGCTACGAGTTCGGCTGGCTGGACGAGATCGTGGACCGGCTGCACGAGGGCGGGGTCGCGGTGGACCTGGCCACGCCGACCGCGGCCCCGCCCGCCTGGTTCATCCGGAAATATCCTGACGTGCTGCCGGTGACCAGGGAGGGGACGCGGATCGGGTTCGGCGGCAGGCAGAGCGCCTGCTCCAGCGCCCCGGCCTTCCGGGCGGCGACCGCGCGGCTGGTGCGCGCGCTGGGCGAGCACTATCGCGGGCATCCGGCCGTGGTCATGTGGCACGTGCACAACGAGTACGGGGCGCCGCTCGGCGAGTGCTACTGCGACCACAGCGTGGCGGCGTGGCGTGAATGGCTCCGCACCCGATATCGCGATATTTCGGCATTGAACGACGCCTGGGGCACCACGTTCTGGGGCCAGACGTACACCGACTGGGCGGAGATCGACGCCCCCCGCTTCAACCACACGGCCGTCAACCCGGCCCAGCGTCTCGACTACGCCCGCTTCAGCGACGGCCAGCACCGCGAGCACTACGCGCTCCAGCGCGACATCCTGCGCGAGCTCACCCCCGGCATCCCCGTCACCACGAACTTCGCGGGCACCGTGAACTGCAAGTCCGCCGACCTGTGGCAGTGGGCCCGCGAGCTGGACGTGATCGCCAACGACCACTACCTGAAGGCCGAGCGGCCCGACAACCACATCGACCTGGCCATGTCCGCCGACCTCGCCCGCTCGGTGGCGGGCGGCGCGCCGTGGATGCTCATGGAGCACTCGGCGGGCGCGGTGAACTGGCAGCCGCGCAACATCGCCAAGCGGCCCGGCGAGATGCGCCGCAACAGCCTCGCGCACGTGGCGCGCGGCTCCGACAGCGTGCTGTTCTTCCAGTTCAGGGCCTCGCGCTTCGGGGCCGAGAAGTTCCATTCGGGGATGGTGCCGCACGCCGGGACCGATTCCGGGCAGTGGCGCGAGGTGGTCCGGCTCGGCGCCGACCTGCGCAGGCTCGCCGGTCTTCAGGGGAGCCGGGTGCGGGCCGAGGTCGCGATGGTCTGGGACTGGGAGTCGTACTGGGCGCTGGAGCTGGACTGGCGGCCGTCGGTCGATCTGACGTTCAGGGAGCGGGTGGACGCCTTCTACGAGGCGCTGTGGCGGGAGCACGTGACGGTGGACTTCGTCCACCCTTCCGCCGATATTTCGGGATATCGGGTGGTGGTGGCGCCCAGCTCGTACCTGCTGACCGAGGCGTCCGCCAAGAACCTCCACCGGTACGTCGAGGCGGGCGGCACCCTCCTCGTGTCGTACTTCTCCGGCATCGTGGACGAGCACGACACCATCCACCCGGGCGCCCACCCCGGCGCGCTGCGCGAGCTGCTGGGCCTGTCGATCGAGGAGTTCCACCCGCTGCGCGAGCACGAGACGGTGGCGCTGACCGGCGGCGGCAGCGGCGACGGCGGCGACACGGCCCGCGTCTGGTCGGAGCGGGTCCGACCGGCCGGCGCGGTCGCCGTACGCGACTTCGCCACCGGACCCGACGCCGGGCACCCCGCCTTCACCCGCCACGACCTCGGCGCGGGCACCGCCTGGTACCTCGCGACCGCGCCTGTCGCCGGTCTGCGCGAGTTGCTCGGTCAGGTGCTCGACCACGCGAACGTGTCCCGGCCCCGCGGCCTCCCCGAGACGCTGGAGCTGGTACGCCGGGGCGACCACGTCTTCCTGATCAACCACGGCGAGGAGCCCGTGACGGTCGAGGGGGTGAGCGGGACGAGCGTGTTCGACGACGTGCGCCACGACGGGCCGGTCACCGTCGCGCCCGGCGCGGTCACGGTCATCGCCGTGGCCCCTTAGGGAATCGTCCACCGCGACCCCAAGGCCTTGCGCCGCGCCTCACCCAGAGCCTTGCGCCGCGCCACCTTAGCGCCGTCGCCTGGAGCCGCGACGGATGCCGTCGCTTGGGCTGCCGGGCGGCGGATGCCGTCGCTTGGGCTGCCGGGTGGCGGGCGCCGTCGTCCGGACTGCCGGATCCGTCCGCGCCGTGCCATGCCCGCCATGAGGGCCCTCGGTCACGGCCGGCCTTTCCCAGCGGCCACCGGACCTGGTGACGAGCAGGAGAGTCAGGCCGCAGGGTGTCTCCACAGCGAAACGGCCGGGGCACGAGGCCCCGGCCGTTCAAGGTTCTCTCATCCGCCGCCCGTGCTCAGGAGCAGGAGTGCGGGTGGATCCGGGCCGCGCACGCCGGGCGGTGCCGGGTGAGCGTCGGCTTCTCGTGCTTGACGTTCTGCACCTTCACCGCGGTGGGCCTGGTCTTCACCGTGCTGGGCCGCGCCGGCACGGCCGGCGAGTGGCTCGACGTGGAGGGCCTGGTCAGCACGAGCGGCTTGGCCGGAGCGACCGGCTTGACCGCCGCGACGGGGTGGACCTGCACGGCGGGCTTGGCCGGGACGGCGGGCTTCGCCGGAACAGCAGGCTTGGCCGGAACGGCAGGCTTCGCCGGGACGGCAGGCTTGGCCGGCACGACCGACGACTTGCTTTCGCCGGGAGTGAGCGGCGCGCAGGCGTCGGTGGACACGGCCGGCTTCACCACGGGCTTGGCCGGAGCGGCCGGCTTGATCGGCATGGCCGGCTTGACCGGAGCGGCAGGCTTCGCCGGGGCGGCGGGCTTGACCGGGGTGGCAGGCTTGACCGGGGTGGCAGGCTTCGCCGGGGTGGCGGGCTTGACCGTCACGTTCGTCACGATCGCCGGCTTGGCCGGGCGCTGCTGCACCGCCGGGGCCGCGGGCTTGACCGCGATGCTGCTCGTCTGGGTGACGAGCTCCTCGTCGGTACCGGCGCACGGGGCGCACGCGGCGCACGCGTCCACCGGGGCCGCCGGAGCGGCCTGGACGGCCGTGCTGGAGAGGCCGCACCCGGTGGCGGACTCGTCAGCCGGGGCGGTCACGACCGCCGGGGCTGCGGGAGCGGCCGGGGCGGCGCACAGGACCTCGGCCCCGCACGCGTTCCCCACCGTGTAGTCGGAGTCCGTGGCGTACCCGGTGTAGGCGCCGGCCGCCTGGCCGAGAGCGCCGCCGCACCCCTCGACCTTCATGAGCGCGAACCCGTTCAGCAGAAGGGAGTCGCGACTCGGACAGGGGCTGACCTGCGTCCAGGAGCGGACGCCGGCGGGGCGGATGCCGCTGATCGTCTGCGTCTGCACGAAGCCGAGTTCGTACATCTGCGTGAAGGCGGTCGCCTCCGGGGGTGGCTCGGTGGGGGCGGCAGCGGCGGGCGTCGCCAGTGCCACGGACATGAGCATGAACGGCAAAGCGGTAGCCGCTACCGTCGTGTGCCGTGAACGCAATATTTGCATAGGCACACCAGTAGCGCCCGGGCCCACGGCGACGGGAGGGCGACACCCCCTCCCAGACGCCAACCGGAATGGATGTTGTCCTTCTCTTGGTGTCCGGCCCGGCTAGCAGGGTTTTCCCGCAGGGCCGCTTTGACGGAGAATCCTGACCGAAATTTACGACTAATGCGGAAATGTGGTCAGCCCATCAGTAAGATCGCTGTCAGCCACCTCAGCGGCACAGTGCGTACCCGAAGGAGCCGCCCATGGCCGACCGCCGGCAGAAGCGTGCGTCCAGGGGAGTAGACACCTCCAGACCCACCACCTCCCGCCTCTACGACTTCATGCTCGGCGGCAAGGACAACTACGAGGCGGACCGCCGGCTGGCGCTGCGCGTGCTCGAGATCATGCCGGACGCCCGCGAGGCGGCGCGGGCGAACAGGGAGTTCCTCGCCCGGGTGGTCAGGTTCATGGCCGCGGAGGCGGGCGTCAGGCAGTTCCTGGACATCGGCGCCGGTCTGCCCGCACGGGACAACGTCCACGAGATCGCCCGGTCCGCCGCCCCCGGCTCGAGGGTCGTGTACGTCGACCACGACCCGATCGTCCTGGTCCACGGCCGCGCACTGCTGGCCGTGGACGGCCGCACCACGATCGTCGAAGGCGACGCCAGGGACCCGGACGCGATCGTCGACGATCCGGAGACCAGGCGCCTCATCGACCTCGGCGAGCCGGTCGGGCTGCTGATGCTCGGCGTCCTGCACCACCTGCCCGACCACGAGGGCCCGGCCGGGATCGTGGCCCGGCTGGTGAAACGCCTCCCGTCCGGCAGCCACGTGGCCGTCTCCCACTTCCACAATCCCGTGGATCATCCGGAGGCGTCCCGGCAGGCGTACACGGCCGAGAAGCTCTTCAAGGAGAGCCTCGGGACGGGCCGCTGGCGCACGCGCGAGGAGATCCTCACCTGCTTCGACGGCCTGGAGTTGCTGGAGCCCGGCCTCGTGCCGGTGCCGGAATGGCGGCCGGACCCCGGCGACAGCGCCAGGCCCGGCCTGTCCCGTCACACGCTGGTCGGAGCCGTCGCCCGCAAGCCGTGAGTGCGGGTGACCGCAGGGGTCACACCACGCCCGCGTACACCCAGCGGTCCTCGAGACGGACGAAACGGCTGTTCTCCTCCAGCACGCCCGGCCGCCCGCGCTCGGCGTAGTGGGCGCGGAAGCGGACCGTGCCCTCGGTGTGCACGACGCTGCCGCCGGTCGTCTCCAGCACCTCCAGGCGTACCCACCGGATCTTCCTGTCGAGGTCGAGCGAGGCGGGCCGCGCGGCCGGGTGCCAGGTCCGCAGCAGGTAGGCCGCGTCGCCCACCCCGAACGCGCTGAACCTCGACCGCATGAGCTGCTCGGCGGTGGCGGCGGCCGCCGCGCCCCGGTGGAGCTTGCCGCAGCAGTCCTGGTAGGGGGCGGGCAGGCCGCACGGACAGGTACGAGACATGCGCCCTATTGTGCCGCCCCCTCATGTGCCGCGGGCCGGCCGGGCAGCCGCGCCGTGAGGTCGGTCAGCGTCGGGCCGAGCGGGGCGTCCAGGGTGAGGGAGGCGTCGGCGTCGCCGCCGGTCGGGCCCTGGTTGACGATGGCGATCGGGATGCCGAGCGCGGCGGCCTTGGTGACGAACCGCAGCCCCGACCTGACCGTCAGCGACGACCCCAGCACCAGCAGCGTCCGCGCCCCCGCCACCACGGCGAAGCACTCGTCCACGCGGGGCTTGGGGACGTTCTCGCCGAAGAAGACCACGTCGGGTTTGAGCAGCCCGCCGCACGCCGCGCAGTCGACCACCTCGAACCCGGCGACCTGTCCGTCGGTCAGCACGGCGTCGCCGTCGGGGTTGATCTGGCCGCTGGCCGCCCAGCCCGGGTTGGCCGCGCGCAGCCGCCGCTCCAGCTCGGCGCGGGGTGTGCGCTCCCGGCAGGACAGGCAGACGACCCGGTCGAGCCCGCCGTGCAGCTCGATCACCCGCCTGGCCCCGGCCGCCTGGTGCAGGCCGTCGACGTTCTGGGTGACGATGCCGGCGAGCAGCCCGCGCCGCTCCAGCTCGGCCACGGCCCGGTGACCGGCGTTGGGCCGGGCCTCGCCGATCTGCCGCCAGCCGACGTGGCTGCGCGCCCAGTAGCGCTGCCGGGCCTCCGCGCTGCCGACGAAGCGCTGGTACGTCATCGGCTCCGCGCGCCGGGCCCGGCCGGTCGGCCCCCGGTAGTCGGGAATGCCGGACTCGGTGGACAGGCCGGCCCCGCTGAGCACGACCACCCCTCCCCCGGCGACCAGCTCGGCCAGTCGTGTCACTGTCACAGATGCCATCGTGCCCGATCCAGAGGTTTGTACGGAATGGAGATCAGCGGGATCACGCAGGGCGGGGGCGGCGATCGTCGGCGTCGTATCCTGCCCGGGCCTCCTCGACCTTGCCCATGTTGGCGCCGGCCCAGTCGGCCAGGGTGGCGAAAAGAGGAGCCAGGCTGCGTCCCAGATCGCTGATCTCGTACTCCACCCGCGGCGGCACCTCGGGATGGTAGGTGCGCACCACGAGACCGTCACGCTCCAACTGCCGCAGCCGCTGGGTCAGCACCTTGGGCGTGATCGTGGCGATGCGCCGCTGCAGCTCCACGAAACGCTGCAGGCCGTACTCGTTGAGGGTCCAGAGGATCGGGGTGGTCCAGCGGCTGAAGACGATGTCGACGACCGGAGCGATCGGGCAGGCCTGCTCGGGCTCAGCCGGCACAGTCGCCGTCCGGGTCGCGTTGCCGCTCATGCGGACCCCCCTCTGACATAGTTACTTTCCTCTAGGTACCTACTATACAAACGATGCTAGCTTCGCCGAGTCGCCGATTCGGAACGGAGCTGTTCATGATCGTAGTAACCGGATGACCACGCCACCGCTGCCGGCCTCCGCGGAGCGCTTCCTGGCCGAGCCGCATCTCGCCACCCTGACCACCTTCCGGCCGGACGGGTCTCCCCACGTGGTGGCCGTCCGTTTCACCTGGGACCGTGAGGCGGGACTGGCCCGCGTCATGACGGTCGGCTCGTCCCGCAAGGCCAGGAACCTCCTGTCGGCCCCCGGAAGCCGCGCCGCGCTCTGCCAGGTCGCGGGTTTCCGCTGGATCACGCTCGAGGGTACGGCCACCGTGTCCGGCGACCCGCTGCGGGTCGCCGAAGGAGTACGGCGCTACACCAGGCGCTACTCCTCACCGCCGCCCAACCCGCCCGGGCGGGTGGTGGTCGAGATCGCCGTCGACCGCGTGATGAACCTGAACACCTGATTTGTCGTAACGGAAAGGTCTGCCATGCCAACCGCGCACATTCTCGACTCGACGATGTTCTATCGGGAGCTCGGGACGGGGACACCGATGGTCTTCCTGCACGGAAACCCGCACTCGTCCTATTTGTGGCGTCACATCATGTCCGCCGTCGGTGACCCCGGCCGACGCCTTGCCCCCGACCTGATCGGAATGGGGGACTCCGGGAAGCCCGACATCGACTACACATTCAGCGATCATGCCCGCTATCTGGATGCGTGGTTCGACGCCCTGGAGCTCGATGACGTCGTCCTCATCGGGCACGACTGGGGCGGCGCGCTCGCCTTCGACTGGGCCGCCCGCCACCCCGGGCGCGTGCGCGGCATCGCGTTCACCGAGACGATCGTGAAGCCGATGTCCTGGGAGGAGTTCCCCGAAGCCGGGCGGGAGCTCTTCAAGGCGATCAAGACGGAGGGCGCCGGCGAGGCCATCCTCTTGGACGACAACCTGTTCATCGAAGGCAGCGGCCTCCCTGAGGAGGATCTCGCCGTCTACCGCAAGGCGTTCCCCACCCGGGACAGCCGTCTGCCGATCCTGCGATGGGCACGATCGATGCCGCTCGGCGGCGAGCCGGCCGACGTCGTGGCCATCGTCGAGGCGTACGACACGTGGCTGGCGGCCAGCAGCGACGTGCCCAAGCTGTTGATCGCGTTCGAGCCCGGCCACGGCGCCATGATGGGCCCCGAGATGGTCGAGTGGTGCGCCGGCACCATGGCCGCTCTCGAGATCGAGAAGCATGGCGTCGCCGGTCACACCACTCCGGCGGAGCACCCTCAGGCGATCGCCACCGCCATCACCGGCTGGATGGGCAGGCACGGGCTGCGCTGAGGCGGCGTGGGGCCGCGACGAGCCGCGCGCCGCTCACCCCCGGCCTCGCAGCACTCCCGCCTGGGCCAGCCCCGCGGTCAGCTCCGTGCGGGCGGGTTCGGTGAGGGCGTCGAGGGCGTGCGGGTCGTCGGCCGCCAGCCGGGAGACGGGCGCGACCTGGTACGGGCGGAGCCGCAACGACCGCCCCGACCGCAGGCTGACCGCGAACGTCCCCGGCCCGTCCCCGTCGGGCCCGGCCCCTCCCTGGACCACCTCCGCACACGGATCCCACGCGGGAGCCGGCCCGTCCCCTCCGCGCTCCTGCCCGGGCGCGGGCTCCCTGCCGGCGACGGAGCAGGCGGCCAGCCGGCCGGCCGGCAGCCCGGGGAGCCGGCCCAGCCAGCTCCTGATCATGGCCGCGACCTCGTACGCCCGCATGGTGTCCGGCGCGTTGAAGTCGATCCACCTGGCCAGGTCGTCCCCGGCGTGCGGCGGGAAGCGCACGCTCTGCCCCGCCCATTCCGTGCGGATCGCCATCCGGTACGGCCGCAGCCCGGCGAGCCGGACCCCGCCCGCGCCCGCCGCCAGCAGCTCCACGGACTCTCCGACGACGCCCGCTTCCATGCCCGGCGCCCCGAGCACCAGCTCGCACGTCACCGGCACGCCGGGCGGGATCCCGGCCAGCAGCCGCCGCAGGTCGACGGTCACGCCGTTCAGCCCGGTCACGGCGGCCAGGAAGTCGATCCGCGTCACGATGATCGTCAGGCCGCGGCAGCGGGCCAGCACCTCCTCGGGGAACGCGGCCACGCCCACCGCGTCCAGCCACCCGGCCCACGGTCCGCTCGCGGGAGGGGGGCACGCCCCGGTCACCCAGCGCACACGCTTCCCCGGCTGGGTGTCCGGGGCGTCGCACAGGCGCGCCCTCCCGGCGGGCGCGACATCCGGGCACACCCACTCGAACGGCGCGGCGTCGTACCACAGGGGGCGGACGACCCGCTCAGGCGACCACGCCAGCAGCTCGACGCCGGCCAGCGCGGGCACGCGCCGCAGCGCCGCGCCCTGCTGGGCCACCAGCCGCCCGCACAACGTCACCCGTCCCGCTCCCAAGGCGCCCACCAGCGCGAACGCCGCGGGAAGCTGCCGGCCGTCGTCCACCACGACGTGCGCCCGCCGCCCTCTGGCCACGTCCACGGCCAGCTCCGTCTCGGGGCGGAACAGCTCGCACCGCCCGGCCGCCCCGAGCACGTCCCCGCTGCTCTGCGTGCTCCCCTCGGCCAGCTCCAGGTCGTCGATGCTGAGCCGCACGGCGGGGTCGGCGGCCAGCCGCAGCGCCGTGCCCACCGCTCTCAGGTGGGCGTCGTCGAACGCCTTGCGCTCCAGGACGGCCGCCGCCGCCCGCTCGAGCAGCGCGGCCAGCGGCCCGCCGTCGAGCCGCTCCGCGGCGGCCTTGAGCCGGGACGGGTCGGCGAGGCGTTCGACGACCCGTTCGTTGAGGTCGAGCACCTCGACCCCGGGGGGCGGCAGGACCGCGGTGGTGAAGTCGGTGAGCGGCGGTACGACGATCAGGTCCATCAGCGGCCCTCCCCCGAGGTGCGGACAGTGGAATTGGCATCCGGCCCGCTTCGACTTCAAATGCTTACAAGACAATTTTTGCTTGTCAATAAGATGGAGGGTGGTAAACAAAAGAGCAGGACAATGTCGTTCACTGTCCACATTCATCCGCTATCGTCCCAGTACAGAGCCATAGAGCAGTGATCGACCGGGCGCATTTCACAATTCCTCCCGGCCGCCCGGAAAAGCGGGCCGTTATGCTTTTCACCGAGAGGGGATGAAGGACTCGTGACGGAAGGCGGGAGACGCGAAGCCCCTTATCTCTCGACGCCGGTCTTCGTCACCGGGCTCGTCGTCATCACCGCGACGGTGGCCACGCTGGACATCCTCACGAGCACGGCGGTCCGGCTGTTCCCGCTGCTGATCTTCCTGCCCGGGATCGTCGCCGGACTGGGCACGGTCCGGCAGACGGTCCTGGCGTCGGCGTGGGTGACGCTGGTGGTGGCCGGGCTCGGCACCTACCTGGGCGCCGAGCTGGACGACGAACTGCTGGCGGTCGGCTTCACCGCCGCGTTCGGGGGGCTGGCCGTGCTCGGCTGCCGCTACCGCGTGCGGCGCGAGGAGGAGGTGCGCCGGCTGCGTTCGGCGGCCTCCGCCCTGCAGCGGCTGATCGTGCGCCCGCTGCCGCTGCGCACCGCCGACGTGGTCGTCGACGGCCTCTACCAGCCGGTGGAGGAGGAGCCGATGGTGGGCGGCGACATGTACGAGGTGGCCGTCTCCCAGCACGGCACCCGCGTGCTCATCGCCGACGTGCAGGGCAAGGGACTGCCCGCGATCGGGACCGCGCTGGCGGTGCTGGGGTCGTTCAGGGAGGCCGCGTACCGCGAGGACACCCTGAACGGCGTCGTGGACGCGCTGGAGAAGGCCGTGGTCAGGCAGAACACCTTCGCCGCCACCACCGGGGAGCCGGAGCGCCTGGTCACCGCCCTCGTGCTCGACATCGGCGCGGGGCTGGGCGTCGAAGCGGTCAACTGCGGGCACATCGTCCCGTACATGATCCACTACGGCGTCGCGCGGCAGGTGCGCCTCGGGGATCCGTCCGTGCCGCTCGGCGTGGCGGCGCTGACCACGGAGCCGCGGACGAGCGCGCGGTTCGCGTTCCCGCCGGGCGCGACGCTGGTGCTGTGCACCGACGGCGTCACCGAGGCCCGCGACCCGGGGGGCGCCTTCTACCCGCTGGCCGAGCGCCTGCGCGCGTGGGCGTCCGACCCGCCCGACAGCCTCGCCCATGTGCTGGGCGCCGACGTGCGCGCCTTCACCAGGACTGACCCGCGCGACGACATCGCGATCGTCACTCTGCGCAGGCGGCGGGCGCGCGACGACAGGTCATGAACCGGCCACTCCGACGGCGCGTACCTACACACATCGGACATGTTCCATGGAGGTGTCGTGGAGCTCAGCCTCTTGCGGGCACAGGCTCACAGCCCGTCGTTCTTTTCACTGATGCGCGCCTCGTCGGGAGAGCGCGCGCCGGTCGACTTCTGCATTCCGTGCAACCCGTACTTCCCGACCCCGGAGATCTTCGATCACCTTGGGAGGAACCTGGAGACGATCCTCAAGTTCTATCCGAGCGACGCGGGCACGATCACCGAGGAGCTCTGCGCCACGTTGGGGCTCCACCCCAAGACGGTCGCCATGGGCAACGGGTCGACCGAGCTGATCACCTGGATCGACCACCTGCTGGTGCGCGAGAGCCTGGCGGTGCCCATCCCCACTTTCGGCCGCTGGACCGACCAGCCGCTGGAGACGGGCAAGCGGGTGGACATGTACCCGTTGATGGAGAGCCGCAACTTCACGCTGGACGTGAACGACTACGTGTCGTTCATCCGCATGCGCGGCTCCCGGGTGGCGGTGATCTGCAACCCCAACAACCCCGACGGGGGCTACCTGCCCAGGCACGAGGTCCTGCGCCTGCTCGACGAGCTGATCGACCTGGATCTGGTGATCGTGGACGAGTCGTTCGGCGACTTCGTGGACGCCGAGCCGTACCCGGGGCTGGCGGCGGAGGCGGCGGTCCGGCCGAACGTGATCGTGCTGCGCAGCCTGGGCAAGAACTTCGGCCTGCACGGCATCCGCTTCGGCTACATGGTCGCGAACCCGGCGCTGGCCGCCCGCGTGCGCGACGCGCTGCCCAAGTGGAACCTGAACTCGTTCGCCGAGGTCGTGGTGTTCATGATGCGGCAGTTCATGCCCGAGTACCAGGAGAGCCTCAAGCGGGTGAGCCACGACAGGCGGGCGATGTTCAAGCAGCTCAGCACCATGCCGGGGCTGTCGGTGTTCGCCTCGCAGGGCAACTTCCTGCTGATCAAGCTGCCGCCCGGGTACGACGGGGTGCCGCTGCGCGACCACCTGCTCAGCGAGCACGGCGTGTACGTCCGCGAGTGCGGCAACAAGCTGGGCACGACGAGCCAGTTCATCCGCCTGGTCGTGCGGCCCCAGGACGACGTGCGGCGGCTGCTCATCGGCCTGACGCAGTTCCTGTACTCGGGCAGCCTCCACGAGGTCCCGGTGATCGGGCTGCACCACCGGCACGCCAATCCGTTGTCCGCATAGGAGTCGTATAGCGTACGGTACGATGTACGGAACCCATGAAATGTCCGGGGCGCGCTGTAGGCTGTCCCGGCTTTCCCCCCGTACGGCATGAACATCAGACGATGGAAGGGTTCCGTGGCCGTCTCCAGCCGCCAGGCCAGCACCGCTCAGCACCGTGATCACAGCGCCGCCGACAGCCACGACCTCATCCAGGTCCGCGGCGCCAGGGAGAACAACCTCAAGGGCGTCTCCCTCGACCTCCCCAAGCGCCGGCTCAGCGTCTTCACCGGCGTGTCCGGCTCCGGCAAGTCCTCGCTCGTCTTCGACACGATCGCCGCGGAGTCGCGCCGGCTGATCGACGAGACGTACACCGCGTTCATCCAGTCGTTCATGCCGAGCCTGGCCCGTCCCGACGTGGACGCGCTGCACAACCTCAGCGCGGCGATCATCGTCGACCAGGAGCGGATGGGCGCCAACCCCCGCTCGACGGTGGGCACCGCCACCGACGCGCACACCATGCTGCGGCTGCTGTTCAGCCGGATCGGCGAGCCCTATGTCGGCCCCGCCTACGCCTTCAGCTTCAACCGGGCCGAGGGCATGTGCCCGCAGTGCGAGGGGCTGGGCAAGGCGTCGGAGATCGACGTGGACGCGCTGGTCGACAGGGAGCTGTCGCTGAACGAAGGGGCGATCAAGGTCCCCGGCTTCCCGGTGGACAGCTGGCAGTGGCAGGTCCTGGCCAACTCCGGCCTGTACGACCCCGCCGTCAAGCTGAAGGACTTCACCCCCGAGCAGTGGGAGGACTTCCTTCACAAGCCGCCCGTCAAGCTCAAGTACGGCACCAACAACTTCACCTACGAGGGGCTCGCGAGCAAGGTCAGGCGGACCTACCTCGGCAAGGACCTGGAGTCGATGCAGCCGGGGGCGCGGGCGTTCGCCGAACGGGCGATCAAGCTGACCGTCTGCCCTTCCTGCGGCGGCTCCCGGATCAACGAGGCCGCCCGCTCGGCCAGGATCGACGGGCTGAACATCGCCGAGTGCGCGGCCATGCAGATCAACGACCTGTCCGGCTTCATCCGCGGCATCGGCAACGCCGCGGTCGGCCCGGTGCTGGACGGGCTGCACTCGACGCTGGACTCGCTCGTGGAGATCGGTCTCGGCTACCTGAGCCTGGACCGTGAGTCCGGCACGCTGTCGGGCGGCGAGGCACAGCGGGTGAAGATGGTGCGGCATCTCAACTCCAGCCTCACCGACGTCACCTACGTCTTCGACGAGCCGACGGCCGGGCTGCACCCGCACGACATCCAGCGGATGAACACCCTGCTGCTCCAGCTCCGCGACAAGGGCAACACGGTGCTCGTGGTCGAGCACAAGCCGGAGCTGATCGAGATCGCCGACCACGTGGTCGACCTGGGCCCGGGTGCGGGCACGGCCGGCGGGAGCATCTGCTACGCGGGGGACCTCGACGGGCTGCGCGCCTCCGACACGCTCACCGGCCGCTATCTCGACCACCGGGTAGGCCTGCGGGAGCGCTTCCGCGAGCCGGCCGGGCACCTGTCGATCAAGGGTGCCACCCTGCACAACCTGCGCGACGTGAGCGTGGACATCCCGCTCGGCGTGCTCACCGTGGTCACCGGCGTGGCCGGGTCGGGCAAGAGCTCGCTGATCCACGGCTACGTCGCGGGCCGCGAGGGCGTGGTCATGGCCGACCAGTCGCCGATCCGCGGCTCGCGCAGGAGCAACCCGGCCACCTACACCGGGCTGCTCGACCCGGTCCGCGCGGCGTTCGCCAAGGCCAACGGGGTCAAGCCGGGCCTGTTCAGCGCCAACTCCGAAGGCGCCTGCCCCGCCTGCAAGGGCATCGGCCTGATCTACACGGACCTGGCGATGATGGCCGGGGTGGCGTCGGTGTGCGAGGAGTGCGAGGGCAAGCGGTTCACGCCGAAGGTGCTGACGTACACGCTGCGCGGCAAGAACATCAGCGAGGTGCTCGCCATGCCGGTGGCCGAGGCCCGCGAGTTCTTCACCGAACGGCAGGCCCGCACGATCCTCGACCGCATGGTCGCGGTCGGCCTCGGCTACCTGGGCCTGGGCCAGCCGCTCACCACGCTGTCGGGCGGCGAGCGGCAGCGGCTCAAGCTCGCCATCCACATGGCCAAGAACGGCACCACGTACGTGCTGGACGAGCCCACCACGGGCCTGCACCTGGCGGACGTGGACCAGCTCCTGGCGCTGCTCGACCGCCTGGTGGACGACGGCAACACGGTCATCGTGATCGAGCACCACCAGGCCGTCATGGCCCACGCCGACTGGATCATCGACCTGGGCCCTGGAGCCGGTCACGACGGCGGCCAGGTGGTCTTCTCCGGCACCCCCGGCGAGCTGGTCGCCACCGGCACCTCGCTCACGGCGATCCACCTGCGCGACTACGTGGCCAAGCCCTGACCCCGTCCGCCGCTCAGGAGCGGCGGGCGGTCTCAGACGGCCAGGCGGGCCAGGACGCGGGCGAACTCCGGCGGGGGCGCCACCACGAGCCGGGTCTGGCCGTCCTGGGCGACGATGTCGGCCCTGATGTGCGTCAGCCGCTGCTCGTGCCACCAGTGCACCTGGGAGCTGAGCCCGTCCGTGCGTGCCGCGTGCACCCGCAGCCGCTCGATCGCCCGTACCACGCCGATCCCGTCCACCGGGTGCACGAGCAGCGTGTACGGGTCGGGCAGCACCACGAGCACCCCGTCGGAGGGAACGGGCAGGTACTCGCCCAGCCACCGCAGATGGGTGGCGGCCGACGGCGTCATGGCGGTCAGCCGGGTCACCGGCGTGCCCGACAGCTCGATGGACTCGACCTCCAGCCGCTCCTCGCGGCGGACGTTCGCGACGGCCAGGTCGAGCGCCTGCGCGGTGGGCACGGGCCAGCACCCGGCCTGCTCGGGCCGTACGGCGCGCGAGCCCACGAAGAGCAGCTCCACCAGGTCGGCGTTGAGGTGGCGGCCCACCACGCGGGTCAGGTCGGCCACCTCGTCCACGGCCTCCACGCGGGTCCGGATCAGCGGCCCGGCCTGCTCGAGGTCGCAGACGTCCAGCCGCTCCCCCGCCGTGGCCACGGCGTGCGACAGGTGCTCGGAGACCAGCGTGGGCCAGTCCTCCCTGGCCCGGCGCCCGGCCTCACGGCGCAGGCCCGTGAGCCTGACCACCAGCTCCATGTCGCCACGGAGCGTCACGGAGCCGCCGTCAGCGGCGAACTCGAAGGAGTATCCGAGGGACTCGGCGACGAGCGCGAGCAGCGAATCGAGATCGACGTCCTCGACCGGCCGGCGTGAGGGCTCTCGGTGTCGCCTGAACAAACTCACGCGCCATGTCCCTTTCTGTCGGATTCGTCCCTTCTACCTTGCCTGCTCCCCATCACCGACAATGGCAGCTAGGGAGCACGATTCGGTATCGATAACCCCAAGTCTCCCCAGCCACACGCTCATCTGCGGTGACCCGTGCCCCACCGGAAGCCCCGCGAGAACGGGGACGCCGAGCCCGCAGAGCCGGTCCTCGAGCACCGGGTACGGATCGCCGCAGTCGACCCACGAGCCGAGCGCGATCCCGCGCACCCCGTCGAGCGCCCCCGCCTGCAGGAGCTGGGTGAGCATCCGGTCGATCCGGTACGGCTCCTCCCCGATGTCCTCCAGGAACGCGAGCTTGCCCGCGAACGACGGCTGCCACCGCGTGCCGCACATCGAGGCAAGCAGCGACAGGTTCCCCCCGGCCAGCACGCCCTCGGCCCGCCCCTGGACCAGCGCCCGCTCGCCCTGGACCGGCTCCTGCGCGCCGAACAGCGCCGCCTGCAGGCTCTGCCAGCTGCGCGGCTCGGGCCCCTTCTCGCCGGCCAGGATGTCGCAGGCCGCCATCGGCCCGTGCAGCGTGGAGACGCCCAGCTCGGCGGCGAACGCGTTGTGCAGCGCCGTGATGTCGCTCGACCCGAGGAGCACCTTGGGCCCGGCCGCCCGCATGGCGTCCCAGTCGAGCAGGTCCAGGAGCCGGGCGGCGCCGTACCCGCCCCTGCAGCAGAACACCGCGGAGACGGCGGGGTCGCACCAGGCGGTCTGCAGGTCGGCGGCCCTGGCGGCGTCGTCGCCCGCCAGGTAGTCGAGCCGCTGGCGGTCGAGCGCGTGCGCGCCGACCACGACCTTCAGCCCGAGACCCTCCAGACGCTCGACGCCGCGCATGAGCAGCGCCGCGTTGGGCGGCCCCGACGGCGAGACGACCGCGACGGTGTCACCGGGTCGCATCGATCAACTCCTCGATTGGCTCGTTCGCGTGGAAACGATTGGCTCATCCACGTGGAAAACGGTGTCACACTTGTGCTCCAGTATGCGACTTCCGCCCCACATACTCGTCGTCAACGGCATCAAGGTCCGCCGGCCGGTCTTCCTGGTCGGAGCGCCGCACTCCGGCACGGACCTGCTCGCCCGCGCCCTGAAAAGATCCCCTGGCTTCCACGTGACGATGGGCCGCGCGAGCGTGGCGCACGTGGTGTACGCCTTCGCCAGGAAGCCGTCCATCGGCCGGACCTCCGGCGCCGTACGCGTCATGCGCGACGCGCTGGCCGAGTCGTGGCAGGTGCTGCCCGGATCCTGCGGCTGGTGCGCCGAGTCGTGCAGGGACGCGGGCGGCGTCACCGGGAGCGGCCCCTGCGTGTCCACGAGCGAGATCACCAGGTTCGGCGACGGCAGCCCCGACCTGCTCTACAGCGCTCCCGTGCTGCTCCAGGCCTTCCCCGACGCGCGGTTCGTGCAGCTCATCCGCGACGGCAGGGACGTGGTGGCCGGCATGCTCGCCGATCCGGACTGCCTGGCCTGGTTCAAGCCGGCGATGCTGTCGGAGCAGACCGAGTTCCCCAACGCGTTCCTCGGCGTCAACAAGGACGAGCACCTCGAGCGGTGGAAGGGCATGCCGGCGGCGGGCAAGAGCGCGCTGCGCTGGCGCAGCGCCGTCCGCCTGAGCGCCGAGCTGCGCAGGACGCTGCCCGAGGAGCAGCTCCTGACGCTGCGCTACGAGGACCTGCTGCAGAAGCCGGCGCAGTCGGTGGCCACGCTGGCGGAGTTTCTGGAGACGCGGGTGTCCAAGGTCGTCCTGTACGACACCGCCGTCCCCAAGGTCGGCGCCTGGCGCACCAAGCTCAGATCGGCCGACCTGGAGCTCGTGGAGAAGGTGGCCAGGGAGGAGCTCAAGCGCCTGGGCTACCTGAGGAAGTGAACTGGGTGCGGTAGAGCTCGGCGTAGAGGCCGCCGCGGGCCAGCAGCTCCTCGTGGCGCCCCCGCTCGGCGATGCGGCCCTCGTGGATCACGAGGATCTCGTCGGCCTCCCTGATCGTGGAGAGCCGGTGCGCGATCACCAGCGACGTGCGGCCCTCCAACGCGGTCTTCAGCGCCACCTGCACGGCCGCCTCCGACTCCGAGTCGAGGTGGGCGGTGGCCTCGTCGAGCACGACCACGCGGGGCGCCTTGAGCAGCAGCCTGGCCAGCGCGAGGCGCTGCTTCTCGCCCCCGGAAAGCCGGTAGCCGCGGTCGCCGACGACCGTCTCGAGCCGGTCGGGCAGGCCCTCGATGAGGTCGCCGATCTGCGCGGCCCTGAGAGCCTCCCAGATCTCCTCGTCGCTCGCCCCCGGCCTGGCGTAACGGAGGTTGGCTCCGATCGTGTCATGGAAGAGATGAGCGTCCTGCATGACCACTCCGACGGTGTCGCGCAGGGAGGCGAGGGTGGCGTCGCGCACGTCGAGCCCGTTGATCCGCACCGCGCCCTCGTTGACGTCGTACAGGCGGGACACCAGGGACGTGATGGTCGTCTTGCCCGCGCCCGAGTGGCCGACCAGGGCGACGAGCCGTCCCGGCTCGGCGGTGAACGAGATGCCCTTGAGCACGGGGTACGACGGGCCGCTGTCCTGCCTGGCCACCGACTCCAGCGAGGCCAGCGAGACCTCCTCGGCGGCCGGGTAGCGGAAGCGCACGTCGTCGAACTCGATGGTCACGGGCCCGTCCGGAACGGCGGTCGCGCCCGGCTTCTCCGCCACCATGGGCTTGAGGTCGAGGATCTCGAAGACCCGGTCGAAGCTCACGAGGGCGGTCATCACGTCGATGTGCACGTTGGACAGGGACGTGAGCGGGCCGTACAGGCGCATCAGGAGCGCGGCCAGGGCCACCAGCGTGCCCAGCTCGAAGACGCCGGAGACCGACAGCACGCCGCCGATGCCGTACACGAGGGCAGTGGCGAGCGCGGCGACGAGCCCGAGCGCGACCCTGAACACCGTGCCGTACATGCCGACCGTCACGCCCACGTCGCGCACCCGGGCGGCCCTGTGGCCGAACACCTCGGCGTCGTCCTCCGGGCGGCCGTAGAGCTTGGCGACCATCGCCCCGGCCACGTTGAACCGCTCGGTGGTGACCGAGCTCATCTCGGCGTCGAGCTGCATCTGCTCGCGGGTCAGCGCCGACATGCGCCGCCCGACGAACTTGGCGGGCACGATGAAGATCGGCAGCAGCACCAGCGCCACCAGCGTCACCTGCCACGACAGCGCCAGCATCGCGCCCAGCACGAGCACCAGACTGACCACGTTGGAGACCACGGACGACAGGGTGCTCGTCAGCGCCCGCTGCGCGCCGATCACGTCGGTGTTGAGCCTGCTGACCAGCGCGCCGGTCTGGGCCCGCATGAAGAACGCCACCGGCATGCGCTGCACGTGGTCGAACACCTCGGTGCGCAGGTCGTAGATCAGGCCCTCGCCGATGCGCGCGGAGAACCACCGCTGCACCAGCGTCAGCCCGGCGTCCACCAGCGCCAGCGCGCCGATCGTCACGGCCAGGCCGACCACGACGCCCGGCCGCCTGGCCAGGATGCCGTCGTCGATGATCGCCTTCATCAGCAGCGGGTTGGCGATCACGATCACCGCGCCGGCCACGACGAGCAGCAGGAACGCGGCGATGTGCGTGCGGTGCGGCTTGGCGTAGCGCACGATGCGGCGGACCGTGCCGGGCCGTAGCCGCTGCTTGGCCACCGAGTCGTCGCGCCGCAGGGACGCCATCGTGTGGGGACCGAAGCCCCCTCCCATCATCGTCATTCGGGGGATCCTCCTCCTCCCCCGGACTCAGCGTCGCCGTCGCGCCTGGCGATTCCCCCGTCCGCTCACCGCGAAACCCGCCCCTGGCCCACACAACGGACCCCACACCACAAAGGCGGCAAATCCCCTCTTACCCCGGCAGAGACGGAAGCCACGCCGTCGGTCGGGTCAGCCGAAGATGGCTTTGATGCGGGCTGCCTGTTCGAGCCCCTCGGCGACGCACTGCTCCTCCAGGGTGCGGCCCTGCGCCCCCTGGAGGAGTCGCTTCGTCGCGACCGCCGCGTCCCGGTTCACGGCAAGCAGCTGCGCGACCTTGTCTCGTACCGCTTGATCCAGGTCGCCCCCGGCGACCACTTGCTCAGCGAGGCCGATGCGCATGGCCTCGTCCGCGTGCACGGTCCTGGCGGTCAGGCAGATGTCGATCGCCTTGGCCAGGCCCACCAGCTCGACCAGGGGCTTGGTCCCCGTCAGGTCGGGCACCAGGCCCAGTGCGGGCTCCTTCATGCAGAAGGAGACATCGTCGGCCACGATCCGCAGATCACAGGAGAGCGCGAGCTGGAACCCCGCACCGATCGCGTGCCCCTGCACTGCGGCGATGGAAACGATCTCCGGGCGGCGCAGCCACAGAAATCCCGCCTGTGCCTGCCGGATGCGCTGCTCGAAGGTTGCGTCGTCGCTCTTGGCCGCCGAGCTGAACGAGCCCTGTCCGGGCACCCCCTCAGATGTGAACATTCGCAGGTCGATCCCTGCCGAGAAGGACGGTCCCTCACCTTTCACGACGACTACGCGCACCTGCTCGGGCAGGCTCTCGCCGATCCGAGCCAGCGCCGACCATGTCGCGAACGTCTGAGCGTTGCGCTTTTCCGGCCGGTCCAGCGTGATCGTCGCTATCTCACCGTCCACCTCGAAGCGGACTCCGCCCTCCGCCGCAACGGAGACCTCGTCCGTATACCCCCCGCGCTGTCGCGCCTGCGCTCCCGCCATCGCCCGCTCCCTTCAGTCCTGGTCGCGCAAGGGGTGCGCGCCCAGTGGGCTGACCGTCGCGCCCGAGCCTACAGAATGTCGTTCTGGCCCGGGCGCGACGGATGGCTGACTAGGGACGGGCGGCTGCGGTCGCACGTTCCGAGGCGGCCGTCAGCGCTTGGACTTGCCTCGGGTCGCCCCGCCGCGCCCGCGCAGAGTCACTCCGGACTCGCTCAGGATGCGGTGGATGAACCCGTAAGACCGACCGGTAGAAGCGGCCAGGGCGCGAATGCTCTCGCCCGCGGCGTAGCGCTTCTTGAGATCGCCGGCCAGTTTTTCCCGGTCGGCCCCGGTGACCCGGGTGCCCTTCTTCAGTGTCTCGGCCACGAGTACCTCCTGTAGTGCCGGACTTCCGCAGCGTTACTCCGCCATGATCAGTCATTTCAGCGGGATCGGCTACCTACTCCACGGGAAAAGATCCGTACCCACTCAAATTAAGATCAGGCAAGTGCCACAAGATCGGAAAATTCGTCGCTCCATGCGTCTTCAGTTCCGTCAGGTAGCAAGATCACCCTATCCGGTGACAGGGCGTCAACGGCACCCTCGTCATGTGTGACTAGGACGATTGCTCCTGAATACGACCTCAGAGCATTGAGAACCTGCTCGCGGCTGACCGGATCGAGGTTGTTCGTGGGCTCGTCGAGAAGGAGGACATTGGCGCTCGAGAGCACCAGTTGCGCGAGCGCCAGCCGGGTCTTCTCCCCGCCGGACAGCACCCCAGCGGGCTTGTCGACGTCGTCGCCCGTGAACAGGAAGGAGCCGAGCACCTTGCGCAGCTCGGTGTCGGTGAACTCGCCGCCGGCCGAGCGCATGTTCTCCAGCAGGGTGCGGCCGGCGTCGAGGGTCTCGTGCTCCTGGGCGTAGTAGCCGATCTTGAGTCCGTGGCCGGGACGGATCTCGCCCGTGTCGGGCGTCTCGATGCCGCCGAGCAGGCGCAGCAGCGTGGTCTTGCCGGCGCCGTTCAGGCCCAGGATGACGACCCGGTGACCTCGGTCGATGGCCACGCTGACGTCGGTGAAGACCTCCAGCGAGCCGTACGCCTTGGACAGCCCCTCGGCCGTGAGCGGGGTGCGCCCGCACGGCTGCGGCTGGGGGAAGCGCAGCCGCGCCACTTTGTCGCTTTGACGCTCTTCCTCGGTGCCCGACAGCAACCGGTGCGCACGCCGCATCATGTCCTGGGCGGCCTTGGCCTTGGTGGCCTTGGCCCGCATCTTGTCGGCCTGCGCGAGCAGCGCACCCGCCTGTTTCTCGGCGTTGGCGCGCTCGCGCTTCCTGCGCTTCTCGTCGGTCTCGCGCTGGGCGAGGTACGCCTTCCAGCCCACGTTGTAGTGGTCGATCACCGAACGGTTGGCGTCGAGGTGCAGGACCTTGTTGACCGTCGCTTCAAGAAGACCGACGTCGTGGCTGATGATCACCAACCCACCTTGATGGGATCGCAAAAAATCACGAAGCCACCCGATTGAGTCGGCATCTAGGTGGTTTGTCGGCTCGTCGAGAAGGAGAGTTTCCGCCCCGCTGAAAAGAATTCGCGCCAATTCCACGCGCCTGCGCTGACCGCCGGAAAGCGTTTGCAACGGCTGCGACAGCACGCGGTCCGGCAGTCCGAGGCTGGAGGCGATGGAGGCCGCCTCGGCCTCGGCCGCGTATCCGCCCAGGACGTGCATCTGGTCCTCGAGCCTGCCGTACTGCCTGACCGCCTTCTCCCGCGTGCGGTCGTCGGCGGAGGACATGCCGAGCTCGGCCTGACGCAGCTTGCGCAGCACCTCGTCCAGGCCGCGCGCCGACAGGATGCGGTCGCGGGCGAGCACCTGCAGGTCACCGGTGCGCGGGTCCTGGGGGAGGTAGCCCACGTTGCCGGTGGTGGTGACGGTGCCCGCGGCCGGCAGGCCCTCGCCCGCCAGCACCTTGGTCAAGGTCGTCTTGCCGGCGCCGTTGCGGCCGACGAGCCCGATCTTGTCGCCCGGGTTGACCCGGAACGAGGCTTTCTCAATGAGCAGCCGCGCGCCCGCGCGCAGCTCGATGTCACTGGCGATGATCATATTGGCGGAACACTCCCGAGCTAGGAAAACGGAGGATTGGGGCGTACGACGCCAGATCAATCGGGAGTATGCATAGACATCAGTGTAGGGCCCCGGCCGGGGGCCCCACCTCTGGTTAACGCCCTGCCAGGTGCTTGCCGATCAGGGCCAGGTTGTGGATGGCGGCCAGGCCGTACTGGCTGGCGTCGTTCGTGCTCACGAACGGCGCCTCCCGCACGGGAGACAGCACGTGCGGCCCGTCCACCGGGGTCAGGCGCCAGTCCTTCTGCCGTTGCAACCCGTTGCGGTTGAGCTGGTCGCCCTCGTCCACGGAGAACTTCCGCCACGCCCAGGCCGCCAGTTCGGCGTCCCCGGTGCGGGCGGCCGCGTACGCGGTGAGCCTGCTGTGCGCCTGGATCAGCGAGATCCCGCTCAGCCGCTCCCCCACCTCGGCCTCCTGCTGCTCAGGCGTCGCGAGGTAGAGCCGGCAGTACTGCAGCCACGCCTGCTCGAACCCCGGCACGTCCAGGTCGAGCGCGATCAGCTCGGCGCACATCTCCGGCAGACCGAACAGCGACGACAGATGCGAGACGGAGATCTTGTCGCGCGAGGTGTCGAACCGTCCGGTCGCCAGGTCGAGCCGGGCCTCGCCGGTCAGGAAGCCGTGCGGCAGCGCCCCGATGTCGGCCATCGTGCCCAGCAACCGGTCCCTGGCCCGCTCGTCGCCGTGCCGCTCCCAGCGCGTCAGCCACGCGGCGGCCAGCGACCCCCAGTCTGTCCCGAGGCCGACCGACAGCGCCGACGGGTCCGGGGTGTAGACGTCCTCGCGCACCTTGCGCGTGGGGTCGATGACCACGAACGTCTCCTCGGGCGTGCTCAGCTCGTCCAGCAGGTCGCCCGTGCGCTCGTCGGCCGTCAGGTAGTAGTAGAACCGGCGGTAGGCGGCGTTGGAGATGCGCAGCTGCTTGCAGCTGCACCCCCAGTGCTGCACGTTGTGCCTGGTGCCCAGGCCCTTCCACCTGCCGGCGTGGTAGACGTCGACCTCGCCGGTGTGGCGGGTCATCGACTCGGCGAAGCGGAAGACGTCCGATCTTCCCGTGCGCAGGTACTGCAGCCACAGCCACAGGTCGGGCGAGAGCTCGGAGTTGTCCCAGGCGTAGCCGCCCACGTCGTAGCGCCAGGTGTGGCGGTCCGGGTCGTAGGTGTGCATCACGTCGCCGTAGTCCCAGAAGCCGTACCACCTGCGCTGCTCGCGCTCGCGCACGTACAGGTCGAACAGGAAGTCCAGGCGGTCCTCGATCTCGGCGTGCGCGGGCGTGGAGCGGTCGGGCAGCTCCCACACGCCGAACACGCCGGCCTCGCGCATCCGCGAGGGGCTGACGGCCGGCAGTCCCGGCTGGTTCATCGCGGCCGCGTGCTCCGCGAGGGCCCGCGACGCCGGCGTGGCGTCGTGGGCGCGCAGGGTCAGCTCGTGCGTGCGTGCCACGCCGTGGGCGTCGCCGAAGCCGGGCTCGTAGTCCTCGTACGTGACCTCCAGGCCCTCGAGCTGCTCGGCGAACGTGTCCTGGCCCATGCCGTCGTGGTAGAAGCGCACGTCCATGGCCGGCGCGGACGGCGACCACATCCAGACGGTCACGGTGGCCAGGTCAGTGGCCGCGTTCCTGATGTCGAGGCGGGTGGGGTGCAGGCGCCAGAAGTCGCGCAGCCCGAAGCCGAGGCCGCCGCTGACGCCGCCGACGTAGCCGTACCCGGCCGAGCGGGTGCCCGAGGGGATCGTCACCCAGGCGTGGCCAGGCGCGGTGCGCTTGCGCAGCGTGAAGCCGTCGGCGGAGCCCTGGTCGAGCGTGTAGTCGTTCCAGGCGGGGATGAGGTGCAGGCGGCCGGCGACGTCGGGGGCGATCTCGCCGGCCGGGCGGCCCTCGACCTGGGCCCGGCGTGCGGGCTCGCCGGGGTCGCGGCGCAGCCCGGTCAGGCCGCGCACGGCCTCGGTGAGGAAGCCGCCGCTGCCGGCCAGGCGTACGTGCCGGTCGTGCGGCTCGTCGCGCATGACCACGTCGGCGCGGAGCCCGAGCCCGGCCAGGAAGTCGCGCTCGGGATCGCCGTCCCAGACGAACGTGTGCATGATCCGCACCTGTTCGGCGCCCGCGTGGAAGTACAGGCGCACGGTGAACGGCAGCCAGTCGCCGTGCCTGCCCTCCAGCCGGACCACGGCACGCAGCGGCCCGTCCTGCTCGACCGTGACCGCGGCGACGTGCCCGGTGGTCTCCGAGCGTGCGACCGGGCCGCCCTCGTCGGGCGTGGGCTCGCTCTGGCGGAGGCTGACCAGGCGGACGTCCCTGGCGATCTCGCGGCTCCCGCGCGAGATCGAGCGGGCCAGCGTGCCGCCGGACTCCTCGATCGTCCAGGTGACCACGCCGGTGCTCACGGTGAGCAGACCCTTTTCACGGACGACGGTGACAGGCGTATCCGTTGTGGCGGGCTCGCGTCCCGGCTCGATCCGGTACGCGTACGCGGCCGGCTGCGCGCCGATCGCGTGGGCCGACCACTTGACCGAGCCGTCCGGCCAGGTGGCGGTCACCCAGCTCTGCACGGGCACCTCGCGCCCGTCCGCGTCGGCCAGCGCGAACGGCGCGTCCCGCTCGACCGTGCCGCGCGGCCACGGAACCCCCCAGGTCACCCCCTGCTCTCCTGGTCGGTCCAGCCAGCGGAGTGCGGTCACGAGGCCTCCTTCGTCGGCCTCGCGACCAAGGTGCTGTGTCTCATTGTTCACTCGCTTCGCTCGCTCACGCAGTGATCTCCTTCAGTCGTTCGGCGACGATCGCGGCCACCTCGTCGGCGCCGCGGAAGCTGAAGTGGGTGTCGTCGGCCACCCCGTCGGGGTAGAGCGGGTGCCGTCCCGGCGGGAAGTGCGTGAACAGCGCCTTGGAGCCGTCGGGGCCGAGCCGCTCGTACAGCTCGGTCGTGGCGGCGGTCAGGTCGATCAGCGGCACGTCCTCGGCGGCGGCCAGCGCGCGCACCCGGTCGGGACAGTCGCCGTGCGTGGGCACCAGCCGCTCCCCCTCGAACCTGCGCCGCTGCACCGGCGTGCAGAGCACCGCCAGCGCCCCCGCCCCGCGCGCCTCCTCGACGAAGGCGCGCAGGTTCTCCTGGTACGGGATCGCGGGATCCTTCTGGTCGTTGTGCCCGAACTGGATCACGACCGTGTCTCCCGGCACGACCTCGAGCAGCAGCGCCGCCCACAGCCCCTCGGCCCGGTGGCTGGCCGTGGTGGCGCCGCCCTTGGCGAGGTTGCGCACGGGCGCGCCCACGTACGGGCCGAGCTGCGCTCCCCACCCGGACATGGGCGCCTCCCACGCCGGGCACGAGGCGACCGTCGAGTCACCTGCCAGCAGGATGGCGCGGGTCACTCCTTGACGCCCCCGATCAGCACGCCCTTGGTGAAGTGCTTCTGCAGGAACGGGTAGAAGAACAGGATCGGCAGCGTGGCGATCACCACGACCGCGAACTTGAGCCCCTGCTCCGGCGGCACGAACGTCCTGTCCATGTTCGCCAGCGCGTCGGCCTGGTCGGCGCTGGTCAGCTGGCGCACCAGGACCTGCAGCGTCCATTTGCTGGGGTCGGTGATGTACAGCAGCGGCGACATGTAGTCGTTCCAGATGCCCACCGCGTAGAACAGCGCGAAGGTCGCGATGATCGGTTTCGACAGCGGCAGGACGATCTTGAAGAAGACGCCCATCTCGTTGCAGCCGTCGATGCGCGCCGCCTCCTCCAGCGCCTGCGGCAGCTCCTGGAAGAAGCTCTTCACGATGATCAGGTAGAACGGGTTGATCGCCAGCGGCAGGATCAGCGCCCAGTAGCTGTCCAGCAGCCCCATGTCGCGCACCACCAGGTAGGTGGGGATCATGCCGCCGGAGAAGACCAGCGTGAAGATCACCAGGTTGAGCACGAGCGTCCGGCCCGGCAGGTACCGCTTGGCCAGCGGATACGCCATGCTGAACGTCAGCACCAGCTGCACCACCGTGCCGACCGCCGTCACGACGATCGTCGTGAGCAGGGCGCGCACGAAGGTGGGGGTGGAGAAGATGAACGTGTACGTGTCCGTGACGAACTTCTCCGGCCACAGGAAGAACGGCCGCGAGGAGATCTCCGCCTCGCTCGCGAAGGACCCCGCCAGCACGTACAGCAGCGGCAGCACCGTGACCAGCGCCAGGCCGACGAGTACGGCGACGTTGATCACGTCGAACACCCGGCTGCCCACGGTGCTGTATTCGGTGTTCAGCTTCTTGTGCTTCATGCTGTTCATATCCAGGGCCCCCTAGAGCAGTCCACGCTGGCCGAGGCGCTTGGCCAGCCAGTTGGAGCCGAAGATCAGGATGCAGCCGACGACGCCCTTGAACAGGCCGACGGCGGTGGAGTAGCTGATGGCGCCCTGGGTGATGCCGGTGTAGTAGACGTAGGTGTCGAACACGTCGGCCACCGAGCGGTTCAGCGAGGTGGTCATGAGCCAGATCTGCTCGAAGCCCGTGTCGAGCAGGTTGCCCGAGGTGAGGATGGCCATGACGACGATCGTCGGGCGGATCGCGGGCAGCGTGACGTGATAGAGCTGGCGGAAGCGGCTGGCGCCGTCCATGCGCGCCGCCTCGTACAACTGCGGGTCCACACCGGCCAGCGCGGCCAGGTAGATGATCGTGCCCCAGCCGGTCAGCTTCCACAGCTGCTGCACGATGATCAGCGGCCGGAACCACTCCTCCTGCGCCATGTAGTCGATCTTCGCGGTGTCGCCGAGTATGTCGCGGATCCATCCGGCGACCACCCCGAAATCCGCCGAGAACAGCAGATACGTCAGCGACGCGACGATCGTCCAGGACAGAAAGTGCGGGATGTACATCACCGACTGGACCGAACGCTTGAGCACGTTGATCCGCAGCTCGTTCAGCAGCAGCGCGATGACGATCGGCGCGGGGAAGACGAAGACCACGGTCAGGAGCGCCAGGAACAGCGTGTTGAACATCAGCCGGCCGAAGTCCGGCCCGGTGAACAGATCCTGGAAGTGCTGGAAGCCCACCCAGGGGCTGCCGGAGTACCCGAGGAACGGCAGGAAGTCCTGGAAGGCGATGGTGATGCCGTACATCGGCAGGTATTTGAAGAGCGCGAAGTAGACGACGCCCGGGATGAGCATCAAGTAGAGCCAGCGATAGCGCGCCAGGGACGCGCCCAATCCCGGCCTCCGGCGTCGGCCGGGCTTGCTCGCCGCCCTCGCGGGAGGCGGCGCCAGGTCGGTGGCCACAGCGGCCTCCTTTTTTATCCGAAGACTCCGTCGTTCATGGCAAGAAAGACCCTGCAAAGTGTTGATGGGTGCTTTTGTCCGGCGATGGACAGGGTCGTGCGGTTGACGTGAGGGGCCCGGGCACAGCGGCCCGGGCCCCGAGGGCGGGTCAGTTCGTCTTGCCGAGCTTGGAGACCAGATCGTTGATCTCCTGGGCGACCTGCGTGCCGCCGCTGTCGTACCAGCGCTTGATCTCGCCCTTCAGCTGCTCTTCGGTCATCTCGCCCGACAGGTACTTGATCCGGGCGTCGGGGATGATGTCGTCGAGCTGCGCACCCTTGGCGACGGCCGTGGGTGAGACCACGGGCAGCGCCGGGTTGAACACCGCCGTCTTGAGGTCCTCGTTCATCAGATCCAGGCCCAGCTTGATCATGTCCTTGTACGGCTGGCCGGACGGCGTGCGCGCGTAGGCGAGGCCGCCGTACGTCGTGTCGCCCTGGAAGCCGAGCTGGGTGAAGGCCTGGTCGACGTTGTCCTGGACGACCCGGACCGCGGGGTCGGTCTCGTTGATCAGCGCGGCGGTGTCACCCTCGGCCTTGAAGTTGCGGCCCTCGATGCCGTTCTGGACCAGGACCTGGCCCTCCTTGGAGCCCAGCTTGTCCAGGACCTTCAGGAGGTTGTCCAGGTCCTGCTCGGTCCGCACGTTCTGCTTGGAGATCGCGATGGCGTCGTTGTAGCCGGTGAACGGCAGGGAGAACTTCTTGCCGTCGGAGCGCTTGAGGTTGCCGACCATGGCGACCCTGTCACCGTAGTTCTTGTCGCCGTCGTCCCTGAACTTGTCGAGCAGCGCCCTGGAGCGGACGTTCACGTCGATGATGATGCCGCCCTTGCCCTGG
Organism: Nonomuraea sp. NPDC049695; assembly: GCF_040674955.1. NCBI lineage: Bacteria > Bacillati > Actinomycetota > Actinomycetes > Streptosporangiales > Streptosporangiaceae > Nonomuraea > Nonomuraea sp. NPDC049695. The sequence continues at coordinate 24,166 of NZ_JBFANV010000018.1, read as the reverse complement.
AAGAACGGATCGTCCCACTTGGCCGTGTCATAGCTGGCGAAGTCCGGGTTGACCAGGCCCTCGTCGATCATCTTCTTCAGGAACTTGTTGGCCTCGAGGAACTCGGGGGTGTCGAAGCCGGGGACCAGCTTGCCGCTGCGCTCGCCCCAGCCGTTCGGGGCGCCGAACCAGGTCTCGAGCGTGTCATAGGGGCTGGAGCTGGCGTACTTGCCCGGCCACTTCGGGATGATCAGGCCGTAGGTGTCCTTCTTGCCGTTGCCGTCGGGGTCCTTCTCGGTGAACGCCTTGGCGATGTTGTAAAGGTCGTCGACGGTCTCGGGCTGCTTCAGGCCGAGCTTCTCCAGCCAGTCCTTGCGGATCATGACCGCCGAACGCAGCATAGGCCGCATCCGGGGGATGGAGTAGGACTTGCCGTTGATGGAGGCGTTGAGCACGCGGCGCGGGTCCGTCGGCTTCAGGTTCGGGTACTTGTCCAGCTTGTCGGTCAGGTCCCAGAACGCCCCGGCCTGCGCGGCCTTGACGAACGCCGGGCCGTGCGGGTCCACGACCATGAGTTGCGGCACGTTGCCCGAAGCGAGCGTGACGTTGACCTTGTCGGCATACTCGGCGTTGGGAACCCAGGTGATCTGGAGCTTCTTGCCGAGGAACTTCTCGACCGCCTGCTGCATCTCGCCCTTCGGGTCGGGCGCGGCCCCGAACAGCTTGGTCATGATGGTCACCGTGTTCGGATCGGTGGCGGGCGCGTCACCGCCTGAGCAGGCCGAAGCGGTGAGTGCAGCCGTTAGCGTTAACACCCCGGCAATGAGACGCCGGCGACGGGATGCGCTCATGAGTTCCCTTTCGAATGCAGGTGCGCCTCGTTCTCCGCGAAGAAGCGCTGGCAGAGCCACGTATTGAGGTAGATCCACGCGCCGAAGCTGATCAACGGGGCGAGGATGGGCGCCGCCGAGGTCGCGTAGGCGATGGCTAGGAGCGCTAGCAGCAACAGCACGGACGAGGCCGGACGCATGAGCGCTAGCTGTGCGGCCTTGGGCCAGTAGGCCCGTAGCGGCAGATCGTAGTGCGCGTAGAGCGGCCCTACGTACGCTCCCACACCGGCCAGTGCGATGAGCGCCACGAAGGTCGCGATCCGCAACGCTCCCATGCTGGGCCCGAGTGCGGAGAGGTACAGATAATTGCCGACCAGGACGGCGGTCAGCGCCGCGGCCGGCAGAACCAGCAGCGAAGCCCGGACGAATTCCCGTCGGTAGACGGTCCAGAATTCGGGCCAGGCATGAAACGTTTCATTGCGAGCATGCCGCCGAGCCAGCGTGTAAGCGGCCACAGTGGCAGGCCCGAGCCCGAGAACCACGCCTCCAGCGAGCGTGAAGACGAGCCACAACAGGTTCAGGCGGACCGCCCAGATAAGCTCTGAGCAGGCAGCTTGGATCCTGATCGACATGGCGGGATGATTCATCCGGCACCACCTCTCGTGGCATGTGCACGGATACGGGGGTGGGGTTGTTGCACCGTGGTTCCTGCCCAGTTACAAGCCAGTGAACGGCGGTTGGTGCGAAATTAGTGTTGAATCGACTCAAAGTCAATGACGAGAGACCCGGAGATTTGCGTACTCTCCGATCAGCGGTGCCATCTGCCGAAACCCGATCTTGCCTCCTGCCAGGGCGGAGCCGCCGACAGAGCCGTCGTCCTGCCACCGGAACGAGACCAAATCGTTGACCGCGAACGTGATCGTCCCGGCCTTGACCTCGAGGCGCATGGCGTACGGGCCTTCGGCGTCGAGCACCGCCGGCAGCGGGTCGGGACCCTGCGCGACCAGGTGGAAGCCGTGGCTCTTGCGCAGGTTGCAGGTGTGCAACGAGCGTTCCGAGGCCCACATGCGGCGGAAGTAGGAGACGTGGTAGGCGTCGATGTCGCCGTGGTGGTACTGGTCGTAGGGGCCGGTGCGCTCCGGCAGGCCGGGGTCGAACAGGTCCTCGCCGTTCCTGCCCCTGGCGTGGAAGAACATGATGGCCAGGCCCGGCTCTCTTATGGGCCAGAAGTCCCATTCGATCCGCACGTCGGCGGGGAACTCCTCGGGGCACCAGAGGACCAGGTTGGCCGCCTGGCCGTCTGAAGGCGGCCTGAGGCTCTCCAGGCGCAGGCGTCCCTGAGGGAAGGACGTGGCCCCGTCCCCCTCCATGCGGAAGCCTGCCAGGTCAGCGGGGGTGGCCAACGGGTTGCGGTACAGCTCGGTCAAGGGGACTCCTACAGCGCGCTCGTCCGGTTGAGGGCAGGCGGCAGCGCTGAATGAAACGGTTCATGGAAAGACGGCGCCGGCGTCAGGCGTCGCGGCGCAGCGCGCTCGACTCGCGGATCACCAGGTCCGGCTGGAAGATGACCTGCCTGTGCCGGTGCTGCTCGGGGTCCGCGACCTCCTCGAGCAGCAGGTCGATGGCCGTACGTCCGAGCAGCTCACGCGGCTGCCGGACGGAGGACAGCGGCACCGCCGCCGCCGCGGCGAAGTCGATGTCGTCGTACCCGATGATGGCCAGATCCTCGGGCACGCGGAGTCCGTGCGTGGCCATCGCCTGTAAGAAGCCCAGCGCCATCATGTCGTTCGCGCAGAACGCCGCGGTGGGACGCTCCTCGGGGGGCAGGGCGGCCACGCGCTCGCCGACGGCCCGGCCCTCCGCGACGGTCAACGTCGGGGACGTGGAGGTGAGCAGCTCGACGGCGCCGTCGGCGGCCGCGACGGCGCTGCTGACGCCCGCGTGCCGGTCGGCCACCTGTCTTATGGACGTCGGCCCCCCGACGAACAGGATCTTCCGATGCCCTCTCTCGATCAGGTGGGCGCCGGCGATCTGCCCGCCGAGCCGGTCGTCGACCGCCACCGAGCACTGCAGCCCGGTCGCCGGGCTGTCGACCAGCACCACGGGCGTGCCGCGGCCGGCCAGCTCCTCCAGCCAGGGGCTCTCCATCTCGACGGGGGTGATCAGTATGCCCATGACCCGCTGCTGTTCGAGCTGGTCGAGGTGGCGGCGCTCGCGGCCGGGGTCGCCGGCGCTGTTGCAGAGCACCACCATCGAGTCGTGGTCGTCGGCCACCGACTCGGCGCCCTGGGCCACGTCCACGAAGAACGGGTTGGAGACGTCGAGCACGACGAGACCGACCGTGCGGCTGCGGCCCACCCGCAGGTGGCGGGCCACCTCATTGCGGACGAAGCCGAGTTTCTTGATCGCTTCGAAGACGCGTTCGCGTGTGGCAGGCGACACGATCTCCGGGCGGTTGAGCACATTGCTCACCGTGCCCACAGAGACTCGCGCCAGCTGCGCGACCTCCTTGATGTTTCTGGTCGCCATCGATCCTCACGAGGCCGTGCTGCTCTTGGATGCAGAAAACGCTGGTGGACCGCTGGGCGCGGCCCATCGTGAACTCTGGCATCATAGCGGCATTCAAGATTCTTTTGAATCGTCTCAAACTCTCAAAGCGGTCACGAGGGGCCGTGAGCGGACACCGCATTGAATCTGCGCGCGGCCCTCAGAGCGGATCGACGACGCGGATGCGGGCGGCGCGGAAGGACGACGGGGTGTCGCGGAGCACGGCCGGCTTGGCGCGAGCAGCGGGGCGAAGCACTGGTGCGACCCACCCACCCGCCGCCGTGCCTCCCTGCGAGGTCCTGACTCCGACAGGTCTTAACGCTGGGAGAAGACGGCGGTGTCGAGGTCGAAGCCAATCGGGTCGGGGATGTGCACCGTGGAGCCCATGGCGACGCGGGTGACGGTCTGGTATTCGCCTTCTTTGGCGTCGCTGAGCACAGTGACGGTGGGCGGTGTGGCGATCGGGTCCACCAGAAGCATGACCGGAACGCCGCCTGCGGCGTACATGGGAGGCTTCTTCACCCGATCGTCTTCGGCGCTGCTCGGCGAGATCACCTCGGCCACCATCAGCAGACCCGAAGACAGCAACTCCCGGTCGCCCCAGCGACGGCAGTCAGGCGGGGCGAGCACGAAATCGGGCTCGACCGGGGTCCGCGGTCCATCGATGCAGACATCCACATTGCCCGCGAAGCCGTCCCAGCCGCGTTGAACGACCAGAGGAAGCAACGCACGGTAGATCAGCATCGCGATTCTTGCGTGCTCGGGGGTGCCGACGGGGCTCACGATCAATCTCCCATCGATGACTTCGGTACGGAGGCCGGGAAGGGGCGGCAGCGCGTCGAACAGCTCGCGGGCTGTGGCGGGAAGCGGTGCGGTGTCGGTCTCGGGCGTGAGCCTGCAGGGGCGCCTGCGTGAGGCCATGACCATGATGGGCTCCCTACGTGTTCGTTCAGACACGAAGAGTATCGCATGGTCGGGAGCTGTACCGCCGATAGGTACAGCTGCCCGATGTCGCAACGGAACCCCTGTCGCCGCCTCCCTCCAGCCCCAAGCGATTGTCACCCTCAGTGCGCGCCCTCGCCCGCGAGGTGCGCTGCCCTCCGGACGGTCGTGGTCAAGGACGTCGAGGTCATCCCGGAGGGCTGACGCCGGGGGGATCCACCACGCGGATGCGGGCGGCGCGGAAGGACGACGGGGTGTCGCGGAGCACGGCCAGCTTCGGATCCGGGACCACCAGGAACGGCCCCGCCTCCAGCGCGAGGAGAGGGGCGAGACGCCGGTCGTCGCGCAGGGCGTCCACAGCCCGGCGGTCCCCGCCCAGCACCACCCCGTCCAGCTCCCCCAGGTACGGGGTCAGCACCCGCACCGCGGTCTCCACCGCGTCGTCGTACGCCTGGGCCGCCTGATTCTGCCGGCGCCGGGCGAAGCGCTGCTGCGACCACCCGCCCGCCGCCGTGCGCCCCTGCACCAGCCGCGACCCCACCTTGGAGACCACCAGCGACGCCCCGGAGAAGACCCCGGCCGCGTAGCCCCCGAGCCGCACCAGGAACACCCCCACCCGCCGCTCCGCCCGCGCGTGAGCGACGAGCCGGGTGACGTGCGGCGGCCCGGGCGGCCTCATGGGCGGGAACGGCACGTGCAGCTCGGCCAGCGCCCCGTCGGCGGCCTCGAGCCGTACGACCCGGTCGTCACCGGAGGCCGAGAAGGGCCCGTGGCGGTCCGCGAACCCGTCGATCCACGGATGCAGGCGCTCCGGCGGCACCGTCACCCACCGGCCGCCGCCCCTGGCCGGACGCGCACTCATGCTCCGAAGGCTAACGGAACGCGGCCGTTCCCCCAGCACCCGCCGAGTCAAAACGAAATGTCGGTTAATTCTGGCTCGCGGGGCTTCTGCGCCCCACGGGGTTGCAGCAGCATCTGTACGTGTCCTCCCTGCTCACCAGCCCCGTGGTGGATCTCGACACCGGGGCGGTCATCGCCCACCCGGCGGTCGTCGACTCCACGGGAACGCTCAGGGCGGCCCCGCTGCCCATGGTGCTGGAGCTGCCCATCGGGATCGTCCTGGCCGGCGCGGGCGCGCTGGCCCCGCTGCACGAAGCCCTCAGAAGGGCGGGCAGGCATCCGCGCGAGGCCATCCTGCTGCTGACCGGACCGTGCCAGGAGCAGGACCGCCCGCTCCTGAAGGTCGGGCTCGACGGCCTGCGCACGATCGGCTACCTCCTCGGCTTCGCCGACGTCGGGACGGTCGGCGCGGCCCTCGATCTGGCCACGGAGGCGGGCCCGTACCTGCTGGCCCTCGATCCCGAGCTGGTCGCGCGCATCCCGGGCGACCACCGCGCGTCGGCGGTGGCGCGGGCGGTGGTCACGCTCGCCCGCGGCATCGGCGCCCACGTGCTCGCACCGGGCGTCGAACGCGAGCCGCAGCTCGCGGCGGTCCGCGGCCTCGGCGTACGCCTCGCGCACGGCCCCTTGCTCGCCCCCCGACCCGACGGCAGGGTACGGGTGCCGCTCCCCGTCACCGACGAGCCCGCCGCGGCCATGCTCGGCCCGCGCGTCCAGGAGCTGCTCATCCCGGCGGTGACGCTGCCCGCGGAGGCCAAGGCGGAGGAGGCCGTGGCGGCGTTCGGGCAGGAGCCGACGATCACCAGCGTGATCCTGGTGGACGAGTTCCAGCGGCCCAAGGGGAGCCTGGACAGGAGCCGCTTCCTGCTGTCGTTCGCGGCCCGCTACGGGCACGCCCTGCACGGCCAGAAACCGGCGCGGCGCCTGGCCGACCCGCCGCGCACGGTGCCGCGGACGACCCCGGCGATCGCGGCCATGCAGGCCGCGGGCAGGGACGCGACCCGCGTCTACGACGACCTGGTGGTCACCGACGAGATGAACCGCTGCCTCGGCATCGTCCGCGTCTCCGACCTGATCAGGCAGGTGACCTCGATCAGCGGCAGATGATCCCGGCCCGGCCTGCGCCAGGAGTGTCCTGAAGCTCTTCGGTCGGCCAGGCGGCGGAGGTTCGGAGCGGCGGCGCAAACCGAATTATGGAAAAGGCCCGAGAGCAAGACGGTTCGCCCCCTATAGTTCATGGCCGCCGACCCTGCGCATGATCAACGATCGAGGCTGGATGATCAGCTATACCCATGGCGTCCGCGTGCTGGAGCTGGACGAGCGGCGCGTGCGCCTGCGTGTGTTCCTGGCCGACTACGATCCGTCCCAGCCTCACAGGGATCTCCTTCCTGAGGGGCGGAGCTTCTTCTTCGGCGTGCTGTGGCAGGCCGCCGACGGGGAGGCGGGACGGCGGCGCGGCCCGCTCAACGGCCTCGTCCCGCTTGAAGACGCCCTCGACCGGGACTGGGTCGACGCGAACGCGGGCCGCTTCATCGAGAGCGTGGAGAGGGTCGCTGCCCGGAACCTCCCCGCCGGCGATGAGCTCGCAGGCTTGTACGAAACCCACCACACGGAACTCGATCGGCGCCTCCACCGGTGGCATGAACGGTGGGAGCACGACGACAAACTCGTCCAAGCTGACTACGACGTCGTCGTCACCGACGCGCGCTGGCTGGAGCCGCTCCGCGAGGGCCAGGGAATGGGCACCGGCTTCGCCTCATGGGGCTGGACGGTGGCGGGCGGTCAGTTGGTGCGTCGCGGCCTGATCCTCAAGGACCGGGGCGACAGGGAAGGGGCGGCTGACGCGTTCCGGCGCGCGACCGCTGTCGACGACCCCGAGGCCACGGTGCGGGCGCTCCTGGCTCTTGACGATCTCGACATCGACCTCGACGCCCTGAACTTCGACGACCGGGTCACCCACGAGGCGAGGGCGGCCTTGGAGCTCTGCGTCCGGCTCTCCCGGGATGGCCGGGACGCGGACGCGCGGGCCGCGTACCTGATCGTGCACGCGATCGGAATGCCCGAGTTCATGGGCGAGGCCCGCGAGCGCGCGGGCATGGTGTCCCCCGCCGAGCGCGCGTATCGGCTCATGAGCGCGGGTGACCGCTTCGGGGCGCTGAACGAGCTGAGGCGCGCGTACGACGGCGGGGACGAAGTGATCGACTTCGCCATGGCCCTTCTCGACGGCGACTTCGAGACCGCCGACGGGACGGGGCCCGGCGGCGCCCTCGACCACACCCGGATGGCCCTGATCGCCGCCGACCTGGCGTTCGCCCATGCCCGCGAGGGCGACGACGACACAGTGGCCGCCCTGCTGGAGTTGCGTGTTGCGGCCGAGTTCGGGTCGACGATGTGGCGGTACGCGCTCGAAAGCGGGAACGCCTACCCGGAGGAGGTCGCCGCCGCCATCGGTGAGCGCCTGATGCGGACGATGGTGGCCATGCACTCGCCCGAGGAGGTGAGGTGCATCGCGGAAATGGCCGGTGCCCGCTTCCCGGGGCTGGCGGCAGCTGCCTACGCCGAGCTCAGCGATCACTACGCGACCTTTGGCGAGCCCGAGGACGAGGCCGGGGCCTGGGCCCTCGCGGCCTACTGGACGAGCGTCGACGAGCTCGGCGGGACGGAACCGGCCGCACAGGCGCTCGTCACCCTGGCCCGGATTCTGGACGAGACCGGCGATCCGGTGGTTGCGGAGGCGGCGCGGAAGACGGCGATCGAGAAGGGCGGCCCGGAGCTTGCCGCCGGGGACTCGTACGCGGCCTTCGCCCACGCGCGCCTCCTCCACCGAGCAGGACGCGAACACAGGGCACGGTCCCTGCTTGTCAAGATCGCCGAAGAGGGCGACGAGGGCGCGGCCGAGGCGATGATGTTTCTCGGGGATCGTGCGCAGAGCGTCGACGACATGGAAACGGCCCAGGAATGGTGGCTGCGCGCGGCGGCGAGCGGTCGACCGGCAGTGGTCCATCGGGCAGCGATGCAGCTGGGCTATCTGTCCAAGATCGCCCGCGATCTGCCCGACGCGGTGCGATGGTACGGGCCGGTCATCGAATCCGGTGACGAGAATGCCGCGCTGGCAGCGGCACATCTGGGCGAGCTCTGTTATTGGCTCGGAGACGAAGAAGAGTCCCTTCGATGGTATGACCTCACCTTGAGGGCAACGGACGACCCTGAGTTGGTCGCCGAGGCTGCCTTCCGGGTGGGTGAGATGCGGGGCGACCGCGCTGCGCTTCGACGCGCGGCCGATTCCGGTCACGCGGGTTTCGCCGAGCAGGCTCTGGCACTTCTCGGCGAACTGGAGCGGTAATCTTTGGAAGACGCGGCCTAGAGCCACCCTTGCGCCTTGGCGCGCTGCACGGCCTCGATGCGGTTGCGGGCGTGCGTCTTCTGGATGGCCGACGACAGGTAGTTGCGCACGGTCCCCTCCGACAGGTGCAGCTTGAGTGCGATGTCGCCGATGGTCGAGCCGTCCGCCGCCGCCCCCAGCACGTCCCGCTCCCGTCCCGACAGCGGGTTCGGCCCCGCGCTGAGCGCGGCCGCCGCCAGGCCGGGGTCGATCACGCGCTCCCCCGCGTGCACCCGCCGGATCGCCGCCGCCAGTTCCCTGGCCGGGCTGTCCTTGACCAGGAACGCCGACGCTCCCGCCTCCATGGCGGTACGCAGGTAGCCGGGCCGCCCGAACGTCGTCAGGATCATCACCCGGCACCCCGGCACCTCCTGGGTGATCTTCGCGCAGGCCGCGAGCCCGTCCATGCCGGGCATCTCGATGTCCAGCAGCGCGATGTCGGGCCGGACCTCGGCCGCGACCGCGACCGCCTCGACCCCGTCGGCGGCCTCGCCGGCCACCTCGATGTCGGGCTCCAGGCCCAGCAGGGACGCCAGCGCGCCGCGTACCATGCCCTGGTCCTCGGCCAGCATCACGCGGATCACTCGCCCGCCTCCGTCCCGGCCGGGACCAGCACCCGCAGCCGGTGGCCGCCTCCCGGCACGGGGCCCGCCGCCACCGTGCCGCCCGCGCCCGCCACCCGTTCGTGGAGCCCGCTCAGCCCGCTGCCCATCGTGTACGGCCCGTCGCCGCCTTTTCCGTTGTCCACGATCTCCAGGGTGGCCTGCCGGCCGTCGTACGTCACCTTGATCTCGCACCGCGTGGCCCGCGCGTGGCGCACGACGTTGGTCGTGCCCTCGCGTACGGACCAGCCGAGCAGCCCGTCGAGCAGGCCGGGCAGCGGCGTGCCCGAGACCCGCACCTCGGCCTCCACGCCCGCCGCCCCTAACACGGACCTGGCGCTGTCGAGCTCCTCGGGCAGGCTGCGCTGCCGGTAGCCGGTGACGGCCTCGCGCACCTCCTCCAGCGCCTTCCTGGCGACGGACTCGATGTCGGCGATCTCCTTGTGCGCCTGCGGCGAGTCCTCGGCCAGCCGCCCGGCCAGCTCGCTCTTGAGCACGATCAGCGACAGGCTGTGCCCCAGCAGGTCGTGCAGGTCGCGGGCGATGCGCAGCCGCTCCTCGGTGGCCGCCAGCCGGGCCATCTCGTCCTGGGCCCGGCGGAGCTTGACGGAGAGCACCCTGGTGTTGCGCACGCTGATGAACAGCACCCCGAGCGTCAGCACCTGCAGCCCCAGCACGATCATCGTGTCAGCCTCGGTGTGGTTGATCAGCCCGGCGCCGACGACGACCGCGAGGCTGGCGAGCATGGCCCAGACGGCCCAGAGGGCCGGCAGCGTGAACCCGTACAGCACGACGCAGTAGACCGGCAGGCTCAGCCAGGAGTCGCCGAAGGTGAGCGCGCCTGTCATGCCGAGCACGGTGGTCAGCACGAGCAGCGGATAGGTCAGGCGGCTGCGCTCGAAGAAGCTCCTGTTGGCCAGCACCGTGGCGAGGAAGGACGCGATGAACGCGCCCAGCAGCACCGCCGCCCAGACCGCCCGGGTCCCGGCCATGGTGCCCGACACGATCTCGGTGATGGGGAAGACCAGATAGACCAGGCCCACCGAGACACCGAGCAGCCGCCGCTTGCGCGACGGCCTGCCATCGGCGTCCCCGAAGCTGATCTTCTCGGCGAAGCTCATGCTCGTACGGTAGCCCGCCGGTAGAGGAAGACGGCCACGGCCCCGAGAGCGACGCCCCATCCGGCGACGACCAGCAGGTCCGTCATAGGCAGGCCGTGGCCTGCGGCGAGGCTCTGGCCCAGCCGGGCGTAGTGGAAGGACGGGGTGAAGTCCGCGATCGTGCGCAGGGTGTCGCCGAACACCTCGGGCGGGAACCACAGCCCGCCGGCGATCGCCAGCGCGAACATGCAGAGCATCGCGGCCGGCTGGGCCGCGTCCGCCGACAGCACGGATCCGATGGCCAGCCCCAGCGCGACGAACGGCAGCACGCCCAGCCACATCGCGAGCAGCACAGACGCCCACGTGCCGGGCGACAGCGACACGCCCTGCTGCACCACCGCGACCACGCTCACCAGCACCAGCGAGGGCAGCACGAGCAGCATGGCGGTGGCCAGCTTGGTCGCGATGATCGACCAGTTCGGGAGCGGGGTGATCTGGAGCTGGCGCAGCCAGCCGGACTGCCGCTCGGTGGCCCAGGGCACCGCCGTGCTCATCATGGAGGAGGCCAGCGCCCCGTAGGCGGCCATCGAGACCATCAGGATGACGCTGTACCGCACGCCGCCCGCGTCGGTCTGCTTGCCGTAGATGTTGGCGTTGATCACGTAGAGCAGGACGGGGAAGGCGACGACGAAGATGAGGTAGCGCCGGTTGCGCAGCATCCTCATCGCCTCGGTCTTGGCGTAGAAGAGCATCAGGACTCCTTGGTGAGGGCGAGGAAGGCGGCTTCGAGGTCGGCGCCGGAGACCTTCAGCTCGCGCACGTCGAGCGTGGTGCCCCGGTAGAGACCGGCCAGGGTGGCGTCGGTGTCGGTGGTGTGCAGGGTGGCGGTGCCGGCGACGACCTCCACCACGGTGACCCCGGGCAGCCGGTCGAGGCCGGCCGCGGGCTGGTCGCCGAGGGCGAAGCTGACGGTGTGGCCGCCGGCCGCGGCCTTGATCTCGGCGGCGGTGCCGTCGGCGGCCAGCCGCCCCTTGGCGATGACGATCACCCGGTCGGAGTGCTCGTCGGCCTCCTCCAGGTAGTGGGTGGCGAACAGCACGGTCCTGCCGTCCGCCGCGTAGTCGTGCATGCCGGCCCAGAACCGCAGCCTGGACTCCACGTCCATGGCGGCGGTCGGCTCGTCGAGCAGCAGGATCTTGGGCGCCCCCGCGATGGCCAGGGCGAACCTGACGCGCTGCGACTGGCCGCCGGACAGCTTGTTCGCCCGGCGGTTCGCGAGGTCGGTCAGGTCGGCCAGCTTGAGGATCTCCTCAAGGCCGAGCGGCCGGGGGTAGAGCCGGCGTACGAGGTCGATGAGCTCCTTGACGGACAGCTCGGGGATGAGCGCGCCGTTCTGGAGCATCGCGCCCATCTCGCCGGCCCTGACCGCCTGGTCGGAGGTGCGGCCGTGGATGGAGACCGTGCCGCGGGTGGGCTTGAGCAGGCCGAGCAGCAGGTTGATGGAGGTCGACTTGCCGGCGCCGTTGGGGCCGAGCAGGGCCACGGTCTTGCCTGGCTCGATGGCGAGCGAGAGGTCGTCGACGGCGAGCACGTCCCCGTAGTGCTTGCTGACGTGGTCGAACACGATGGCGTTCATGAGGAGAACGCTAGGGGCGGGGATTTGCGGGGGTTAGTGTGTTCCCTCCGGCGTTGGCCATGACATTTGTCAGACCGGCGCCGGAGGGCGAGGCCTCACAGGCGGCAGGCGTAGATGTCGGTGACCAGGATGGCCCGCGCGCCGATGTCCCAGAGCTGGTCCATCACCCGCTGGTGGCCGTGGCGGCGGACCATGGCCCGCACGGCGACCCAGCCCTCGCGGTGCAGCGGCGAGACCGTGGGGCCCTCCATGCCGGGCGTCAGCGCGATGGCCTCCTCGATGCGCTCGGCGCGGATGTCGTAGTCCATCATGACGAAGTCGCGGGCGTGCACGACGCCCTGGAAGCGGCGGACGAGCTGCTCGAGGCCGGGCGTCTCCGACGAGCCCTGCTGCTTGATCAGCACGCCCTCCGAGCGCATGATCGGCTCGCCGAACACCTCGAGGCCGACGTTGCGCAGCGTGGTGCCGGTCTCCACGACGTCGGCCACCGCGTCGGCCACGCCGAGCCGGATGGCGGTCTCGACGGCGCCGTCCAGCTTGATCACGCGGGCGTCGACGCCCTGGTCGGAGAGGTACTTGTCGAGCAGGCCCGCGTAGGAGGTGGCGACGCGGCGGCCGTTGAGGTCCTCGGCCGACGTCATGGTGCCCGCCGCGGCGGCCAGGCGGAAGGTGGAGGCGCCGAAGCCGAGCGGCATGATCTCCTCGACCGGCGCGCCGGAGTCGACCAGCATGTCCCTGCCGGTGATGCCGACGTCGAGCGTGCCCTCGCCGACGTAGACGGCGATGTCGCGGGGGCGCAGGAAGAACAGCTCGCAGCCGTTGGCCTCGTCGACGACGACGAGCTCCTTGCTGTCCCTGCGGGGCCGGTAGCCGGCCTCCTTGAGCATCTGCTGGGCGGCCTCGCTGAGCGCGCCCTTGTTCGGTACTGCCAGACGCAGCATGTTCAGGTCCTCGAATTGTCTCGCGGTTGCTTCTCCAGGGGCTTGGTGGCGGGCGCCGGGCGCCCTAGAGATGCTTGTAGACCTGGTCGAGGCCGATGCCCTTGGCGATCATGAGCACCTGCACGTGGTAGAGGAGCTGCGAGATCTCCTCGGCTGCCCTGTCGTCCGACTCGTGCTCGGCGGCCATCCAGCTTTCGGCGGCCTCCTCGACGACCTTCTTGCCGATGGCATGGACGCCTGCGTCGAGCGCGGCCACGGTGCCCGAGCCCGCGGGCCGGGTCCTGGCCTTCTCTGACAGCTCGGCGAACAGCTCTTCGAAGGTCTTCATGGTCTCTCTCGTAGGTTGGCTGACGTGCGGTCAAGCCTAGTCTGCGGGAGAGGGTGACGCCGCCCCGCGTCCGCCACGCGAGACGGCGCCGTCCTCGCTCATCTCATCCGAGGGCTTTCCGCGCCATCGCGATGCGCTCCATGGCCTGCGCGGACTCGCCGCCTTCGTGCCCGTTGTACGGGTAGACCTTGATCTCCTTCTCACCGGCGTAGTGGTTGTGGGCGGCGAACACCGTGGACGGCGGCGTGATCCCGTCCTGCAGCCCGACCGAGAACAGCGCGGGCGTGGTGGCGCGGGCGGCGAAGTTGACGCCGTCGAAGTACGCCAGGGTCTCGAAGACCGGCTCCACCCGCTCCTTGAACGCCCGGCAGTAGGCGGCGATCTCGGCGTAGGGATGTTCGCCGGTGACCTCGGTGGCGTGCCTGATGTGGCACATGAACGGCACGTCGAGGAAGGCGCAGGCGAGACCGGGCACCAGCGCCGAGGCGGCCAGCGCGATGGCCCCGCCCTGGCTGGCGCCGCTGACGGCGACCGCGCCCACCATGGGGTGCGACCTGGCGGCCTCCACCGCGCGCACCGCGTCGGTGTAGAGCCGCCGGTAGTAGTAGGCGTCCGGGTCGTGGATGCCGCTGGTCATGACGCCCGGCGTGGTGGGGCCGGTGCCGGGGAAGGGGTCGGCGGTGTCGCCGCGCCGCCATCCGCCGGCGCCCTGGCCTCTGCTGTCCATGACGAAGACCGCGTAGCCGAGGCTGGGCCAGAGCAGCCAGTCGATCGGCAGGCCGCGCCCGCCGCCGTACCCCTGGTACTCGACCACGCACGGCACGGGCCCCGCTGCGTGGCGCGGGAGCAGGAACCAGCCCTTGATCGGGTGGCCGCCGAACCCGGCGAAGGTGACGTCGTACACCTCGGCGACGGTCAGCGGGGACGGCACCGGGGTGAACTCGGCGGCAAGGTCGTGGGTGCGGGCCTCGGCGAGCGTGCGTTCCCAGAAGGCGTCGAAGTCGGCGGGCTCGGTGCGTTCGGGGAGGTACTCGCGCAGCTGCGCGAGCGGCATGTCAACGAACATCTGGACTCCATAAGGCACAGGGGATCGGCTGACATGCCATCACCAAACCCGTTCAGTGGCAATGGCCGTCACTCCTCCGTTGCTGAACCGCTTCATGGCCGCCTGGCACATCACCCCACCCCCGTGTCTTGCGGAGGCCGAATACGCCAAGGCGGCGGACACTATCGCTGATACGGTTCAGTCAGTTCGCGAGAGGAGCACGGGGTGAAGAGGCCAACGATCGCCGACATCGCCAAGCGGGCCGGCGTGTCCAAGGGCGCCGTCTCCTATGCCCTGAACGGCCAGCCCGGGGTCTCCGCGGAGACCAGGGCGCGCATCCAGGCGATCGCGCAGGAGATCGGCTGGCGCCCCAACCTGGCCGCGCGCTCGCTCAGCGGCGCCAGGGCCGACGCCATCGGCCTCGTCCTGTGCCGCCCCGCGCGCTTCCTCGGCGTGGAGCCGTTCTTCATGGAGATGATCAGCGGCATCGAGGACGAGCTGGCGGCCAGCTCGTGCGCGCTCATGCTGCAGGTGGTGCCCGACCACGAGACCGAGATCGCGGTCTACCGGCGCTGGTGGGGCGAGGGCAGGGTGGACGGCGCGATCCTGGTCGACCTGCACGCCGACGATCCCCGCGTGCCGGTGGTCGAGCGGCTCGGCATGCCGGCGGTCGTGACCGGGCACCCGTCGGGCGCCGGCTCGCTGCCCGCGGTGTGGTCGGACGAGGTGGCCGTGCTGCGCGAGGTGATCGAGTATCTCGCGGCGCTCGGCCACCGGAGCATCGCCAGGGTGGCCGGACTGCCGGCGCTGCTCCACACCAGGATCAGGGACGAGGCGTTCTCGGAGATCTGCGCCGAGCTGGGCGTGACCGAGCATCCGGTCGCCCACACCGACTACACGGGCGAGCAGGGCGCCCGGGCGACCCGGCGGCTGCTCAGCTCCCGGGCCAGGCCCACCGCGATCGTCTACGACAACGACATCATGGCGGTGGCGGGGCTGTCCGTGGCCCAGGAGATGCGCCTGGACGTGCCCGCCGACCTGTCAATCGTGGGCTGGGACGACTCGCCGCTCTCCCAGGTGGTGCGGCCGTCACTCACGGCGGTGACCCGCGACATCCCCGCCTCCGGCGCCCACGTCGCGCGGACCCTTCTCCGGCTGATCGAGAGCGGGGAGACGGGGAGCCTGGAGGGGCCGCCTGCACGCTTGCTGCCCCGGGGCAGCACCGCTCCCGCAGGCCGTGACCGAACCGTTTCACGGGCCATGTAGCCACAGGTCAGCGGCGCTGCGAGGGGAAACATTTTGGCAACCTCGCAGGCTGGCTATTGTAACTTATCCGTTTAAGTGGTGAGATCCCTACACCATAGAAATTGGGCACCGGTCGTGGGGATGCCCTCGCACATCCGCACGCCCCGCCAACAGGGAGCCCCGGCGCCCATCCGACCGATAGATCGGATAGCCCCCATGCGACGAACGATGGCAGCGTGCAGCACGGTCCTGCTGACGGTCCTGAGCGCGGCCTGCGCCACGAGTGGCCAGACGGAGACCAAGCAGGCAGACCAGAACGCCCCCCAGGCCCTGTCCTTCTGGTCCACGGGCGGGGATGACGAGACCGCGACCTTCCAGAAGGCGGCCGACCTCTATCACCAGAAGCACCCGAACGTCACGATCAAGGTGCAGACCCTGGCGTGGAGCGACGCGTACGCCAAGCTCCTGGCGGCGGCCACCAGCCGCAGCGGGCCCGACATCATCTCCGGCGGCATGACCTGGACCATCCAGTTCGGCACCAGGGGCGCCATGGTCGATCTGCGCAAGTACGGGGCCGACGCGCTCAAGGCGCAGGCGCTGCCCGCGCAGTGGGAGTCGGCCGTCTCCCCCGACGGCTCGGTGTACGGCGTGCCGCTGGACATGTCGACCCTCGCCCTCTACTACCGCACCGACCTGCTGGAGAAGGCCAAGGTCCAGCCGCCCAAGACCTGGGAGGAGCTGACCGCGGCCATCGACAAGCTCAAGGCGGCCGGGGTGAAGAAGCCCTTCAGCCAGGACTGGGGCAACCTGGACTGGATCGGCTACTTCAACTACCTCTACCAGGCCGGCGGCTCCTTCTACACCGCCGACTGCAAGCCCTCGCTCAACACCCCCCAGGCCGAGCAGGCACTGAAGTACTGGGTGGACCTCTACCAGAAGCACGGCGCGCCCACGGCCACCGTGGAGGGCTCCGACGCGCTGGACACCGGCACCGCGCTGGTGGAGGCGGGCAACTGGATCGCCAAGGGCATCGACGTCAACAAGCCGAAGCTCAAGGGCAAGTGGGCGATGACCACGATCCCCGCGGGCCCGGCCGGACCGACGGCGTTCATCGGCGGCCGCGCGATCGGCGTGACCTCCTTCAGCAAGTACGTCCAGACCAGCGCCGACTTCGTCAACTTCATGTACAGCGACGAGGCCATCGCGGCGATCGCGGACGAGGCCAAGAAGCGGAACATCTCCTACATCTCACCGCGTCCCGACAAGATCGTGAACGGCTCGGTGTTCACGCCCGAGCAGGCGACGGTGTTCGAGGCCTCGATCAAGACCGGCAAGGCCGCGCCGGGGTGCCCCGGCTGGGACGAGAGCGCCCCGGACGTGACCAAGCAGCTCCAGTCGGCGATCCTCGGCAAGTCAGACATCAAGACCGCACTGGCGGAGGCCGCCAAGGTCATGGAGCGCAACGCCGGATAGCCGTCCGCCGGGACCGGCGCGACCGGTCCCGGCCCTCCGATCCAGGAGTCTGAAATGGCCTCCCCCATCCCCCTGCGCAGTAGGTTGCGCCGCTACGGCACCTCGTACGCGATGCTGCTGCCCTTTCTCGCGCTGTTCGCGGGGTTCCTGCTCTGGCCGCTGGCCAACTCGCTCTACCTGAGCTTCACCAAGTTCGACGGGATCAATCCCGCGGTGTTCACCGGGCTGGACAACTTCGTCCAGCTGGCGCAGGATGCCAGGTTCCGCCACGCGCTCAGCAACACGGCCCTGTACGTCGTGGGGTCGGTCGTGCTCGGCACGCTGCTGTCGCTCTGCCTCGCCCTGGCGTTCAACGGCACCGGCTGGCTGCACCGGATCATGCGCACCGTGTTCTTCCTCCCCTCGGTGACCTCCTCCATCGCGCTCATGCTGATGTGGAAGTGGGTCCTGTTCCCCAGCGACGTGGGCCTGGCCAACACGATCGTGAGCTGGTTCGGCGGCAACGCCGTCGCCTGGCTGGCCACGCCGGCCCTGGCGATCCCGATCCTGGTGCTGATGTCGGTGTGGGGCGGCATGGGCTACGGCATGGTGCTGTACGTGGCGGGGCTCGGCTCGATCCCCGAGGAGTACTACGAGGCCGCCAGGATCGACGGCGCGTCCACCTGGCGGCAGTTCCGCCACATCACGCTGCCGCTGCTGCGCCCCGTCACCACGTACGTCGTGGTGACCGGCCTGATCGGCGCGTTCCAGGTGTTCGAGGCCGTCTACATCGTCTTCTCGACGGGCGCCAACACCGTGGGCGGCGTGCTCGACTCGGGCCTGATGATCGTTCCCTACCTCTACGACCAGGGATTCACCCACTTCAGGCTGGGCTACGCCTCGGCGATCGCCTGGGTGCTCTTCCTGATCATCTTCGTGCTGAGCCTCGTCAACCTGCGCGTGGGCCGCGCCATGAAGGAGCTGTGATGGCCGTCGCCCCGATGGACACGATCGCCCCGGTCCAGCCGCCCAAGCACCGGGCGGAGACCGGCGCGAGCCGGAGCTCCCGGATCAACAGGCATCTGCTGCGGCTGCCGTTCTACCTGCTGTCGCTGACGATGATCGCGCCGTTCTACTGGCTGATCATCACGGTGTTCAAGCCGCCGAGGGAACTGGCCCAGACGCCGCCGTCGTTCGTGCCGAAGTCTCCCACGTTCGACAACTTCTACGACCCGGACTGGACCCCCAAAGGGGTCACCGGCCACCTGCAGGGCATCTTCCAGCGCTACCAGGTGGACTTCGGGTTCTGGCGATTCCTGTTCAACAGCCTCCTCATCACGACGACCATCACCGTCGGGTCGCTGCTGATCTGCTCGCTGGCCGCGTACGTGATCGCCAAGCACGACATCAAGGGCCGCCGGACGATCTTCCTGATGATCATCGCCTCGATGATGGTGCCCTGGCAGACCACGCTGATCCCCAACTACGTGATCATGCGGAACCTGGGCTGGCTGGACAGCTACACCGCCTACATCATCCCGGCGCTGGCCAAGGCGTTCGTGCTCTTCTTCCTGGTGCAGTTCCTGCAGTCGCTCCCGAACGAGCTGATCCAGGCGGCCAGGGTGGACGGCGCCGGCGAGTGGCGGATCTGGTGGAAGATCGTGCTGCCGCTGCTGCGACCGGCGCTCGCCGCGATGTCGATCTTCATCGTGCTCGCGGAGTGGAACAACTTCCTCTGGCCGCTCATCATCGTGCAGAGCGACGAGATGGCCAACGTCCCCGTCGCGCTGGCCAGGCTCAACTCCTATTTCACCGGACCCGACCACCAGGGCGCGATCATGGCGGGCGGACTGATCGCCTCGGCCCCGACGATCGTCTTCTTCCTGATCTTCCAGAAGTACTTCACCAGAGGCATCGCGCTCAGCGGCCTGAAGGGCTGACCCGGTGCGCTTGGAGCAGCTCCAGGAGGTCCCTGTCGACCGGGAACCCGTCGAGCTGCTCGAAGCGCCCGCCGGGCCGCCGGTGGCCGATCACCCCGAACGGCCCCTCGAACTGCCAGAGCGCGTACCCCCAGCCGAACGAGGCGAACACGCCGAGCACGTCGGACAGCCAGCGCAGCGCGACGTCGTTCGGCGTGTGCTCGTAGCAGCCGAACTCCCCCACGTGGACGGGCACGCCCTCATCGGCCACCGCCCGCCACGGGGCGTAGAAGTCGCGCAGCCCGGCCCGGTCCCAGTGCCGCCCCTCGTAGTCGCAGGGATAGGCGGGCTCACCCAGGCCCTGTGAGCCGGGCCACCACTCGGCCCGGTAGTGGCTCACGCTCATCGGCTGGTAGCCGCGGGTGCTGTGGACCACGCCGAGGTCGGCCAGCTCCGGCATGGCGAGGTGACCGCCGCCCAGCCCGTCGATCACGATCGGCCGGTCCGGATCGGCCTGCCTGATCTCGGCCACCACGCGGCGGATGACCGCCTCGTGCGCCGCCCTGGTGAACCCCCGCTCCCCCACGGAGGGCGGCTCGTTGACGAGGTCGAAGGAGAGCTCGTCGGCGGGCACGCCCCGGTACCGGCGGGCGAAGCCGGTCCAGATGGCGCTGAAGCCGTCCTGCGCCGCCCGGTCAGCCCAGAGGTTGTGGTGCTCGCTCTCCCAGCCGGTGATCACGTAGCCGGGGGCGCGGTGGAGGTTGAGCGACAGGTGCAGGCCGCGCTCGCGGCAGGCCTCGAGGTAGGTGTCGAGCACCTCGAGCACCCGCTCGTCCGGGTTGGCGTAGTCGAGCCCGTCGGTCCAGAACCGGTAGTCGCACGGCATGCGGACGAACTCGAAGCCCCACGAGGCGATCGCGTCCAGCACCCGCTCGTCCACCGGCGCCGGCTTGACGCCCGGCTCCTTCCAGAACATCCACTGCAGGTTGAACCCGTACCGCCTCATGCTCATCACCACATCATTCACAGAACGTCATTCACGCAGCTCAGCACCGGCGCGCTGACCAGAGCTCGCTCGTCCAGCCCCGCCGTACTGATCAGGAACTCGGCCCGCTCACCGGGCAGCAGCGTGACGAGCTGGTCGTCGACCTCGGCGTCCGGGTCGAGCCGGTCGGGGAAGACGGCCAGGTCGCGCAGGAGCGTACGGGCGATGACCGTCAGCCGCAGCCCGTCCGTGGTGGGCTCGGCCGCCGTGTCGTAACGCGGCTCCGGCAGGCGCAGGTCCCGGTCGGGCGCGAAGAACCACAGCGCCCGGCCCACCGGCTGATCGCTGATCTCGACGACGACCAGCTCGCCCGCCGGGTCGCCCGGCTCGGCGACGGAGGCGGCCAGCGGCAGGGTGACGGCGGTACGCGGCGGCACGTCCAGCTCGAGGGACTGTGCCGCGATCGTGGTGCCGTCGAAGCCGTGCCGTACGGCCCGCGCCGAGGCCCGCCACGGCCGCCCGGTGTCGTTGACGGCGACCACCGCCAGGCCGCCGTCGCGCGGCTGCACGGTCAGCAGCCGGTCGGCGTAGGCCCTGCGCAGCGCGTGGAACAGCGGCTTCTTCCTGCCGTCCCCGTCCACGGCCGACCACGAGGTGACCGGCCAGCAGTCGTTGAGCTGCCACACCACGCTGCCCGCGCAGTGCGGCCAGAGCGACCTGAAGTGCTCCACCCCGAGCTGGATGGCACGCGCCTGGTTGAGCTGGGTGAGGTAGTGCCAGTCGTCGAAGGTCTCCGGGACGGGGAAGTACGGCTTGAGCCCGGCGGCCAGCTTGAGGTTGCCGTCGATGGCCTTCTGGTGGTGCAGCAGCCCACGGGAGTCGGGCAGCAGCGGCTCGTCGCTGATCGCCCTGCGGATGGTGGCGTACGCGGCAGGTCCCTGGAAGCCGAACTCGGCGGCCATGCGGGGCCGGTAGTCGCGGTAGACGGCGTAGTCGCGCTGGTTCCACACGTCCCAGATGTGCATGGTGCCGTGGCCCGGGTCGTTGGGCGGCAGGTCCATGGAGCCCGAGTAGGGGCTGCCCGGCCAGTACGGACGGGTCGGGTCCAGCTCGGCCACGATGCTCGGCAGCAGCTCGAGGTAGAAGTGCCCGCCCCAGCTGCGTCCCTCGAGCGAGTCCTGCCAGCCCCAGTCGAAGTAGCCCTCGATGTTCTCGTTGTTGCCGCACCACAGGACCAGGCTCGGGTGCGCGCTCAGCCTGGCGACCTGCTCGCGCGCCTCCGCCTCCACCTCGGCCCTGATCGGCTCCTCCTCGGGGTAGGCGGCGCAGGCGAACGGGAAGTCCTGCCAGACCAGCAGGCCGAGCCGGTCGCACAGGTCGTAGAAGTCCTCGCTCTCGTACAGGCCGCCGCCCCACACCCGGATCAGGTTGACGTTCGCCTCGCACGCCTCGGCGAGCCTGGTGGCGTAGCGGTCGCGGTCCACCCTGGTGGGGAAGCAGTCGTCGGGGATCCAGTTGACCCCTCTGACGAACACGTCGGCGCCGTTGACGGCCAGCGTGAACGCGCCGCCCTCGGTACGCAGGCTCACCTCGCGCAGCCCGATCTCGCGGCGCCACACGTCGTCGCCGGCCCGCACCTCGAGCTCGTGGAGCGGCTGCTCACCGTACCCTCTCGGCCACCACAGCTCCGGGTCGGGCACCTCCAGCGTGATCACGGCCTCGCTCCGGCCCTCGGGGATCACGGCACGCCCCGAGACGCCCTTGATCGCCGCGGTCACCTCGACGGTCCCCGCCTTCTCCACCTCGACGTGGACGTCCACCCTGGCGGTGCCGTCGCCGAGGGTGACGAGCGGCCGCACCCCGGCGATCCTGGCCCCGCTCCACTCGTGCAGCCCGATCGGCTTCCAGATGCCGGCCGTGATCAGCGTCGGCCCCCAGTCCCAGCCGAAGTTGCAGGCCATCTTCCTGATGAACTGGTAGGGCTGGGTGTAGGAGCCGGGGCGGTCGCCGAGCTCCTCTTTCAGCCGCTCGGCGTACTCGAGGGCCGACCCGAACGTGACCGTCAGCCGGTTGGTCCCGACCCGCAGCGCGCGGCGGACGTCGAACCGGTAGGAGCGGTGCATGTTGGCGCTCTCGCCCACCCGGACGCCGTTGAGCTCGATGGCGGCCACGGTATCGAGCCCCTCGCACACCAGGTCGGTGCGCTCGTGCTCGGTGCCGTCCCACGAGAACTCCGTCTCGTAACACCATGCGGTGCGTCCGATCCAGGCCAGGCGGGTCTCGTTGTCGTCGAGATAGGGATCGGGGATCAGACCCGCGGCGAGCAGGTCGGTGTGCACGCAGCCGGGCACGACGGCCGGGGCCCGCACGTCGCCGCTCGCCGAGCGGACGGTCCAGGCTTCATGCAGGGGGCGGAACGGGCTCATCAAGCCTCCGAGCTCGAGCGGCGGAGATTGACATCGCATCACTAAACCCGTTTAGTTGCAATGCCGATCATGAGGTTTCTGCGCGGTCACCTGGCGGCGGAGCGGTACTGCCCCTGGAGACGAGGCGCGGGTCGCCCTGGCGCGTGTCGGCCACCTCGCGGCCCTGGACCAGGTCGAGCAGGGATCGGGCGGCATGGGCGCCGTAGGCGGCGATGTCCCTGCTGACCGCCGTCAGGTGCGGCCTCGCGAGCAGGCACAGGGCGGAGTCGTCCCAGGCCACGACGGAGAGCTCGCCGGGCACCGAGATCCCCGCCTCGCGGGCGGCGGCGGTGCCGGCGACGGCCATCACGTCGTTGTCGTACACGATGGCGGTGGGCCTGTCGGGTCCGCGCAGGAGGTCGAGCGTGGCGCGCTCGCCGCTCTCGCCGCTGTAGTCGGCGTACACGGTGACGCTCTCCACGCCCAGTCTTGCGGCCGTCTCGCGCATGGCGGCGGTCCTGACGCCGGTGTGCATGAGCTCCTCCGGGCCCGCGACCCTGGCGATCCTGCGGTGCCCCAGCCCGGCCAGGTGCTCGACCACGGCGGCGAGCGCGCCGCCGTCGTCGATCCAGACGGCGGGCAGCCGCCCCGTCCTCTCGGGGCCGCCGATGACCACGGCGGGCAGCCGCAGCTCCTCCAGGACGTCGATCCTGGCATCCTCGGTACGCAGATCCACGACGAACACCCCGGCCACCCGGTGCTGTGCCCACCATTTCCGGTATATCGCGATCTCGGCCTCGTGGTCCTCGGTCATCTGCAGCAGCAGCCCGACGGACACCGCCGACAGCGTGGCCTCGATGCCGGAGATCAGCTGCATGAAGAACGGCTCCAGCCCCAGCGTGCGCGCCGGCCGGTCCACGACCAGCCCCAGCACGTCGGGCCGACCGTCGAACAGGGCCCGCGCGAGGCTGTTGGGCTGCCAGCCCAGCTCGGTGGCGATGGCCTGGATGCGGCGGCGCGTCTCGCTGGAGACGCCGGGCCGGCCGTTCAGCGCGAACGACACCGCCCCTTTCGAGACGCCGGCCCTGCGTGCGATGTCGTCGATCGTGGGTCGCTTCATCGGCCGTTCCTTGGGGTTTACCGGTTCACGTCTGGCACCAGCGCGACTCTACGCCTCATGACACTGCCCGCCGCACTCCCCTTGACGGGGAGGCGACGGGCAGTTCGACGATCAGAACCGGGCACCCAAGGGCGCGGCCCTCGGACGCCGCACTCAAAGGCACGGCGCCCCAGACGTCACGCTCGAGCATCCAGAGGCGGGGCAGGGCGGGGCGCCGTCAGGCCGGGCCTCGGGTCAGCGGTCGAAGCGACGGCCCGAGTTGCGGCGGTAGCCGCCGCCGGTGCCGCGCTCGTCCGAGCGGCCGCCGGGGGCGCGGTAGCCGTCACGCGGGCCGTCGGCGCGGTAGCCGCGCTCGCTGCGGTCGGCCGCGACGCTGCGGTCGGCCGCGACCGGGCGGCCGCGGTCGCCGTAACGCCCGCCCCGGTCGTCGGAGCGGAAGCCACCGCGCGGGCCGCGGTCGTCCTGGCGGGCCGGCCGGTCGTCGGAGCGGTACGCGCCACGCGGGCGCCCGTCGCGGCGGCGGTCGTCGCCGACGGTACGCGGCTCCGGCGAACGCCCGAACGGCCGCTCGCCATCGGCATGCCGACGGGGACGACGGTCCTCACCGGACGCGAACGGCCGGTCACCGTCCTCGTGGCGGCGCGGCCGACGGTCCTCACCCGAACCGGACCCGAACGCGCGCGCCCCGTCCTCGTGACGCCGAGGACCGCGGTCACCGTCGAAGTCGCGGCGCGGACGACGGTTGCGGCGCTCGCCGGGCCCGCCGTCGCGGCGCTGGCGGAGCGGCTTGCGGACGTCCGGCTCCCAG
>NZ_JBFANV010000017.1:0-160623 GCF_040674955.1 Nonomuraea sp. NPDC049695 | reverse complement strand
CAGGTCGCCCGCGGCGGCGGTCAGCTCGGCCAGCAGCGGATCCATCTGGGGCCCGTGGAAGGCCACGTCAGAGGCGGCCTGGCTGCGCCTGGTCGCGTGACCGTGCCTCGCGTGACCGTGCCTCGCGTGACCGTGCCTCGGGTGACCATGTCTCGCGTGACCGTGCCTCGCGATCATCCGCTGGCACGCGAAAGGCTCCGCTCCCGGCCGTGAACCGGAAGCAGAGCCAAGGCGCCATCGGACGGGTTCCTCGGCGGGGAGCCGACCCCGCCGAGGAACGCCGGTCCAGTCAGATGTTGTGCGAGAAGTCCCCGCCGAAACCGGCGATGAAGACGTGGCTGTCGATCGCACCGGCGGTGAAGAACATCGAGATCCCGCACCCCCACGAGATGCCGTCGTGGCCTACGGGAAAGACGTTGTCCCCGCTCAGACCGTGCGCATGGTCGCCTTCGATCCTGAGACCCTCTCGGACCAGGATGCGGTTCGGGCCCTCCCACACGTGCACGGCGACGAGCGCGCTGGTCTCCCGCGCGTCGAAGAGGATCAGCACCCTGTCCAGGGTGGCCCGGCGGTCTTCGACGATGACCGGGGTGGGAATGGGCAGGTGGATCCAGTCGCCGCCGTTCGCCGGAAGCGAGAAGGTGACGCCGAATCCCTGACGTAGTGCGCTCGTGTTGGGATTCTCGGCCACTGCCGTGAATCCGTGGTGCCATGACGCGTACAACTTTGACATCGCCGTACTCCTTGCGGTTTGGTGGGCTGTGGACTTTTCTTGAGGGTTTATTGCTCCCTGGCAGCTCCACGATAAAACGCCTTGAGGAAGGCTTGGCATCCCTAAGATTGGGGATATTCGTCTAACTGATAATTCAGCGGAAAATATATTTCTACAGGACGAAGTGTGAAAAAACTTACGGCGCGCGCCTCCGCGCTCCACCCTCGTGGTGTCCGCTGACGGGTTCGCCCTGGCGGGGTGCCGGCCGCCGTACCGTCTGCGGGATGTTTCGCAAGCCGCTGCGGTGGAAACATCGGATGTGATCGCGCCGGCGCGACGCTCGGCAGTGCGGCATGGGGCACCGTGGCGATGGCGGCCGTCCATCGGTCCTGTACGACATCAGCAGCTCGGAGGGCATCTCCGAGGCGTCAAGGAAGAAGCGGGGGCTCCCAGTCGACTTCTGACTCAAGAGCCTTGACCACATCCGATGTTTCGCCTACGTTACCCGCAAGTCGAGACGTGCGAAATATTTCGCACTTCCCTAACGGCAGAGGGTGGCACGGATGTCAGATTCCCGTATCGAGGACTTCCGGCAGCGCAGGTTCGGCCTGTTCGTCCACTGGGGGCTTTACGCGCTGGCGGCCCGTCACGAGTGGGTCAAGCAGCGCGAGCACCAGTCCGATGAGCAGTACCAGCGCTACTTCGAACGCTTCGACCCCGATCTGTACGACCCCGAGGCCTGGGCCGAGGCCGCGCAGCGGGCCGGGATGCGCTACACCGTGTTGACCGCCAAGCACCACGACGGCTTCTGCCTGTGGGACTCGGCTCTGACCGACTACTGCGTGAGCGGCACGCCGCACGGCAAGGACCTGATCGGTCCCTTCGTCGAGGCGTTCAAGAGCAGAGGGCTCGGGGTCGGGTTCTACTACTCGCTGCTGGACTGGCATCACCCGGACTTCCCGATCGACGGGCTGCATCCGGCGTACGTCGAGGGCGGCACGTTCCCCGACCGGGATGTCACCAAGTACGCGGACTACCTGCACGGGCAGGTCGAGGAGCTGCTCACCCGCTACGGCCCCCTTGACACGCTGTGGTTTGACTTCTCCTACGCCGGCCGGGTCAGGCAGGGCAAGCCGGTCTACGGCGGCAAGGGCAAGGCCGAGTGGCGCTCGGAGGAGCTGGTGGACAAGATCCGCCGCATCCAGCCGGACATCCTGATCAACAACCGTCTGGAGCTGCCGGGCGACTTCACCACACCGGAGCAGTTCCAGCCGCCTGGCCCGCTGTCGACGGTCTGGGAGGCCTGCCAGACGCTGAACGGAAGCTGGGGCTACGACCGGGACAACCACGCGTGGAAGTCGCCCGGCCTGCTCATCCGCATGCTGATCGACTCGGTCTCCAAGGACGGCAACCTCCTGCTCAACGTGGGCCCCAACGGCCGGGGCGAGTTCGAACCGCGAGCGCTCGACACGCTGCGGGAGATCGGCGACTGGATGCGGCTGCACAGCCAGTCGATCCACGGCGCGGGGGTGAGCCAGTTCCAGGCTCCGGAGGACTGCCGCTACACCCAGCGGGGCGACCGGCTGTACGTGCACGTCCTGTCCTGGCCGTACCGGCACCTGCACCTGCCGGGCCTGGCGGGCAAGGTCCGCTACGCGCAGCTGCTCAACGACAAGTCGGAGATCCGCATGTGGGCCCCCGACCCCAAGGTCGACAACGGGAACGTCAACTTCTTCACGATCCCCGAGGGCACCCTCACCCTCGAGCTTCCCGTACAGCCGCCGGATGTCGCCGTCCCGGTGATCGAGCTCTTCCTCTGAAAGGCATTACCCCCCATGCACAACCCCCTGCGCGGCCTGGACACCACCGGCCTGAACCGGCGCCAGCTTCTCAGCCTCGCCGCCATGGCGGCGGCTGCCGTACCCCTCAGCGCCTGCGGGAGTGGCCCGCGCACCCGCCAGGCCGGACCGACCACCTCGGCGTCGAGCAGCTCCGAGGTGATCAACCCGGACCGGCCGGAGAGCGCGTTGTTCCCCTACGACGAGGCGGAGAAGCTCTTCGACTCGCTGCCGTGGCCCACGACCAAAGTGCCGGAACCCACCTCCAAGGTCACCGTCACCGTCGCGATCATTCCGGGTCAGCGGCACGAGGTGCGGCACGCCCAGTTCGCCAAGTTCATCAAGAAGCGGCATCCGAACATCGAGATCAAGGTGGAGGTCACGCCGTTCGACGACTTCCGCACCAAGTACCTGACGGGCGCCGCCAGCGGCGTGCTGCCCGACATCATGTACTCGCAGTTCCAGTGGGGGCAGAGCTTCATCAAGAACAACCTGTACCTGCCGCTGGACGACTTCATCGCGGCCACGCCCGACTTCAACCGCGCCGACTTCTCCAAGGCGGCGCTCAGCTACTGGGAGCGTGACGGCAAGCTCTACGCGCTGGGCACCGACTCGGCGCCCAAGCTGCTCTTCTACAACAAGGAGATCTTCGAGAAGGCGGGCGCCAAGGTGCCCGACGCCTCCTGGACCTGGGACAAGCTCATGGAGGCCGCGCGCGGGCTGGTCTCGGGCACGGGTGCGCAGAAGATCTTCGGGTTCACGCCGGTGCCCAAGCCCACCAGCGACCTCACCGCGACGTTCCTGCTCGCCCACGGCGGCCGCTACCTGACGGCCGACGAGCGCAAGTGCGTGATCGAGGAGCCGGCCAGCCGCGACGTGCTGAAGCGCTGGATGGACCTGCTGATCAAGGACAAGGCGATGCCGGACCTGGCCGAGACGCAGGCGACGGCGAAGGTCGAGCCGTTCACGCTGAACAGGGGAGCCCTGTACGTCGGCGGCGCGTGGAACATCGTCACCCTGCTCACCCTGCCTGCCGAGCAGCAGTTCGACTGGAGCCTGACACACGTGCCCAGCGGTCCCGAGGGCCGGTTCACCCCGGTCCTGGGCAGCGCCTTCGGCATCACCAGCAAGACCCGCAACCCCGAAGCGGCGTGGATCGTGCTCAACTCCCTGCGCTCCTACGCCGGCCACCGCTTCTTCCTCGACACCCCGCCGTCGCGGCTGTCGGCGTTCGAGGAGAACCTCCAGGACCTCAAGCTCGACAAGGAGGTGATCGACACCACCAAGGATTCGCTGCACAAGTACGGCACCAGCGACGGCGTGCTGAGGCTGCCCGCGACGCCCAAGCTCGAGGACCTGACCAAGCCGATCTGGGAGCGGGTCATGTCAGGGTCGTTGTCGGTGGACGAGGGGCTCAAGCAGGTCACCGAGCGCGTCACTCCCATGCTGGCGGAGAACGTCTGATCATGGCCGCCTCCCCGCTCGTCCGGCGCGAGGCCCGCCGGTTCCACCTGTTCGCCCTGCCGTGGACCATCGGCTTCGTCTTCTTCACCGGCGGGCCCATCATCGTGTCGCTGGTGCTCAGCTTCACCCGCTACGAGCTGCTGTCGGCCCCGCAGTGGGTGGGCCTGGACAACTACGTCCAGCTGCTCCGCGACCCCGACTTCTGGGTGGCGACGAGGAACACCATCTACTTCGGCGCCGCCTCCGCCACGGCCGGTGTCGTCTACAGCCTCGCCGCGGCGCTCCTGCTCAACATCAAGCTGCGCGGGCAGGCGATCTTCCGCACGATCATCTACATGCCGTCGGTGATCTCCGGCATCGCCACCGCCCTGCTCTGGATCCACGTGCTGCATCCCGACTACGGCCTGGTCAACTACCTGATCGGCCTCCTGGGCGTGCAGGGGCCCGGGTGGCTGACCGACGCGAGCTGGGCGATCCCCGGCCTGGTCATCATGACGACCTGGACCACCGGAAACGCGATGATCATCTTTCTGGCCGGTCTGCAGGGCGTGCCCGTCTCGCTGTACGAGGCCGCGCACATCGACGGCGCCGGCTGGTGGAGCAGGTTCAGGAACGTGACGGTCCCGATGATGTCGCCGGTCATCTTCTTCAACCTGGTCGTGGGGTTCATCGGCAGCCTGCAGGCCTACCAGCTCATCCTGTTCATGACCGACGGAGGGCCGGCCAACTCCACCCTGGTCCTGGGCCTGTACGTCTACCGCTACGCCTTCAAGTACTTCGAGATGGGCTACGCCTCGACGATCGCCTGGGCGCTGTTCTTCCTCGTCATCGTGTTCACCGCGATCCAGTTCGGGCTCGCGCGCCGCTGGGTCCACTACGAGGTCAAGTAGGTCACGAGATGGCAATCAAGGTCCTGCCCGCACAGGCCCGCCCGGTGGAGAAGCGGCCCGCGGCCCCCGCCCAGGCCGAGCGGATCCGCCGGGTCCAGCGTCTGACGGCCTACGCGCTCCTCGTCCTGGCCTCGGCGGCCAGCCTGCTTCCCCTGCTGTGGATGCTCACCACCGCGCTCAAACCGTCCGGAGCCGTGCTGGAGTTTCCGCCGAGGTTCATCCCCGACGTCTTCACCTGGTCCAACTTCCCGAACGCGTGGATGAGCCTGCCCTTCAACACCTTCCTGGTCAACAGCGTGGTGGTGACCACGCTGTCGATCGTGGGCAATCTCATCTCCTGCATCCTGCCCGCCTACGCCTTCGCGCGGCTGCGCTCGCGGATGCGCGGCATGGCCTTCACGCTGATGCTGGGCACGATGATGATCCCCGCGCAGGTGGTCATCGTGCCGAGGTTCCTGCTGTTCTCCAAGCTGGACCTGGTGGACACCTTCT
Organism: Nonomuraea sp. NPDC049695; assembly: GCF_040674955.1. Lineage (NCBI taxonomy): Bacteria > Bacillati > Actinomycetota > Actinomycetes > Streptosporangiales > Streptosporangiaceae > Nonomuraea > Nonomuraea sp. NPDC049695. The sequence goes on along the minus strand of NZ_JBFANV010000017.1, from coordinate 155,227 downwards.
GGCCGCTGTTCCTGCCCAACTTCTTCGGCACCGCGCTGTACATCTTCCTGCTCCGGCAGTTCTTCACCACGATCCCGCAGGAACTGGTGGAGGCGGCCCGCATCGACGGGGCCGGGGAGCTGCGGATCCTCTGGCGGATCATGATCCCGCTGTCCAAACCGGCGATCGCGACCGTGACGCTGCTGTCGTTCGTCGGTGCCTGGGGCGAGTACATCGACCCGCTGATCTACTTGCGCTCGACGGAGAACTACACGATCCCGCTCGGCATCTCGCTGTTCCGCGGCCAGTACTCCGACGACTACAACCTCATGATGGCGGTGTCCATCCTGGCGCTGGTTCCGGTCATCGTGGTGTTCCTGGCGGCGCAGAAGTACTTCATCAGGGGGATCATGCTCACCGGCATAGCGGGGAGGTAGCTCCCGGGCGCATGCGGCAGGGCTCGCTCGAACGGCGAACCCTGCCGTGCGCACCTCCGGCTCAGCGTCCCCGTACGATCAGCCGCAGCAGCCGCCGCTCCGCTGGGATCGCCGCCCTGACCTCGGCCACGTGCCGTTCGAAGACGTCGAGGACGTGCGCGCGGTCGTCGATGCGGCCGTCGAAGACGCGGTCCATGACGGTCGCCCGCGCCATGCGCGGGTAGAGAGCGAAGTCGGGGGCGCGGCGGGCCACCAGCCAGCGGGTCACCCGGCGGCGTAAGGAGAGCCGCCGCTCCTCCAGGGCGCTGCGGAAGATGGTCTCGCTGACGCTGTCGTACCAGCGGGCGGGGTCGCGGACGGTGAGGACGACCTTGGCGTCGGGGTAGTGCTCGGACAGTTCCCGCCAGTACGCGGCGGCGGGCCAGTCGACGGCGGACTGGAATCCCGCGAACAGCGTGTCCCAGTCCTGGGAGCGCCCTTCGCCGATGTCCAGCCACTGTCGCACGCGGTACGGCTCCGCGATGACCGTCGACATGTGGTAGCAGGGCCCGTGACCGAGGATCTCGAGCGCCGCCTGCAAGGACCTCGTGCCCGTGCGGCCGAAGCCCGCGCCGATCACCTTCACCTGGTGCTCACCGCCTTGCGCGTCTCTGATGCGGCTCTGATCTGTGCTGTCTACCGTCGCGATGAATCCCGATAAATACGCCTACCGCCGATGAAAGCACAGAGGAGCGCACATGCTCTTCCCGAACTCCCTTCTCGACGCGCTGCGCGAGACACCCGGCAGCACGGCCTTCGAGCACGGCGACAGGGCCGTCTCCCGGGGCGAGCTGCTGGAGCTGATCGGGCGGCTGGCCGGCGCGTTGCGTGCGGCGGGCCTCGGCCCGGGACGGGCGGTCGCGATCCGCACGGCCGTCACGCCCGAGTCGTTCGCCGCCCACATGGCCGCCCACACGCTGGGCTGCCGCGTGGTCGGCATCCGGCCCGGGTACCCGGAGGGGCAGCTCGCCCACATCCTCGGGATGGACGTCGACGCCCTGCTCGTGGACTCAGCGACCGACCCCGCGACCGGGCCCGTGATCGGCCCTGCGACCGGCCCTGCGACCGGCCCCATGACCGGCCCCGTGACTGACCCCGCGACGGCCACGCCCGATCTGCTCAGGGCCGCGGCGCGCCACCTGCCCGGAAAGCCCGTGTTACGCCTTGACGAGCTCCTGCGGCACCCCGGCGACGGCCGGGCGCTGGACGTGGCGGCCCGGCCCGACGACGTGGCGCTGCTGACCTTCACCAGCGGCAGCACCGGCCGGCCCAAGGGGTGCGCGATCACGTACCGGGCGCTCACCGAGCACTGGGCGTGGCAGCCGCGCCTGTGGTCGCCGGTCGCGGCCGGGCTCGCCAGGGGATTCGAGCGTTACCTGCTGTTCGGCACGCTCGCCAGCATGGTCGTCATGGAGTTCGTGGCCCCGTGCCTGCTCGGCGGCGGCACCGCGGTGATCCCCGAGGAGGACGGGCGGCCCGTGTTCCCGTACGCGATCGAGCGCCACCGGATCACCGGCTCGATCATCACCGTGCCGAAACTCTCCCAGATGCTGAAATTTCTCGATGAGGTGGATGTGAGTAGCCTGCGGGCGCTGATGGTGTCCGGCTCGCCGATCAGCCCCCGGCGGCTGGCCGAGGCGGTCCAGAGGCTCGGGCCCGTCGTCTACCAGGGGTACGGGCAGACGGAGGCAGGCAACATCGCCATGCTCACCCCGGAGCACATCGCCGCGGGCGTGCTGGAACCGGTCGGCCGCCCGCACCCCGGCGTCGAGATCAGCGTGCGCGACGAGGACGGCGAGGAGGTCACTCGCCACACCCAAGGCGAGATCCACGTACGCAGCCCGTACCTGATGAAGGGCTACTGGGGCGACGATGAGGAGACCCGCGCGACCCTGCGGGACGGTTGGCTGCGCACCCGCGACCTCGGCCACGTGGACGAGGACGGATTCCTCCATCTGGCGGGCCGCTCCCGCGACGTGGTCATGGTCAACGCGATGGTCGTGTACGCCGGCCCGATCGAGCGCGTGCTGACCGGTCACCCCGACGTGGACGAGGCGTACGTGGTGGGCGCCCCCGACGAGGGCACCGGCGAGGCCGTGCACGCGTTCGTCGTCCCGTCCGCGGGACGGGCTCCCGGCCGCGACGCCCTGAGAGCGCTGGTGCGGAAGGAGCTCGGCGAGGACAGCGTCCCTCAGACGATCACCATCATGTCCGCCGTCCCGCTCGCCACCAGCGGGAAGCCCGACAAAAGCGCCCTCTCTGAGCAAATTCTGAGAATTGCCCGCCAACACTGATGTTGTTCGTTCAATCACATAGCTGTGACGGAGGCGTCAGTGCCGGACACGACCCTGGACCACCTGGTGATCGGCGCGGGCCCGGCGGGCCTGCAACTGGGGTACTTCCTGCAGCAGCAGGGGCGGGACTACCTGATCCTCGAGGCGGGTCCCGCGCCGGGGCAGTTCTTCCGCACGTTCCCGCGCCATCGCACGCTCATCTCGATCAACAAGAAGCACACCGGGTGGGACGACCCCGAGCTCAACCTCAGGATGGACTGGAACTCGCTGCTGTCGGACGACCCGGGCCTGCTGTTCACCCGCTACAGCGACCGGTACTTCCCGCACGCCGACGACATGGTCCGCTACCTGTCCGACTTCGCCGACAAGTGCGGCCTGCGCATCGCGTACGGCTCGCGCGTGGTCCGCATCGACCGATCGGGCCTGTTCCAGGTGACGGACGAGTCCGGCCGCAGGTACGAGGCGAAGCAGATCACTGTCGCGACCGGCGTCACCCAGGCCAACATCCCGCCCATCCCGGGCATCGAGACCGCCGAGCTGTACGGCACCGCCTCCATCGACCCGGCCGACCACCTCAACCAGCGGGTGCTCATCATCGGCAAGGGCAACTCGGCGTTCGAGACGGCCGACAACCTCATGGAGACCGCCGCGGTGATCCACGTCGCGGGCCCGCACTCGGTGCGCATGGCCTGGCGCACGCACTTCGTCGGCCACCTGCGCGCGGTCAACAACGGCTTTCTGGACACCTACCAGCTCAAGTCCCAGAACGCGATCCTCGACGGCGACATCAAGCGCATCGAGCGGAAACCGGACGGCACGTACCTGGTGACGGTCTCCTTCGCCCGGGTGAACGAGGTCACCAAGGACATCCCGTACGACCGCGTGATCCTCTGCACCGGCTTCCGCTTCGACGCGTCCATCTTCGGCGACGGCTGCCGGCCCGAGCTGATGATCAACGACAGGTTCCCGGCGCTCACCCCGGCCTACGAGTCCGTCAACGTGCCGGATCTCCACTTCGCCGGGACGATCACGCAGTCGCGTGACTTCAAGCACGGCACCAGCGGCTTCATCCACGGCTTCAGGTACGGGGTCCGCGCGCTGCACCGCGTCCTCGAGTCCCGCTACCACGACGTTCCCTGGCCCGCCAGGGAACTGCCCGCCGACCCGGCGGCGCTCGCGGCGGCGGTCCTGGAGCGGGTCAACCGCACGTCGGCGCTGTGGCAGCAGTTCGGCCTGCTCGCCGACGTCATCGTGCTCGACGGAGGCGCCGCCCGCTACATGGAGGAGGTGCCGTACGACCTGCAGGGCCCGCCGGTCGGCGAGCGCGGCCACTTCGCGATCACCCTCGAGTACGGCCCCGACCACGACAAGATCGACCCCTTCGACATCGAGGTGGGCCGCATCCGGCAGAGCGACTCCGCCCGCGCCCACGAGGGCCACTACCTCCACCCCGTGGTCCGCCACCACGTGCCGGGACAGGCCCCGGTCGCCCACCACATCACCGAGAACCTGGAGAACGAGTGGAACTCCCCGGAGATCCACGTCGAACCGCTCCGCGCCTTCTTCGCCCGCTGCACGGCCGCGGTCGCGGTGTGATGGAGCGGTGGAGCCTGCGCGAGTTCGAGGCCGCGGCCCGCGACCGCCTCGAGCCCGCCCACTACGACTACTTCGCAGGCGGGGCAGGTGACGAGGTCACCCTGCGCGCGAACGAGAAGGCGTTCGCCCGGCTCGGCCTGGTGCCCAGGGTGCTGCGCGGCCTGGCCAAACTCCAGACGGACGTGACCCTGCTCGGCAGCCGCGCGGCCATGCCCGTGCTGGTGGCGCCGACCGCGTTCCACCGGCTCGCCGACCCGGAGGGCGAGCGGGCCACGGCGCGGGCGGCCGCCGCCGCCGAGACGATCATGATCGTGAGCATGGCCGCGACCGTCGCCGTCGAGGACGTGGCCGCCGCCGCGCCCGGAGCCGGGCTCTGGTTCCAGCTGTACGTGCAGCCGGACCCGGCCTTCACCGAGGCCGTCGTGCGCCGCGCCGAGGCGGCCGGCTGCACGGCACTGGTCGTCACCGTGGACTCGCCCGTGCTCGGCCTGCGCGAGCGGGACCTGCGCAACGGCTTCCACGACCTGCCCGAGCACCTGTGCTGCGAGAACCTGCGCGACGGCGACCGGGTGCGCCCGATCGCCATGTCACCCGAGCTGTCGTGGGAGCACATCGACCGGCTCAGGGACATGACCGCGCTGCCGATCGTGCTCAAAGGGATCACACATCCGGAGGACGCCCGGCTCGCCCTCGGCCACGGCGTCTCCGCGATCATGGTCTCGAACCACGGCGGGCGGCAGCTCGACACCGTCCCCGCCACGATCGACCTGCTGCCGGACATCGTCGCGGCGGTCGGCGGGGCCGTGCCCGTGCTGCTGGACGGTGGCGTCAGGCGGGGCACCGACGTGCTGAAGGCGCTGGCGCTCGGGGCCGCGGCGGTCGCGATCGGCCGCCCGGTGATCTGGGGGCTGGCCGCGGACGGCGAGCGCGGGGTGGCCCGCGTGCTCGGCCTGTTGCGCGCGGAGGTCGAGCACGCGCTCACCCTGTGCGGCTGCGCGTCCATCAGTGATCTCGAGCCGGGCATGGTGCGACAGCTGTGTTGATCATGCTGCTCGCGCTGGCCGTCGTCGTGAGCCTGCCATGGTGGCTGCCCGGCAGGGTCGTGGCACTGCGCGTACGCGTGTTCAACCGGATCAACGGCGACGAGGGGATCCCCGTCCCCGGCGACCTCGTGGGCATCGACCGCTTCAAGGAGGTCTACTCGCATCCCAACGCGAGCGGGCGGAGCAAAGGGGCCGCGCTGTCGGACCTGTTCTGGTACTGGCTGTCGCCCGGCCCCGAGATGCACCAGGAGCACCTGGAGGCGGGCGAGCGGTACGACGCCGTGGCCAGGACGACGCGCGGGCTGCTCGCCGTGCCGCGCGCGGAGGCCGAGGAGCTCACGCGCCGCTGCGCCGCCCGCACGCTGGCGGGCGTCCGGGGGCTGGTGCGGCTGCGCGACGTGGTGATGCCGCTGTGGGCGGAGTTCTCGTACGAGCTGGTGTTCGCCGAGCCGTGCCCCCGCGAGGCCCGCGACCTGATCGTCGGCAACGCCGACGACGTGGTCTCCTCGCTCAAATGCACCGGTCTCCGGCACATGGAGCGCCGCCGGCGCCTGACCCGCTACCTGCTCGGCCGCCTGTCACAGGTGCGGATCCCGCTCCCGGCCGGCCTGTCGCCCCAGGAGCAGGCGTACTACCTGCACGGCGCCTTCTTCACCACCGCCGTCGTCCAGATGTCGGAGGCGACGGCCCACCTGCTGATGGTCCTCGCCCAGCACCCCGGCGTGCAGGACAAGGCGCGCACAGGCGACGACCGCTATCTCGACCAGGTGATGGCCGAGACGCTGCGGCTCTACCCGCTCTTCGGCATCGCCCACCGCATCACCACCGGCGAGATCCCGCTCGACGAGCACACCGCGATCCCGGCCGGGTCGGTGCTCTGCTTCGACTACCCCGAGTTCCACCGCGCCGGATTCCCCGACCCGGGACACTTCGACCCCGGACGCTTCGACCGGCCTGCCAAAGAGCTCAACCACATCCCGTTCGGGATCGCCGCCAACCGTCCCTGTCCCGCCTGGCGGCTGGCCCCCATCGCCATGCGGGCCGCGGCGCGGGAGGTCCTGCACCGGTACGCCCTCGACTCCTCGGCCGCCCACACCCGCTCCCTGCCCAACCGGGGACCGTGTCTGCTCACGCCGATGGGCGCGCCCCGGCGCGTGCGGCCGGCACTCGCCTTCATGCGGGTCCGCGACCGCTGGGAGGACGTCTGGCGCAGCCTCGTACAACTCGTCCTCGGCACGTACATGGTCTGGGACGCCCGCAGGCAACGGCTCTGCGAGCGCCACTTCCATCACTCAGCGGAGAACTGACATGCCTGTCCTCTTGATCCCCCACGTCGCGGCCCCCGACCCGAACCTCGCCCTCATACTCAAGGTCCTGCCCGCCCTCGTCGTCATCCTGATCACGGCGGCGATCTGCGGCCGCCTGGCGCAACTGGTGATGCAGCCGCGCGTGCTCGGCGAGATGGTCGCCGGCGTGCTGCTCGGCCCGACGTTCCTGGGCTGGCTCTTCCCGGAGGCGCAGGCGGCCCTGTTCCCCCGGGAGGTCAGGCCGGTCCTGTACGTGCTGAGCACCATCGGGCTGACGCTCTACATGTTCCTGGTCGGCGCCGGCCTCGACCACAGCGCACGGACACCCGGCGAGGTCCGCAAGGCGTCCGCGCTGGCCGCCGCGGGCATCGTCCCCTCACTGCTGCTCGGCTTCGGCGCCGCGCTCCTCCTGTACGACATGCTCTCGCGCCCCGACGTCAGCCCGTTCCAGTTCGCCCTGTTCGTCGGCGGGGCGCTGTCGCTGACCGCGTTCCCCATGCTGGCCAGGATCCTGTACGAACGCGGCCTGGAGAACTCACCCCTCGGCCGCCTCACCCTCCTCGCCGCCTCCATCGACGACGCGCTGGCCTGGTGCCTGCTCGCCGTCCTGTCGGCCATGCACCTCGGCTCCGGCCCCACCGGCGCGCTGCCCACCATCGGCCTGACCGCGGTGTTCGCCGTCGTGATGCTCAAGGTGGTCGCCCCCGCCCTGCGCCCCCTGGGCAGGACCGTGGCCCGCACCGGCCGGCTCGGCGCCACCGGCATGTACGTCGTCATCCTCGTGCCGCTCACCGCCGGCTGGCTGACGGACTGGATCGGCGTCTACTCGGTCTTCGGCGGCTTCTTCGCCGGCCTCGCCATGCCGCGCGACCCGGCGTTCCGCCAGGCGCTGCACGGCCGCATGATGGAGGTCGTCTCGACGCTGCTGCTGCCGACGTTCTTCGCCTTCTCCGGGCTGAACACCCATCTCGGCGGCATCGCGGGCGGCGGCATGGTGCTGGCGTTCGGGTTGATCCTGCTCGCCGGGTTCTGCGGCAAGTACTTCGGGTGCTCGCTGGCGATGCGCGGGCTCGGGTTCGGCCGGCGGGAGTCGTACGCGGTGGGCGCCCTGATGAACGCCCGCGGGCTGATGATCCTCATCTTCATCAACATCGGCCTGGCCCAAGGCATGATCACTGACGAGCTCTTCGCCATGCTGGTGCTCGTGGCCGTCATCACCACGGCGGGCGCCCTGCCGCTGTACAAGCTGGCCCTGCCCGAGCGCCTCGAGAATGCGACCAAGGTGGCCGAACCCCCTGAGCTTGTCAGATCCAATCCGTCGTGAACGCGCAGGTGAGCCGGGGTGCCTGCGGTTTCCTGACGAGTGGATCTGGTAATTGCGCCAGCGGTGGTGTAACCGTGGTCACGTGGCTGCTTCACCGGGTGCGGCCCGTGGGCTGCTGATCATCGAGGACGACCGCGAGCTGGGGCACATGCTCGTCGACCTGTTCACGGAGCAGGGCTACGCCGTTGACCTGGCGCTGGAGGGGCAGCGGGGGCTGCACCTCGGGCTGAGCCGAGCGTACGACGTGCTGATCGTCGATCGCGGCCTGCCCTCGCTCGACGGGATCGACCTGCTCCGGCGGCTGCGCGCACGGGCGGTCACCACGCCCGTGCTCGTGCTGACCGCCTTCGGCTCGCTCGCCGACCGCGTCGCCGGGCTGGACGCGGGCGCGGAGGACTATCTGGTCAAGCCGTTCGAGATCGACGAGCTGCTGGCCAGGGTGCGGGCCCTGCACCGCAGGAACATCGACCAGGCCAGGCTGCTGCCGCTCGGCGCGGGCTGGCTGGACTCCGAGTCGCACATCGTCCGGCTGCCGAACGGCGAGCAGGTGGCGCTGTCGGGGCAGGAATGCCGGCTGCTCAGCGCCCTGGCGGCCCGGCCGCGGCAGGTGCACACCCGCACGTCGCTCCGGCAGCGGGTCTTCGACGGCGCCAAGAAGGAATCGATCGTGGACACGTACGTCTACTACCTGCGCAACAAGCTGGGCTCGGGGGTCGTGTACACCGTGCGAGGCGTGGGCTACCGCCTGGGTGAGTTATGAGCCTGCCGGTGCCAGGCGGGCGGGCCGATCCGCACCGGCAGGACCTCGAGAAGCGGCTGCTGAAGCGGGCCCGCCGCCGTCTCACCGTTCAGGTCGCGGGCGCGATCTTCGTGCTGCTCACGCTCGTCGGCGTGCTGGTCTACTGCTTCATGGTGCACCAGCAGGCCGACTCGGCGCAGCGCGACCTGGCCGCCGCCGTCACTCGTGCCTCCATCGCCCACCCTCCTCCCTGCGTGTGGCTCTCCGAGCTGCGCGACGGCGCTGTGTGGAGCTCTCCCGGCACGCCGGAGGAGCTCCCGGTACGCCTGGCCGACCTGGCCGCCGGCTCCCCGTCACGGGTCGAGGAGGTCGAGGTGGCCGGGCACGCGTACCTCATCCGCACCCAGCGGCGCGGCGACACGACGGTCCAGGCCGCGATGGACCTGCGCTACCAGGTCGAGGAACGCCGGCGGCTGCTCCGCACGCTCGGCGGCGCGCAGGTCGCGGGCCTGCTGGCCGCGCTGCTGGTCGGCCAGGTCATCTCCCGCCGCGCCATCGCCCCGCTGGGCGAGGCCCTGGCGCGCCGGCGCCACTTCGCCGCCGAAGTCAGCCACGAGCTGCGCACCCCGCTGACCCGCCTGCACACCCGCGCCCAGCTCCTGTCCCGGCGGATGCGGGGCGGCACGGACCGGATCCTGCTCCTCGACGAGGTCGACCAGCTCGTCACCGGCACCAGGCAGCTGGGCGAGGTGGTGGAGGACCTGCTGCAGTCGGCCCAGTTCCAGCAGCTCCGCCGCCCGTTCGGCCCGGTGGACCTGGCGGTGCTGGTCTCGGAGCTGGCGGTGGCCGAGAGCGCCCGGGCTGAGGCCCAGGGGGTGACGATCGAGGTCCGGTGCGAGGGCCAGGGTGATCACGTGGTGCGAGGCGTGGAGTCCGCGCTGCGCCGGGTGATCTCGGCCCTGCTGGACAACGCGCTGGGCCACACGCGCGTGGGCGGCCACATCTGGATGACCCTGTCCAGGGAGCGCGAGACCGTCCTGCTCAAGGTCCGGGACGACGGGGTGGGCCTGGATCCGGCGCAGGCCGAACGCCTTTTCACCCGGTTCGTGGGAGGAGGATTCGGGCTGGGGCTGGCGCTCGTACGGGAGGTGGTGGAGGGCCACAGCGGCACCGTCACCGCGGACGGCCGCCCCGGCGCCGGCGCCACCTTCACCGTCCGCCTCCCGGCCGGCCGGACCGGCACACCGCCCTTCTGGGCGCCACCCGCCCGCGAGCCCGAACGCCGCCTCTGAGCGGTAAGTACCGGCGCTCCGCCGCGATCAAGGGCCCTGCTAGGGTGCGGCGCATGAGCGGGCGTGGAGTTCTTGTCACGGGTGCGTCGAGGGGCATCGGGCGGGCGATCGCGGCGGCGTTCGCCGCGCAGGGCGACCGGGTGGCGGTCCACCACCGGGACTCGGCGAAGGACGCCGAGAGCCTCCTCGCGGAGCTGCCCGGCCAGGGTCACGTCATCGTCCAGGCCGACCTGGCCGATCCCGAGGCGGTGCGGCGCATGGTGGACGCGGCGGCGCGGGAGCTGGGCGGGATCGACGTGCTGGTGAACAACGCCGGCGTCTTCTTCCACCACCCCATCACCGAGACGTCCTACGACGAGTGGCGGACGGCCTGGCAGCGCACGCTCGACATCAACCTGATCGGCCCGGCCAACGTCACCTGGTGCGCCGTCCAGCACATGCCCGCCGGCGGCCGCGTGGTCAACGTCTCCTCGCGCGGCGCTTTCCGCGGCGAGCCCGACGGTCCGGCGTACGGGGCGAGCAAGGCCGGGCTGAACGCGCTGGGCCAGTCGCTGGCCATCGCGCTGGCCCCGCGCGGGATCGCGGTGGCCGGGGTGGCGCCCGGGTTCGTGGAGACGGACATGACCAACGAGCACCTCAAGGCCCCGAGAGGGGACGAGATCCGGGCGCAGAGCCCGTTCGGGCGGGTGGCGCGGCCGGACGAGATCGCCGCGGCCGTCGTCTACCTGGCCTCTCCGGCCGCCGAATGGGCCAGCGGCGCGGTGCTCGACCTCAACGGCGCCTCCTACCTCCGCTGACGCTGACCTCCTGACATCAGCCCCCGGTGATCAGCGCAGCCGCCGTTCCAGCAGCAGCGCTCCGCGGCCGGACAGCAGCGAGGCGCACCATTTGCGGAGGTCCGCCGGCTTGGGCCCGCTCATCGACTCCTGCTCCAGCAGGTCGGCCCAGTCCAGCAGCGACTCCGCCAGCATGAGCGGCACCCCCTGCCGCTCGTGCACCTCTGCCGCGGCCTCGAAGTGCTCCGCGGCCCGCTGCGGCGAGCCCATCGCCACGCACAGGTGCGCCAGGTAGTGGTGCCCGCAGTGGTGGGCCACCGTGCCGTGCCCGAACGTCTCCCCGTCGGAGGCCAGCGCGTCGTACAGCTGCCCCGCCAGCTCCGCCCGCCCCAGGCGGGAGGCGGCCACGGCGAGGTTGTCCAGGGCGGGCCGGTGGGCCATGTTGCGGGGCGGCGTCGCGCCCCCGTACGAAAGGATGCGCTCCAGCAGGGGAGCGGCCTCCTCGTCGGCCATCTCGCACAGGTAGCGCAGCACCGCGTGGACCGGGTCCACGCGCGGCGCCTGGGCGGCGCGGCGGAGCCGGTCGCGCAGCTCCCACAGCCGGCCCTGCAGCCGACGGATCTCGGCGATCTGCTCCGAGAAGATGGCCACGGCCTCCAGGCGGCGGCCGATCTCCGAGCCGAGCCGCATGGCCGACACCGCCTCCGACTCGGCCTGCGCCAGGTCGCCCTGCATCAGCGTCAGCCCGGCCTTGGAGTAGCCGATCAGCCAGTTGAGGTGCGGCTGGGCCAGCCGGTGCGCCAGCTCGTCGGCCCTGTCGAGCAGGGTCGCGGCCCTGGCCACGTCGCCGTGGTCGAGCACCGGGGGGGTGCGCTGCACGTACGCGTGGAAGAGCGCCAGGTCGTCGCCCGTGCGGCGGGCCGCCTCCAGCATCTCGTCGCCGTCGCGGTGGCGCTGGTGCAGCGGGTCGGCGGGGATGATCGTGAGGCTGCGCAGCCCGAGCACGCCGGCGAGCGTGCGCGGATCGCCCGACTTGCGGGCCAGGGCCACCGCCTCGTCGCTCAGCGCGAAGCGCCGCTCGCCGTCGGGCGCCCAGATGAGCTCCGAGGCGAGCTTGGCCGCCAGGAGCGCCCTGGTGCTCAGGTCGGTGGAGTCGACCAGCCTGCGCGCCTCGGTCAGCAGCGCGATGCGCTGCTGGTCGGGCGCCGCCGAGATGGTGGAGAAGCCGCGGTCGCCACCGAGCGCCGCCATGACGATCAGGTCGCCGCGCTCGCACTGCCTGGCCAGGTCGGCCGCCTGCGCCAGGGTCTGCCTGGCGTCGGGGTCGCCGGCCAGCCACTTCGCCCTGCCGCACTCCACCAGCAGCTCCGCGCGCCGCTCCAGCGTGGCGCCGGGGAAGTCCTGCAGCAGGTCGAGCACCCGCTGATACCAGGTGACCGCCTCGCGGTGCGCCAGCCCGGCCAGCGCGTGCTGGGCGGCGCGCGCGCCCGCCTCGGCCGCGGCGCCGACGCGGGCCGGGTCGTGGCCGTGCTCGGCGGCGGCCATCAGGTGGGTGGCCACGACGTACGGCCGGGTCTCCATGGCACGCGGATCCGTCTGGCACAGCGCGTCGGCCACCCGCCCGTGCAGCAGCCCGGCACGCGGGGTGGAGAGCTTGGAGTAGAGGGCGTTCCTGGTCAGCTCGTGGGAGAACCGGCAGGCCCCGCCGTCCGACATGGTCACCAGGCCCGCGCCCATGGCCTCCTCCACCGCGGCCACGAACCTGCCCTCGTCGAGGTCGAGCCCGAGCCGCAGCTCCGCCGAGTCCATGCGCTCGCCGACGGCCAGCAGGTTGACCAGGTCCCTGGCGTCCGGGTGGAGCTGCGCCAGCCGCGCCATGACCATCCGCGTCACCGAGTCGGGCACGGTCAGCGCGTCGAGGTCCTTGCCCGCGGCCAGCTCCCTGACCACCTCGCTGATGAGGAACGCGTTGCCGCCGGTGATCCGGTGCAGCAGCGCGGAGTCGCCGCCGCCGCGCACCTCCGCCAGCGCGTGGGAGACCTCGTCCGGCCCGAAGGAGGGGACCTCGATCAGGTGGCCGTCGGCGGTCAGCTTGTGCAGCTCCGGCATGGCGGACTCGACCGGCACGGGCCGTGAGGTGGCCAGGACCAGCAGCGGCAGGGACTCGGAGTCCCACATGAGGGCGTTCAGCATCTGCAGCGACTCCAGCGTCGCCCACTGCAGGTCGTCGATCACCAGCAGCACCGGCCGTACGGTGGCCAGGCGCTCGATCAGCGTGCGCGCCGCGGCCATCAGGTGGTAGCGCTCGGACACGGGCTCGGTGGCCGGCGGCACCTGCAGCGACAGCGGGGGAGCGGCCAGCGAGGGCGCGAGGCGGACGAGCTGGCCGCACTGCTGGTCGACCCCGGCCCGCAGCAGCAGCGCGGGCGAGGTGCGGGCCAGCCGCTCCACGGCGCCGGCGATCGGCTCGTACGCCTGCCGCGCCGGATCGGTGCACCGCCCCGCCAGCACCGTGAACTGCCGCTTGAGCGCCCGCCTGGCCACCTCCGACGCCAGCCGGGTCTTGCCGACCCCCGGGTCGCCCTGGAGGACCACCAGCCCGCTGCCGAACTCGGCCGTCGCCAGCTCCCTGTCGAGCGCCCGCAGCTGCTCGTCCCTGCCGACGAACGGCAGCACGTGGCCGTCGTCCAGCCACGGGGCCAGCCCGCCCATCTCGTGGTGGTCGGCGGCCTGCCAGTGCAGCTCGTACGTGTGCATCGGCTCGCGCAGACCCTTGCCCGGCAGCCGCCCCAGGTCCTTGAACTCGTGCCGGCTCCGCCCCTGCGCCAGCCGCCGTACGAGATCGGTGCAGAGCACCTGGCCGCCCTCGGCGATGGCGACCAGGCGGGCCGCCTCGACGGTCGGCAGCCCGCTGACGTCGTCGTGGCCCCAGCACACGTCGCCCGCGGCGAGCGCGGCCCTGATGGAGATCTTCTCCAGGGCGCGCTCGTTCTCGTCGGCCACCGCCTGCTCCACCGCGATGGTCGCGTCGAGCCCCGCCGTCGCCGAGTCGAAGACGGCCATCAGCCCGTCGCCCAGGCTCTTGGTGAACGTGGCGCCGTTGGCCGTCACCACGGACCGGAGCAGCTGGTACAGGCGGCGGAAGACGACGTTGGCGCGTTCCTCGCCGAGCCTGATCCGCATGGCGGTGGAGCTGACCACGTCGGTGAAGAGGATCGTCGCCGTGGTCAGCGTGCCTGGCGCGTGCAGAACGGTCACCTGCGCGACCCTCCCTGGACGGGCGCTCGCAGTGTCTTGCGGACGGTGCGGCGGATCGCGCGCGTCTTCACCGCCGGACGCGACTGCCTGATCCGCCAGGCACGTGCCAGCTCCTCGGGGATCCGGAACGCCGCCTGCCCGTCGGAGTGGCGGTCGATCAGCGCGATCACGAGCTGCCGCCCGACCCTGCGCACCAGCCAGCGCACCAGGCCGTCGACCGGCCCGGCCAGCCTGGAGTGCCGGTGCGCCGCGCGCGCCACCGTGAACAGCCCCGTGAACCACCACGCCGGCTTGGGCACGCCCAGGAGCTCGGGAACGCGGTCGGCGCCGTACCTGGCGTCGCGGAAGACCCAGTGCACCAGGCTGCGCGGCAGCTTGCGCCACCCCAGGTGCATGAACCCCTCCATCTCCTCGAGCAGCCTGGCCATCAGCCGGCGGCCCTCGTCGCTGGACTCGTACAGGCGGCCCAGGCGTTCGCTGACCGGCTCGACGTCGTCGAGCGTGAGAGGTCTGTCGCGGCAGGCCTCCACACCCATGAGGTGGCCGAACACACTCCATGTGTAGAGGTGGGCCGCGCGCTGCTCGTCGGAGAGCGTCACGCCCATGCTCTCCAGAGCCTCCCACGTCACCACGGAGAAGTCGAAGATGGTGGCAAGCAGGAGCTCCTGGTTGACCGGCGGGCCGAACCGCGCGGTGTCCCAGTGGCCGGCGAAGCGCTCGTTGACCAGCGCGCGCACGAACGAGTGGAGGATCCGCAGCCCGATCGCCGTGGTGTGGCCGGGACGGCCGGGCTCCAGGCTGTTGACGGCCTTCAGCCCCATCACGTCGACCAGCATCTGCCCGGTCTCGGCCACCCGGCGGGTGAGGCCGTGCGTGGCCAGCCGCGAGACGCCGGCCAGCACCTTGGCGCTGGACACCTCGACGTACGCCATCGGCAGGCACTTGCAGAACAGCGCGGCCGCCTGGTAGAGCCCGTAGTCGGCGAACACGGCCTGCCCCTTGGCCAGCAGATCGCGGTCGTCGCCCCACTCGGGCAGGTCCGCGGCGAAGTCGAGGGCCTCGAAGATCTCGGAGGCGGGCGGCTCGCCCGAAGGCGCCCTGGCCTCCTGCTTGGCCGCCGACAGCTCCTGGACCACCGCCTTCACCAGCTCGAGCGGCCCTGTGCCCGCGGGCTGGTCGTCCAGATAGCCGGCCACCACCTTGTCGATGTCCGGGTCGGCCTGCTGCCTCAGCTGCCGGAACCTCTCCTCCGGCCAGCGGTCTTGTTCGTTCATCTACCCCGTACTCCAGATCTCGGTCAGAGGCCACCCCGTTTCCGCAGGGCGGCGACATCCAGCAGCGTGATCGTGCGGCCTTCGACGGCGATGAGGCCCCTCGCGACGAGGGACTGCAGCGCCCGGTTGACCGCCGGCCGCGATGCGCCGATCAGCGCGGCGAGGTCGGACTGGGTGAGCCCGGGCAGGTCCACCACCCCGTCGGCCTGGCCGTGCTTGTCGGCCAGCTGCAGCAGCAGCTTGGCCAGCCGCCCGCCCAGGTCGAGGAAGGCCAGGTCGGCCGCCTGGTCGGTGAGTCTGCGCACCATGTGGCCGAGCATGCGCAGGAACTCGTCGGCCAGCCCCGGATGCTCCCGCATGAGCTCCAGCAGCCGCGCCCTGGGCAGCACGAACGCCCACGCGGGGCGCACCGTCACGATCGACGCCGAGCGCGGCGAGCCGTCCAGCAGGGCCATCTCGCCGAAGGTGTCGCCGCGGCCGAGCATGTTGAGCACGATCTCGTCGCCGTGCTCGGTCGTGAACACCACCTTCACCAGGCCGTCCAGCAGCACGTAGAAGGACTCTCCCGGGTCCCCCTGGTGGCAGATGATCTGCCCCGACCGGTATCGCCTCGACAGCCCGGCCCGCGCCGTGGTCTCGATGCCGCTCTCTCCGAGTACGCGGAACAGCGGGATCTCCGCCAGCACGGCGGCGACCGGCTGGATGTCGCGTGGAAACCCGCTCATGCGAGAACTCTAGGCCGCATCCCGGGCGGGGACAGCCGGCGACAAGCGATCTCCCAGGTGTGATGCGGAACACATCTGGACTGTCACGCGCAAGACAGCTCAAATCGATCACTCGGCGCACCGTAGGTGTGCCGGCCGGTAATGGCGACCCCCCGAACACCCGGCCAGGCAGGGAGATCGACATGTACGTGGACACCATCGAACGGCCCGACACGGCAACCCTGGTCTCGGCCGCGCAGGACGGCGACGCCGAGGCGTGGGAGCGGCTGGTCGAGGAGTTCAGCCCCATGCTCAAGGCACGCATCCGCCGGTTCAGGCTCAGCCACGAGGACTCCCAGGACGTGCTCCAGACGACCTGGCTGCTGGCCTGGCAGAACCTCAGGAGCGTGGAGGACGGCCAGCGCATGGCGGGCTGGCTGGCGACGATCGCCTTCCGCGAGTGCCTCAAGCTCAGCAAGCGGACCAAGGAGATCTGCACCCCCGACCTCGACACGCTGGGCAGCACCGACGACGTGGACAGGGAGCTGGCCAGGATCTGGCTGGCCGGCACGCTGGCCGAGCTCGTCGAGGAGCTGCCGGCAGCGCAGCGGGTCCTGTTCAGAGCGCTCACGGAAACCTCCGAGCCGCACTACGTGGACGTGGCACGCAGGCTGGGCAGGCCGGTAGGGAGCATCGGGCCCACCCGAGCCCGCTGTTTCGCGAAGCTACGCGGCCTCCTTCAGGCCCGCGAGATCACCCGCGACTTCCTGGACTGACGCACTTCCCTCACTTCGCGGACGGGTCAAGCTGGATCGCCTCCAGGAACGGCTCGAAGTCGAAGTGCGCCATCTCGTACGCGTCCGGGTCGGACTCCGCCGGGTAGCGGTAGACCCTGCGGCCGCCCCGGGCGAGCATGCCGCTGACGGCCTGGGGGACCAGCCCGCGCCGCATCTCCTCGGCGAGGCCGTCGGCGACGTCCTTGGCGAAGGGCACGTCGTAGAGCGCGGCGACGTGCTGGTAGACGCGGAAATAGCTGACGATGAAGCGCATCCGGTCGGGGTAGGAGACCCAGTCGGCCACCCCGGCCGTGGACGCCTCCTGGTCCTCGGTGATGAACTCCTCGGCGAGCTTGCGCACCTTCTCGTTCTGGATCGGCGCCCAGACCTTCGCCATGTCCACCCCCGCCGGCGCCGTGAGCGGCCTGCCGACCTTGACGTCGCTGAGCGGCGTCTTCACGGCGAACAGGTGGCGGGTGTAGAGCGAGGACCACTGCTGCTCCAGCCAGCGCGTCAGCCACGGCTGGTCCTCGTGCCGCGCCGCGTACAGGCGGAACCGGGGGAAGGGCCGCCGGGTGACCAGCGAGCGCAGCGACCGCCACGACACCCGCGTCAGCCACCTGACCGGCCGGTAGAGCACCAGCTCCAGGGCCTTCTGCGCGCGTGCCTGCTCGTAGGCCGACAGCGCGATGCTGGCGCCGAACATGAGCTCGGCCCGCGCCTCCGGGTCGGTGGCCTGCCTGGCCTCGACCAGGAGCTGCGCGGCGTCCTTCAGGTAGCGGTCGTCGGCCTCGGCCAGCAGTTCGGTCAGGAACTCCGGCGGGGTCGGCGTCAGGTCCGACTCCGGACTCACCCGCAGGTAGCGGTCGGGCGAGTCGTTCCACAGGTTGACGGCCAGACTCGCGGTCTCCAGGAAGATGGCCCGGTTGGCCAGCGCGAGCCCGAGCTGGTAGCTGGGGCCGAGCAGGGTGAGCAGCACCGCCCTGAACACCCGCTTGAAGCGGTGGGGCACCCTCATCTTCCTGCTGAAGTCCATGATGAACGGCGAGTCGGGGCCCAGGTCGAGGCTCTCTCCGACGGCCTTGGAGGTCCAGGTGGCGTAGCAGTACCAGTTGTTCGCGTCCTTGCCCAGGTGCTGGGCGAGGTCCCCCGCGACGCGGTGGTAGCTGTAGGCGATGACCATCGCCTCAAGAGCCGGGCTCCGGTCCTTGTACGCGGCGATGCGCAGGACGTCGTCCGCGGTCATCGTGGTGTCGGCCATGGGGTCTCCCGTTGGTTCGCCTCGAGGAGTTAAGAGCGTCTCCAGCGGCGTCAGATACGTCCGGCGGCCCGCCTTTCCCCCGTGGCCGCCACGCCAGGAGCGTAGAAGGCCCGACTTGCGACGGGCTTGCAGGTCGCCGAGCGGCAGGATGAGCTTGCAGGTCGCTCGAGCGGCAGGATGAGCTTGCAGGTAGCCAAAGCGGCAGGATGAGCTTGCAGGTAGCCGAGCGGCAGCAGGCGCCGCCCCGGACGGGCCGCCCGGGGCGGCGCGCGTCACTCCTTGACCACGATCTTGCTCAGCACCACGAACCCGCCGAGCGCCCCCGCGGTGCCGGCGGCGGTCGTGGTGGTGAGGTTGACCACCAGGTCATAGATGCCGGGCGCGAGCTGACCGCGCATGGGGACGGACGCGGTGTACCGGCCCGAGCCGGGGGTGAAGGTCAGTTCCACAGGAGGTGAGGGGTGCCTCGACTCGCCACCTCCCACCAGGTCGGCGATGATCTCCACATTCCAGCGGCCCGACAGCCAGTCGACGAGCTCGCCGGTGACCTCCCAGTTCACGTCCACGGTCCAACCCTCGGTGCTGCAGACGACGTTCGTGGGTTGAGCGCCGGGGTCGACAACCTGGCTGTGGAGAACGCCGGCTAACTGCTCGGCCGTTACCTTCATCACCTGGAATTCTCCGGTAGCCATTCCGATCTCCTTGTGCGGTGGGAACGTCGTCCCCGTGTGAAGGAGCAGAGCGGCGACGGAGGCGGCGAAATACGCGTCCGCGTTGTCAATGAATGACGGGTATGGGGCGGGCGGGCCGGGGGCGTCACCTTTCCCTGATGCGCACCATGTCGGGGCCGAGGTCGGCGACCCCGCCGACGCCCATCAGCTGAAGGGTGCGTACGAGCTCGGCGTGGAGCAGGTCGAGCACCCGGCGCACGCCGGGCTCGCCGCCGGCCATCAGCCCGTACAGGTAGGCGCGGCCCACGAAGCAGGCCCTGGCGCCCAGCGCCACCGCCGCGGCCACGTCGGCCCCGCTCCGCACGCCGCCGTCCAGGAAGACCTCCGTGCGGTCGCCCACGGCGGCCACCACGTGGGGCAGCAGCTCCAGCGGCGTGGGGGCGCGGTCGAGCTGCCGCCCGCCGTGGTTGGACACGACGACGCCGTCCACCCCCACGGCCGCCAGCTCCTTGGCGTCGTCCACCCGCTGCACCCCTTTGACGAGCAGCCGCCCCTGCCACGCCGACCGGATCCACTCCAGATCGGCGACGGTCACGGAGGGGTCGAACATCAGGTTCGTGATCCCGGCCAGGTCGTCGGGCGCCCCGTCCACCGTGGCGAACCTGAGCGGCTCGCTGGTGAGGAAGTCGAACCACCACGCCGGATGCCGCACCGCCTGCAGCACGCTGCGCCAGCGCAGGGCGGGCGGGACCGTCAGCCCGTGCCGCACGTCACGCAGCCGCGCCCCGGCCACCGGCACGTCCACGGTCACCACCAGCACGTCCATGCCCGCCGCCCGCGCCAGGGAGAGCGTCTCGAGTGTGCGGGCGCGGTCGCGGACCACGTACAGCTGGAACCAGTTCCACCCGTCGGGCGCCGCGGCGGCCACGTCGGCGGCGGTCGTGGTGCCCATGGTGGACAGCGTGTACGGCACCCCCGCCCGCTCGGCCGCCCGTGCCACGGCCCGCTCGCCCTCGCGGTGCATCATCCTGGTGAACCCGGTGGGCCCCAGCACCAGCGGCATCGCGATCCGCCGGCCCAGGATCTCGACGGCGGTCGGGGCCGCGGCGACGTCGCGCAGGACCCGCGGGCTGAACTCCACCCGGTCGAACGCCTCCACCGCCCTGGCCATCGACCGCTCGCCCTCGGCCGCGCCGTCCACGTAGTCGAACACCATGCGCGGGGCGCGCCTCCTGGCCAGCAGCCGGAGGTCGGCGACGTCGGCGGCGTCCGCCACCCGCCGCGCCCTGGAGAGCCGGGGCCGCGCGGGCATGACGGCACGAAGCTCCCGCCATCGGGGCAGGCGCCGGGGCTCCCGCTGGTTCGGCTCGATACCCAGGACGCTATCAAAGGTACGGTGGGGTGGTGATCGACGACTGGACCGCGCTGGCGGGGGAGTCGCCCGCCTGCCTGGCCACGGGGGCGGAGCTGATCGCCCGCTGGTCGGAGCCGCACCGCCGCTACCACACCCTCGACCACCTCGCCGCCGTGCTCGGCGCGATCTCCCCGCTCGCCGCTCTCGCGGAAGATCCCGCTGCCGTACGCCTCGCCGCCTGGTTCCACGACGCCGTCTACGACGGGCGGCCTGGCCGGGACGAGGAGCGCAGCGCCCAGCTCGCCCAGTCACGTCTGCCCGCGTGCGGGGTGCCCGCCTCGCGGGTGGCCGAGGTCGCGCGGCTCGTACGTCTCACCGCCGCCCACGACACGCTCGCCGCCGGGGACCGCAACGGCGCCGTCCTGTGCGACGCCGACCTGGCCGTGCTCGGCCGGCCCGGCTATGACGAGTACGCCGCCAGGATCCGGCAGGAGTACGCCCACGTGCCCGACGACCTGTTCAGGAAGGGACGGGCCGAGGTGCTGCGCCGGCTGCTGGCCGTACCGCGTCTCTACCGGACCTGCCGCGCGCGCGAGCTGTGGGAGGAGCGGGCACGGGCGAACATGTCACGGGAGCTGGCGGCGCTTGCGGCGGCGCAGCCCGGAGGCGACCAGCCGTAGCAGCAGCTCCCGCGAGCTGACCGCCTCCGCCCCCAGCTCCACCGCCCTGGCGTGCACGGTCTCCGGCACGTCGTAGTGATCGCGGTCGAACGCCCGCTCCGGCACCCCGAGCCGCGAGGCGAAGTCGTGCAGCTCCGCCAGCGAGCTGTCGCTGACCAGATGCGACCACATCAGGCCACGCGGCCCGGGCCAGTTGGGCGGGTCGATGAGAACGGTCACGACCCAAGGTTAGACGGGTGGGACCTTGCCCCTGATCACCAGCTCGGCCAGGTCGGACACCACGACCTCGGCGCCCGCCGCGCGCAGCTCGGCCGCGGCGGCGCCGTCCCTGGCCACCGCGACGACCAGCCCGAACGCGCCCTTCCTGCCCGCCTCCACGCCGGGCAGCGCCGCGTCCACCACCGCGACCCTGGCCGCGGGCAGCGCCAGGCGGCGCGCCGCCTCCAGGAAGAGCGCGGGGTCGGGCTTGCCCGGCAGGTTCATCAGCGCCGCGTCGTTGCCGTCCACCAGCAGGTCGAACAGGTGCATCACGCCGGCCGACGTGACCAGCTTGCGGCCGTGCAGGCTGGCGGAGACCGCCGCGGTGCGGGCGCCGCGCTGGCGCAGCTCGTGCAGGAGCGCCACCGTGGACGGGAACGCGGCCACGCCGTACTTCTCCACCTGGCCCATGAAGATCTCGTCCTTGGCCAGGCCGAGCCCGTGCACGGTCGCCGCGCCCGGCTCGTCCTCCGGCGAGCCCTCGGGCAGCGTGATGCCGCGTGCCCCGAGGAAGGCGCGGATGCCGTCCAGGCGCGGGCGGCCGTCCACATGGCGCAGATAGTCGTCGCGGATGTCGAACGGCTCTGAGCGGCCGCGCAGGAACGCGTCGAAGACGTGCTTCCAGGCCGCCGCGTGCCCCCGAGCGGTGTCGGTGACAACGCCGTCGGTGTCGAACACGACGGCGTTGATCGAGGTCAGATCGATGACAGGCTCGTTCACATTGCGAACGTAACCCCTCTACCAGGCGACGGGTAGCTCTTTGACCCCGTAGACGATGGCGAGTTCCCTGAACGGCACCTCGCCCGCGACGCGCAGCCCCGGGAAGCGGCGCAGCAGGGCGGGGAAGGCGATGCGCATCTCCATCTGCGCGAGCGGCGCGCCGATGCAGCGGTGGATGCCGTGGCCGAACGCCATGTGCGAGCCCGCCGTCTCCCTGCCGGGCCGTACCTCGTCCATGTTCTCGCCCAGGGCGGGGTCGCGGTTGGCGCCGGTGAGCGAGCAGAGCACCATCTCGCCCTTCTTGATCGGCACGCCGTGCAGCTCGAGGTCGTCGCGGGCGAAGCGCGGGAAGGCCACCTGGACGACCGTCATGTAGCGCAGCAGCTCCTCGACGACGTCGTTGACGTACCCGTCGACCTCGCGCACCTTGGCGGCCTGCTCGGGGTTGCGCAGGAGCCACAGGGTGCCGAGGGCGAGCATGCTCGTGCTGGTGTCGTGCCCGCCGGTCAGCAGCCCGTCGGCCATGCTGGCGAGCGTACGGTCGTCGAGCTCGTCACCGTGCTCGCGCAGCAGCTGGCCGAGCAGCCCCTCGCCCGGGTTCTGCCGCTCCCGCGCGACCAGGTCGATCAGGTACGTCATGGCGTCGTTGATCGCCTGCAGCGACGCCTCCGGCCCGGCCGAGAGGTCGAACCGGTCCTTGCTGATCTTCACGAAGTCCGCGCGCTCCTCGTACGGGACGCCGAGCAGCTCGCACACCACCAGCGACGGGATCGGCAGCGCGAACTCCTCGACCAGGTCCACCGGGGAGCCCTTGGCCTCGATGCGGTCCAGGTACTCCTCGACCATCGCCTCGATGCGCGGCTCCAGCCTGCGCAGCCGGCGCATGGTGAACTCCGGAGTCAGGTACTTGCGCAGCCGCGTGTGCTCGGGCGGGTCGCGGAACCCCAGGCCGCCCGGGTCCTCCTGGTTGGAGCCGAGGCCGATCACCCCGGCGAAGTCGTTGCTGAAGCGCTCGTGGTCGCTCAGGACGCCCCGTACGTGTTCCCAGCGAGAGACGAGGTACACGGTCTGGCCGCCGGGGATCTCCATGGGGAAGACCGGGTGCTCGGCGCGGATGCGCCCGAGTTCGCCTACGGGGTCGAACCCCTCACGCATGAACTGGACGAGTGGGAACTCATTGTCTGACATCGATATCCGTCCTGATGGGATGCATCACACCATGTCGGGATAAATCCCTGCATAGATGGTCCCATCAGGAACGACGGATGTTGCCCTACCAAAGGAGGATTTCCGGCCAGTACCGTGTCACCCTGCCCCGGCCCCTCGTCATCGCCGGAGCCGCTCTCGGATCGTCTGCCACACCTCCCCGCAAGCCCGGAACAGCAGGGAAACAGGGGCAAAATGGGGCGCCAGCCGTCGTTTGGCGTACAAGATGACGACATTCTGCGATGATCTCGTCGCATAGAGCCGGAGTTTGAGCCATCACGGATAGTGACTGATGCCGACATTTGAGGAAATAACAGCCTTCGTCACCGAGAAGCCGCTCGCCACCGCCGTCATCGCGCTGCTGAGCCTGGCGGGGCTGGTGCTGGCGTTCCTGGTGCTCAGGATCGCCTGGCGCGCCTGCGCCTGGTTGTTCGCGCGATACGTCGCCCCCCGTCCCATTGAGGACGTGCTGACCGTCGTCGCCGCCTCCATCGCCACCGGCGTGTCCGCGCAGGGCATGTGGCGCTTCTCCGGCGACGTGCTGGGCCTGGACGGGCCGCTCAGGCTGCTGCTGTTCGCGTTCATCGAGGTCGCGATCATCACGAGCGCGGTGCGCGCCCGCCGCAACATGCGCGAGAACTTCTCCGCCGGGATCGACGGCATCGCCGTGTGGGCACTGACGTGCCTGACCGCCGTGCTGTCCAGCATGGACGCGCGCAGCCTCCCCGAGGCGGTGTTCAGGCTCGCCGCCCCCCTCGTGGCCGCCTGGTTGTGGGAGCGCGGCATGGCCATCGAACGCCACCGCATCCGCGGCACCGGCCGCATCAACTGGCGTCTGACGCCCGAGCGGCTGCTGGTCAGGATGGGGCTGGCCGAGGTCAGCGACCGTACGGCGAGCGAAGTCGACGCGCACCGCAGGCTGACCCGCGTCGCGCTGGCCGCCAAGCGGGCCAAGGCGCTGCGCGAGGGAGGCGCCTCCGAGCGCAAGATGCGCGCCGCGCTGGCCAAGCTCGACAAGGCCATGGACCAGGCCGTCGAGCACACCGGCCTGGCCGTCGACCAGGCCCGCCAGGAGGCGCTGCTGGCCCAGATCGCCGCCCTGTACAACACCACCGCCCTCATCGACGCCGACCCCCGCGTGCCGTGGGAGCCGGAGCCCGAGCAGCGCCCGGTGCCCGCCCGCCCGGCGCTGCCGCCCGCGCTGGCCGAGCTCGTCGAGGAGGAGGACGAGGACGTCGAGGTGCTCGACACCACCCCGCAGGTGGTCGACACCGCCCAGCGGGCGGCGCTGATGCGCCAGGCCCGCGCGTACTGGGACCGCCAGATCGCCAAGGGCATCGTGCCTCGTACGGTGGACATCGCCCAGGAGATCGGCATCTCGCTGGCCACGGCGCGCGAGTATCGTTCCCTGTGGAAGCTCGAGCCGCAGGCGCACGCCCTCATCGAGGCGCTGTTCCAGCAGCACGGCATCGTCGACACGGGCGCCTTCCCCGCCATCGCGGCCGACGGGAGGGTGCTGACCAAGTCGTAGGGGGAGCACGCTTGCGGGAGCGCACGCTCGAACGCGTCAGGAAACTCCTGGCCAAGGCCGAACGCACGGACAACGAGCACGAGCGCGCGACGTTCATGGCGGCCGCGTCGGCGCTGATGGCCAAGCACGGCATCGACTCGCTCCCTCCGGCGGGCACGCGGCAGGCGCCCGGCGACCGGATCGTCACGCTGCCCAACCCCTGGTCCAGGGAGAAGGCCCGCCTCGTCAGCCTGGTGGCGCAGGCCGTGCGGTGCCGTCCGCTGCTCATCGGGCGGGGGGAGGCGGGCGGCCAGCGGGTGCACGTGTTCGGGTTCGCCGCCGATCTGGAGCGGGCCGACCTGCTCGCCACGTCGTTGCTGCTGCAGATGGCGAGCGGGCTGGCGCGCGTACGGGTGCCCGGCGACGTGACCGCCGTGCGGGCGTACCGGCGGTCGTGGCTGCTGGGGTTCACGGACGAGGTGTACCGGCTGCTGCGCGTGGCCGAGTCCCAGGCGGAGGAGGCCAGTACGGGCGCCGCGCTCGTCCTGGCCGACCGCCGGGCCGAGGTGGAGCGAGTGGTGGCGGCCCACTATCCGAACATCCGGGTGAGCGTGCCCCGTACGAGCGGCACGGGCTACCGGGACGGGGTGGCCGCCGGCCGCCGCGCCGACCTCGGCCGCACCGGCATGACCACCGACACCGCGCCCGAACTGACCCCCGGCCGCTGAGCCGCGCGGCCGGGGGCGGTGCGGTCAGCCGAGGGCGTCGGAGACCAGGGAGCGGGCCTCTTCCTGGACCTTGGCCAGGTGGTCGGTCCCCCGGAACGACTCGGCGTAGATCTTGTAGACGTCCTCCGTCCCCGAAGGCCGCGCCGCGAACCAGGCGTTCTCCGTCGAGACCTTCACCCCGCCCAGCTCCGCCCCGTTGCCGGGCGCGGCGGTCTGCACGGCCGTGATCGGCTCGCCCGCCAGCGACGACGCCGTCACCTGCTTCGCCGACAGCTTCCCGAGCACCGCCTTCTCCTCGCGCGTCGCCGGGGCGTCCACCCGGGCGTACGCGGGCTCCCCGAACCGCTCGACCAGCTCACGGTAGTGCGCGCTCGGCGACCTGCCCGTGACGGCGAGGATCTCCGAGGCCAGCAGCGCCAGGATGATCCCGTCCTTGTCGGTCGACCACACGGACCCGTCCCGCCGCAGGAAGGACGCGCCCGCGCTCTCCTCGCCCCCGAAGCCCAGCGACCCGTCCAGCAGTCCCGGGACGAACCACTTGAAGCCGACCGGCACCTCATAGAGCCGCCGTCCCAGAGAGGCCGCGACCCGGTCGATGATCTGGCTGCTGACCATGGTCTTGCCCACCCCGGCGTCGGCGGGCCAGCCGTCGCGGTGCGTGTAGAGGTAGGAGATGGCGACGGCGAGGTAGTGGTTGGGGTTCAGCAGGCCGCCGTCGGGGGTGACGACGCCGTGCCGGTCCGCGTCGGCGTCGTTTCCGGTGGAAATATCGTATTTGTCCCGGTTGGCGATCAGGGAGGCCATCGCGTACGGCGACGAGCAGTCCATCCGGATCTTGCCGTCCCAGTCGAGCGTCATGAACCGCCACGTCGGATCCACCAGCGGATTGACCACGGTCAGATCGATCCGGTGCCGCTCGGCGATCTCCCCCCAGTACGCCACGCTGGCCCCGCCCAGGGGATCGGCCCCGATCCGCACCCCGGCGGCCCGGATCGCGTCCAGGTCGATCACGGACGGCAGGTCGTCCACGTACATCCCGAGGAAGTCGTAACGTCCCGCCGCGCCCACGGCCTTCGTGTACGAGACCCGCAGCACGCTCTCCAGCCCGTTCGCCAGCAGCCGGTTGGCGCGGTCCTGGATCCACGTGGTCGCGTCGGTGTCGGCGGGGCCCCCGTGCGGCGGGTTGTACTTGAAGCCGCCGTCACCGGGCGGGTTGTGCGACGGCGTGATCACGACGCCGTCCGCCAGCCCGGTGGTCCGCCCCTGGTTGTGCCGCAGGATGGCGTGCGAGACGGCCGGGGTCGGCGTGTAGCCGTCGCGCGTGTCGATCAGCACCTCGACCCCGTTGGCCACGAGCACCTCCAGCGCCGACACCCGCGCGGGCTCGGAGAGCGCGTGCGTGTCGATGCCGAGGAACAGCGGCCCGTCGGTCCCCTTCGACCGCCGGTACTCGCAGATGGCCTGAGTGGTCGCCAGGATGTGGTCCTCGTTGAACGCCGTCTTCAGCGACGACCCCCGGTGCCCCGACGTGCCGAACGCCACCCGCTGCCCCGCGTCGCCGGGATCGGGATGCAGGGCGTAATAGGACGTCACGAGCCTGGCGACGTCCACGAGATCGGCGGGCTGGGCGGGCTGTCCTGCGCGTTCGTGCGTCATAAAGGCCACTTTACAAATCCGGCCCGGCCCGGCGGATGACCGCACGTCGGCGTGGGAAGGTACAGTCGCCTCAGTCACTAGAACGGGGTTCTGTCATGAGATTCGGCTACTACCTGACCGAGCCGAAAGGGCCAGACCCGATCGGCGGGCTGCGCGACCAGATCGCCCAGGCGGCGCAGGACGGCTTCACCTCCGCCTGGCTCTCCAACATCTTCGGCTTCGACGCGCTGACCGCGCTGGCCGCCGCCGGCTGCCAGGTGCCCGGCATCGAGCTCGGCACCGCCGTCGTGCCTACCTACCCGCGCCATCCGGCCGTTCTGGCCCAGCAGGCCATGACCGCCAACGCCGCACTCGGCGGGCGTCTCGCGCTGGGCATCGGCCTGTCACACCAGCTGGTCATCGAGGGCATGTACGGCTACAGCTACGAGCGCCCCTACCGGCACATGAAGGAGTACCTCGACATCCTGCTCCCGGCCCGCAGGGGCGAGCACGTCAAGTACGAGGGCGAGACGCTCAAGGCCGACCTCCGGCTCACGACGCCGGGCGCCGGCTTCCCCGTGCTGATCGCCGCGCTCGGACCGCGCATGCTCAAGCTCGCGGGCACCGTGGCCGACGGCACCGTCCTCTGGATGACCGGCCCCAGGACGGTCGCCGAGCACGTCGCGCCCACCATCAACGCGGCCGCCGCCGAGGCGGGCCGGGAGGCGCCCAGGATCGTCTGCGCGCTGCCGATCTGCGTCACCGACGACCCCGCCGCCGCCGTCGATCGCGCGAACGAGATCTTCGCCATCTACGGACAGCTCCCCTCCTACCGTGCGATGCTCGACAAGGAGGGCGCGGCCACCCCGGGTGACATCGCGATCGTCGGCGACGAGGACACCGTGCTGGCGAAGATCGACCAGCTGCGGCAGGCCGGCGTGACCGACTTCGTGGGGTCGGTGTTCGCGGCCAAGGACCGCACGCGCAACCTCCTGATCGGCGCGGCAAAGGGCTGATCAGGAGACAGCTCAATAAGCTTCGGCGGGGTGAACCGGTTGCTCCATGGCATTGATGTGTCCAACTGGCAGGGGACCGTCGACTGGGCCGATCACGCGGAGGATGGGGTGTCCTTCGCGTTCGCCAAGGCCACCGAGGGCGGCGACTACACCGACGAACGGTTCGCGCGTAACTGGAACGGCATGCGCGAGAGCTGGCTCGTCTGCGGCGCGTACCACTTCGCCAGGCCCAAGGGCGATCCCGTCGAGCAGGCGCGGCACTTCCTGGCCACGATCAGGTCCGCCGGCGGGCTGCGCCGCGGGGACCTGGTCGCCCTCGACCTGGAGACCAACGACGGGCTCCGGCCCGAGCAGGTCGCCCGTTACGCGCGCCGCTGGTGCCACCACATCGAGCGGCACGGCGGCGTGCGGCCGTTCGTCTACACCTTCCTGTCGTTCGCGCGCGACGGGAACTGCGCGGGCCTGGGCGAATACCCGCTGTGGATCGCCGCTCCGGAGAGACCGCGCGGCCGGCCCATAACGCCGCGGCCCTGGCGAGACTGGACGATCCACCAATACGTCCACAGTCCGCTCGACCGCAACGTCTTCCACGGGAGCCGGCAGGAGCTGACAAAGCTGGGGTTTCACCCGCGATAGCATCGGTGTTCACCATCGAAGCAGCTCCGGTGTCGAGCGCCGGGGCGCGATCAAAGGGAGTCACCGTGTCAGCCGAGCTACACATCACCCTCGCCGGAGCCGAGCGTGTGGTGGCGGCCGGCACGACGGCCGGCGAGGCACTCGAAGCCGACGGCCGCACGGTCATCGCGGCCAGGGTCAACGGTGAGGCGCGCGACCTGGCCCACCCGCTGTCCGAGGGTGACGTGGTCGAGCCGATCGACATCTCCAGCGAGGAAGGCCGGGCGATCGTCCGCCACTCCACCGCCCATGTCATGGCGCAGGCGGTGCAGGAGCTGTTCCCCGAGGCCAAGCTGGGCATCGGGCCGCCCGTGGACAACGGGTTCTACTACGACTTCGACGTCGCCCAGGCGTTCCACCCGGACGATCTCAAGCGCATCGAGAAGCGCATGCGGGAGATCGTCAAGCAGGGGCAGCTGTTCTCCCGCCGGCCCGTGTCCGACGACGAGGCGCGCGAGGAGCTGGCGGCTGAGCCGTACAAGCTGGAGTTGATCGGGCTCAAGGGCGGCGCCGCCGACGAGGAGTCGGTCGAGGTGGGGGCCGGGCAGCTCACCATCTACGACAACCTCGACCCCAAGAGCGGCGAGCTGCAGTGGAAGGACCTGTGCCGCGGCCCGCACGTGCCGTCCACCAGGTCGATCCCGGCGTTCAAGCTGATGCGCTCGGGCGGCGCCTACTGGCGCGGCAGCGAGAAGAACCCGCAGCTCCAGCGCATCTACGGCACCGCCTGGGAGTCCCGCGACAAGCAGGACGAATACCTCAAGCTGCTGGAGGAGGCCGAAAAGCGCGACCACCGCAAGCTGGGCGCGGAGCTCGACCTGTTCAGCTTCCCGCCGGAGCTGGGCAGCGGCCTGCCGATCTTCCATCCCAAGGGCGGGATCATCCGCAAGGAGATGGAAGACTACATGCGCCGGCGGCAGGCGGAGGCGGGCTACGAGTTCGTCAACACGCCGCACATCACCAAGTCGTCGCTGTTCGAGACCTCGGGGCACCTGCCCTGGTACGCCGACGACATGTTCCCGGCCTTCGAGCTGGAGGGCATCGAATACCGCGTCAAGCCGATGAACTGCCCGATGCACAACCTGATCTTCAGGGCGCGCGGGCGGTCCTACCGCGAGCTGCCGCTGCGGCTGTGCGAGTTCGGCTCGGTCTACCGGTACGAGAAGTCCGGTGTGGTGCACGGGCTGACCCGGGTGCGCGGCATGACGCAGGACGACGCGCACATCTACACCACCAGGGAGCAGATGGCCGATGAGATCAAGTCACTGCTGAGGTTCGTGCTCAGCGTGCTGCGTGACTTCGGCCTGGAGGACTTCTACCTCGAGCTGTCCACCCGCGACGACTCCGACAAGTTCATCGGCGACCCGGCCGAGTGGGAGGAGGCCACCCAGGCGCTGCACCAGGTGGCCACCGAGTCGGGGCTGGAGCTGGTCGACGACCCGGGCGGCGCGGCGTTCTACGGGCCGAAGATCTCCGTGCAGGCCAAGGACGCGATCGGCCGCACGTGGCAGCTGTCCACCATCCAGCTCGACCTCAACCAGCCCAAGCGCTTCGGGCTGGAATACCAGGCGGCGGACGGCAGCCGGCAGACCCCGGTCATGATCCACCGGGCGCTGTTCGGCTCGGTCGAGCGGTTCCTCGGCGTGCTCACCGAGCACTACGCGGGCGCCTTCCCGGCCTGGCTCGCGCCGGTGCAGGTGACGGCCATCCCGATCGCCGACGCGCACATCCCGTACCTGCAGGATGTGGCCAAGAAGCTGCGCGAGCGCGGGATCCGGATCGAGGTGGACGCCTCCGACGACCGGATGCAGAAGAAGATCCGCAACGCGCAGAAGGCCAAGGTCCCGTACATGCTGCTGGCCGGCGACGAGGACATCGCCAACGGCGCCGTGTCGTTCCGTTACCGGAGCGGGGAGCAGAAGAACGGCGTCGCGATCGACGAGGCCATCGCCGAGATCGTCAGTGCTGTGGAGCGCCGCGTCCAGGTCTGACCCGTTGTTGAGAGAACGGCGGAGCCAACGGCTCCGCCGTTCTCTCTTTTTCCCGGCTTACTTGGCCGGCGGCTGACGAGCCCGCCGAAAGAGACTCCTGTTCGTCCGGGGTCCTATGCTGCTAGTTATGCACGATCAGGCAGGGGCAGGGGCCCCCGACAACTTCCAGCGTCTGTGGACCCCGCATCGCATGGCCTACATCAAGGGCGAGAACAAACCGACGGGCAACGGCCCCGAGGACGGCTGCCCGTTCGACGCGATCCCCAAGATGAGCGACGAGGACGGCCTGATCGTCGCCAGGGGCGAGACGGTCTACGCCGTGCTCAACCTCTACCCGTACAACTCCGGCCACCTGATGGTGGTCCCCTACCGGCACGTGTCCGACTACGACGAGCTGGTGGCGGCCGAGCTGGTGGAGCTGGGCGAGTTCACGCAGAAGTCGCTGCGCGCGCTGCGCAAGGCCAGCGGGGCGCAGGGCTTCAACGTCGGCATGAACCTCGGCCACGTCGCCGGGGCGGGCATCGCCGCGCACCTGCATCAGCACGTGGTGCCCAGGTGGGGCGGCGACACGAACTTCATGCCGGTCGTCGCCCAGACCAAGGTCCTGCCGCAGCTGCTCCGCGACACCCGCCAGCTGCTCGCCGACGCCTGGGACTGACTCCCGGCCCGCCACGGCCTCTGGCCCGCCACGGCCCCTGCGACGCGCGGGCAGCCCGTACGCCGCACGCGCCCCCGCCCCGCCCCGCTACCCCCGGGGCGGCGTCACTTCGTCGCGGGCGTTAAGTCCGAGACGGATCCGGCGACCTGCTCGCGGTCGCGCCGCAGGGCTCCGATGCCGGTGGCCAGCAGGAGCGGTACGGCCAGCGCCAGCGCCATGGAGAGCACGGCCGCGCCCGAGTCGTTGACGAGCATGCCCACCACGCCGCTGACCAGCGTGCCGATCAGCCCGGCACGCAGCGCGGGGGAGTGCTCGAACGCCGCCGGCACCACACCGGCGGACGCCTGCTCGGGCCGCATGATCGCGTACACGAGGAACGCGGCGGCGGCGATCACGATCGGCATCAGGTTGGGGCTGAGCAGAGTGGCCAGCATGGCCTGCAGCTTGCGCAGGATGACGTCGAACGCCTCGCCGGTCAGCACCTGCCCCACGAACCGGCCCAGGTGCGTCTGCTCGTCCGCCGGCTTCAGGTAGTTGAGCCAGGCGAACGTCATCACGATCACCCCGCCGGCCACCAGGAACGCGCCCAGCTTCACCAGCGAGACCCGCTTGCCCGCCAGGATCAGCGCGGTCACCGCGATGCCCGGCACGAACGCGATCACGCCGCCGAAGTCGCTCCCCATCCCGGACCCGCCGAGGACCATCGCGAACGCCCCCAGGACCACGATCGCGGCCAGCCCCACCTTGCCGGGCCACCGGTGCGCGATGACCGTGGTGGCGAGGAGGGTGCCGGTGGCCAGGAGCGCGAACGGGATGTTCCCCAGCCCGTAGTAGCGGGCCCCGACGTCGGCGCTGTAGCCCATCACGCTGTTGAGCTGCAACGTCGTACCGGTCAGCAGATCACCCGCCAGCGTCAGCGCGGTGAGCCCGGCCACCACCGCCAGCGGGCCGAGCGGCCTGCGCCGCCACGGCCCCGCGAACGCCACCCCGGTGACGACCGCGGCCCACCCGAGCACCCCGGCGACCAGCTGCGGCAGGCTCGACCAGGGCAGCAGGTTGACCAGGTAGCTGGAGACGGGCAGGGCGGCCAGGGCGACGGCCGCGAAACGTACCGGTGCCAGGCCCTTGCGGCGGCGCAGCAGCAGGAACGCGACCAGGTAGAACAGCACCTGCAGCACCGCCACGGCCGTGAAGTAGATGCCTTTGATCGAGCGGATGGCCTGCGCGGTGGCGTCGGCCCGCTGGAGCTGCTGGAACGTCGCACCGGGGCCGCCCACCTGCAGCGGCACGCCGATCACGGTGCTCGGGACCGGCACGCCGAGCTTGGTCAGCACGGTGGCGGTCAGGTCGGGCAGGATCGAGATGTCCTCACGGTGCGTGGAGGCCGCGCCCAGCAGATGCCCCTGCGCGCCGGGTTCGCGCAGCGCGGCCACCCGCAGATGGGGCACGGAGCCGGTGTCGGCCAGGCCCGCCAGCAGCACCGTCGTGTCGGCGGGCAGGACCGACAGCAGCGCGCCCGCCTTGGCGTCGGCCATCCGCAGCGCGTCGCGGCGCTCGGCGGGGCTGAGCGCGTCGGGCACCTTGGGCAGCTTCCCGCCGGTCAGGTAGGGGAGCACCAGGTCGTCCACGTCCATGGCGATCATCCGGCACTGCTGGAGGTCCGCGGTGCCGACCTGCAGCGGGGACGGGTGGTACCGCTGGACCGCGCCCTCCCGGTCGGCCAGCGCCAGAGCGGCGCCGGGACCGATCGCGATCGAGCACTGCCCGGCCGCCTTCAACGACTCGCCCAGGACGCCGGCGTTGCGCTGCCCGGCGACGTCGGTGAGGTAGCGGTAGTCGGGGATGACCGCGCCCGCGCCCTGCTGCTCGGGCGTGGGGGGCGCGCCGCACCAGTATCCGGCCGCCGACCTGGTGCCCGCCGACACGGTCAGCCATCCGTCGTAGGGGCAGGTCACGCTGCCGACGGTGCGAATGGACAGCGAGCCGATCGCGCTCGACCTGGCCAGCTCCCACAGATTGGGGGTGTCGGCCTGGGTGAGGTCGTTCCAGTGCAGCCCGGACACGCCGATGAGCGCCACCCGGCCGGCGGTCTCCTGTCCGGCTGCTTGGGCCGGTCCGGTGAACAGCCCTTGACCGGCCAGTATCTGGCCGATCAGCACGGCCAGTACGACTAGCGCGCGCCTCACCCGATGACCTCCCGCGATCGATGTTGCGTGGCACGGTAGAGCAAGGTCATGTTCCGGCGCCACCAGACCCGACTACCCTCTCATGCGCCGCATGTATCACGTGCACCGTTTCCCTGGTGCGACGGGTCAGGCATGTCGGCGGGTGCCGGGGACGGGGTGGCCGAGGCGTGTCCCCGGCGCCGTCACGAGGTCAGACGGCCTCCACCTTCGCCTTGACCCCCTTGCTCTCGTGCTGGAGCCGGTCCAGCGCCGTGATCAGGTAGGTGCCCTCCGACTTGGCCGTGAACGACGGGCTGGTGACGATGGCCACCAGGTTGCGGGCGTCCGTGCTGTGGCAGTCCTTGCCGGACTTCGGCACCTGGTACACCGCGTACGCCCGGGCCCCCTGGGAAGGCGTCCACGACAGCTGGGAGCCGGCGGCCTTCACCCCGGCGGGCGGGGCCGGGGCGTCGCCGCCGCGCTCCTCGATCAGGGGCAGCAGGGCGGGACGGGCGTAGTAGGTCTTGGCGACGCGGTCGATCGCGCCGAGAGGGTTGGCGAGCAGGTTGACGGCGCTGAAGTAGACGTCACCCTTGACCTGCTTGTGCTCCCGGTTCGAGCCCACCTCGGCGGCCAGCTCGCCCGGCTTCGTCCAGGCCCGGTCGTCCTTGGCCCCGACCCGGTAGAGCCCCTCGCCGATGTACAGCTGCACGTCCGTGCCCTTGACCTCCTTGGACCACCAGGAGACCAGCGTGTCGTAGTCGGCCAGCTTGTGACCGCGCGGCCAGTAGAGCTGGGGCAGCACGTAGTCGACGGTGCCCGCCTTGATCCAGGCGCGCGCGTCCGCATAAATCGAGTCGTACGCGGACATGCCCGAAGTGTCGGAGCCGGTCGGGTCGTTGGACTTGTTGCGCCAGATGCCGAAGGGGCTGATGCCGAACTTGACGTAGCCCTTGGTGGCGTGGACGGCCTTGTCCGCCTGGGCGACGAGCTTGTTGACGTTCTCGCGCCGCCAGGCGGCCAGCTTCTTGCCGTCGGCGTACTTCGCGAACGCCGCCGAGTCGTCGAACGTCTGCCCAGGCTCCGGGTACGGGTAGAAGTAGTCGTCGAAGTGCACCCCGTCCACGTCGTACCGGGACACCACATCGGTGATGACCTTGGTCACGTGGTCGCGGACGGCGGGCAGGCCCGGGTTGTAGTAGAGGCGGCCGCCGTACTTGACCGTCCAGTCCGGATGCCGGCGGGCCGGGTGGTCGGCGGGCAGCTTGGCGGGGTCGTCGCCGTAGGAGGCGCGGTACGGGTTGAACCAGGCGTGGAACTCCATGCCCCGCTTGTGCGCCTCGTCGATGAGGAACGGCAGCGGATCCCACCCCGGGTCCTTGCCCGCCTTGCCCGTCAGGTACTGCGTCCACGGCTCCAGCGACGACTTGTAGAGCGCGTCGGAGGCGGGCCGTACCTGGACGAAGACCGCGTTGAAGTTGCGCTTGGCGGCGGCGTCCAGGATCTTGACGTACTCGGCCCGCTGCCGGTCGGGCGAGAGCCCGGGCTTGGAGGGCCAGTCGAGGTTGGTGGTCGTGGCGATCCACAACCCGCGCAGTTGGCGCTTGGGATAGCGGGCGTCGGCCTTGCAGGCCGCGACCGGGGCGGCGGCGACGGCCGTCTTCTTCTTGCTCGCTGCTGGGCTCTCCCCGGCTCCGGGGCCGAAGACATATGCGGCGGCGGTGGTGACGACCGCGAGGGCGGCAGCGGCCAGGAGTGGGCGTCCAGTTCGCATAATGCCACCCAGTGTGGCACCTGCTCCGGGATGCTCAGGCCGGAAAATCGAAATCGACTCGTGATATTACTGTGACAAAAGAGCTGGGCTGGGCCGGGAGGGAACAATGTCCCTCCCGGCTCCTCACAGCCTCGCGCCAGGCCCTACTCCCCGGCGGATGCGAGCTTGCTCGCGAGGTTCGGCGGCAGCGGCTCGTAGCGCAGGAACGTCCGCTGGAACGTCCCGGTGCCGTGTGACATGGATCGCAGGTCGATGGCGTACCGCGTTATCTCCAGCTCGGGCACCTCCGCCTTGACCAGCGTGCGCCCGGTGCCGACCGGCTCGGTGCCGAGCACCCGGCCGCGCCGCGACGACAGGTCGGACATCACCGACCCCACGTAATCGTCGGCCACCAGCACCGACAGCTCGTCCACCGGCTCCAGCAGCAGCGTCGGCACCTTCGACGCCGCCTCCTTGAGCGCGAGCTGGCCCGCGATCTGGAAGGCCATGTCGGACGAGTCGACCGAGTGGGCCTTGCCGTCGTACAGGGTGACGCGCACGTCCACCATCGGGTAGCCGGCCACGACGCCCCGCTCCATCTGGGCCCGCACGCCCTTCTCCACCGACGGGATGAACTGCCGCGGCACCACGCCGCCGACGATCTTGTCCACGAACTCGAACCCGGCGCCCGACGGCAGCGGCTCGACCTCGAGATGGCAGATCGCGTACTGGCCGTGGCCGCCGGTCTGCTTGACGTTGCGACCCATCGCCTGGCACTTGCCGCCGAACGTCTCGCGCAGCGGCACCCGCAGCTCGACCCGCTCCACCTCGACGCCGTAGCGCTTGGACAGGCGGTCGAGCAGCACGTCGGTGTGCGCCTCGCCCATGCACCAGAGCACGAGCTGCTTGGTCTCGGCGTTGTTCTCCAGGCGCAGCGTCGGGTCCTCGGCCACCAGTCTGCCGAGGGCCTGCGCCAGCTTGTCCTCGTCGGCCTTCGACCTGGCCCTGATCGCCACCGGCAGCAGCGGGTCGGGCATGGCCCACGAGGTCATCAGCAGCGGGTGGTCGGCGTCGGACAGCGTGTCCCCGGTCTCGGCCCGCGACAGCTTGGCCACCGCCACGATGTCACCCGCGACGCCCTTGGCCGCCGGGCGCTGCTGCTTGCCCAGCGGGCTGGTCAGCGTGCCGATGCGCTCGTCCACGTCGTGGTCCTCGTGCCCGCGGTCGGCCAGGCCGTGGCCGGACACGTGCACGGTCATGTCGGGGCGCAGTGTGCCGGAGAAGACGCGTACGAGGCTGATGCGGCCCACGTACGGATCGCTGGTGGTCTTGACGACCTCGGCCACGAGCGGGCCGTCCGCATCGCACGTGATGTACTTGACCGGCTTGCCCGACAGGTCGGTGATCTCCGGCATGGGATGCTCGAGAGGCGACGGGAAGCCCTGCGTCACGATCTCCAGCAGCTCCTCGGCGCCGACGCCGAGCCCGCTGCACAGCACCGGGTAGAAGCTGCCGCGCGCGACGGCCTTCTCCAGGTCGGCCACGAGGACCTTGGTGTCGAGGTGCTCGCCGCCGAGGTACCGCTCCATGAGCGATTCGTCCTCGCTCTCCTGGATGATCCCCTCGATCAGCTCGCCGCGGCGCTCCTCGATCTGCGCCGCGTACTCCGCGCCGGGCTCCTTCTCCGTACGCGTGCCCGTGGCGTAGTTGTAGAACTTCTCGGACAGCAGCCCGATCAGCCCGTTGACGTTGCCGTTGGTGATCACCGGGAGGTAGAGCGGCGCGACGCCGTCGCCGAAGACGTCCTGGCAGGTGGCGAGCACCTCGTCGAAGTCGGCCCGCTGGTGGTCGATCTTGGTGATCACGACCGCCCGCGGCATGCCGACCTGGGCGCACTCCTCCCACAGCATCTGCGTCAGCCCGTCGATCCCCTCCGCGGCCGACACCACGAACAGCGCGGCGTCCGCCGCGCGCAGCCCGGCGCGCAGGTCGCCCACGAAGTCGGCGTAGCCCGGGGTGTCGATCAGGTTGACCTTGATGCCGTTGTGGACCAGCGGCGCCACGGCGAGGTTCACCGACCGCTGCTGCCGCACCTCGACCTCGTCGAAGTCGCTGACCGTGTTGCCGTCCTCCACGCGTCCCGGGCGCTGGACGGTGCCCGTCGCGGTCAGCAACTGCTCGACGAGGGTCGTCTTACCCGCTCCTGAGTGGCCGACCAGTACGACATTGCGTATCGCATCCGCCCTGTCGGCCGCGGGTGCCCTGCCCGCGGCTCCCACGGCGCCTGGGTTCCGTTCTGCCACTTCGGCCTCCTGTTTTCACGGCCCCACCACGTGAGGCTTCGGCTCCGACGCCGGGACCCGTCGACTTCCCTCAACGCTGGTCGCTACGCTTCTCCGCTCCTCAGTGCAGGCGACGATCCCGTGACCGCACCCGCGCGGAAGGTGACAGAAACCGCATGGACGCGGTGTGTTCACCAAATACCCGTGTGGCGGATATCACAAGGGGGGCGGGGCAAAGAAAGTTGTCAGGCGTTCCATGGCCTACGATCGGACGGCGATGCTCAAACTCCTGCGCCCGGCCATGACCCGGATACTCACCCCGCTGGGCAGGGCCCTCGTCGGCCGCGGGATCGGCCCGAACGCCGTCACGGCGATCGGCACCCTCGGCACGGTGGTATCGGCCCTGCTCTTCTTCCCCCTGGGGCAGCTCACCTGGGGCGCCCTCGTGATCACCGTTTTCGTGCTGTTCGACCTGCTCGACGGAGTGGTGGCGAGGCTCGGCGGGAAGGGCGGCTCCACCTGGGGGGCGTTCCTCGACTCCACGCTCGACCGGGTGGCCGACGCCGCCATCTTCGCCGGGCTGATCCTCTACTTCATCTCCCGGCATGACACGCTGATGGCCGCGGTGACGCTGGTGTGCCTGATCGCGGGCGCCCTCGTCTCGTACGCCAAGGCCAGGGCGGAGGGGCTCGGGCTGACGGCCGACGTGGGGCTGGCCGAGCGGCCGGAGCGGCTGGTCGTGGCGCTCGTCGCGGCCTGTTTCTCGGGGCTCGGGGTTCCGTACATCCTGCCTGTGGGCATGTGGCTGCTCGCGGCGGCCAGCGTGATCACCGTGGCGCAGCGTGTGGTGGCGGTCTACCAGCAGACGAGGAGAGATGAGCGATAACGCGTCTTTCGGCGACCGCGTCGTCGCCGCGGGCTTCGCGGCCGGGTGGAAGCTCGTGCCGCTGCTGCCCGAGCGTCCGACGGCCGCGGTCTTCCGCTTCCTGGCCGACCGGATCTGGCGCAGGCGGGGCAGGTCCGTGAGCCGGTTGGAGTCCAACCTGGCCAGGGTGACCGGGCTCGACGTGGGCAGCCGTGAGCTGCGCGAGCTCAGCAGGGCGGGCATGCGCTCGTACTTCCGCTACTTCCACGAGATCTTCCGGCTGCCGTCGATGGACGTCGAGGAGATCGTGCGCCGCACCCACGTCATCGGCGCCGAGCACGTCCACACCACCGTGGCGGCCGGCAGGGGCGTGGTGCTGGCGCTGCCGCACATGGGCAACTGGGACCAGGCGGGCGCGTGGCTGGTGGGCGTCGGCCACCCGTTCGCGACCGTGGCCGAGCGGCTCAAGCCGGAGTCGCTGTTCCGCCGGTACGTGGCCTTCCGCGAGGGGCTCGGCATGGAGGTGCTGCCGCTCACCGGCGGCGACGGGCACAACTTCGCCACGCTGGCCATCCGGGTGCGCAGGGGCGGAGTGGTGTGCCTGCCCGCCGAGCGCGACCTGACCAAGAGCGGCGTCGAGGTGCGCTTCTTCGGCGCGGCCACCAAGGTGCCCGCTGGGCCGCCGCTGCTGGCCGTGCAGACGGGGGCCGCGCTGCTGCCGGCCATCGTCTACAACGTGGGCGACGACTGGGGCATCCACATCCACGAGGAGATCCCGGTCCCCGCCGAGGGCACCAGGCAGGAGAAGGTCGCGGCGGTGGCCCAGGCGCTGGCCGACGTCTTCGAGAAGGGCATCTCCGAGCATCCGGAGGACTGGCACATGTTGCAGCGGCTGTGGCTGGAAGACCTCCCGCGATGAGAATCGGCATTGTCTGCCCCTATTCGTGGGACATGCCGGGCGGGGTCAAACAGCACATCGACGACCTGGCCCAGGCTCTGATGGCGCAGGAGCACGACGTCTCGGTGATCGCGCCGGCGGCCGACGACGACGAGCTGCCCGCCTACGTGACGGGCGCGGGCCGGGCCGTGCCGGTGCCGTACAACGGGTCGGTGGCCAGGATGTCGTTCGGCTTCCTGTCGGCCGCGCGGGTGCGGCGGTGGGTGCGCACCGGGGAGTTCGACGTGCTGCACATCCATGAGCCGCTGATCCCGAGCCTGGGCGTGCTGGCCTGCTGGGCGGCCAGGGGGCCGATCGTGGCCACGTTCCACGCGTCGTTCACGCGCTCGCGAGCCATCGCGGTGGCCGAGCCGCTGCTGCGCAGCGCGCTGGAGAAGCTGATGGGCCGCATCGCGGTCTCCGACGCGGCCCGCAAGAGCCTGGTCGAGCAGTTCGGCGGCGACGCCGTGCTGATCCCGAACGGCGTCACCGTCTCCCGCTACACCGAGGCCGAGCCGCTCGACGGCTGGGGGCCCGACGGCACCACGATCGGCTTCCTGGGCCGGATGGACGAGGAGCGCAAGGGCCTGCCGATCCTGCTCGACGCGTTCAGGACGCTGGCGGCCGAGCGGCCCCGGGTGAAGCTGCTGATCGCCGGGCCGGGCGACGCCAAGGACGTGTACGAGCGGGTGCCCAAGCAGTTCCACGACCGGGTGACCGTGCTGGGCATGGTGAGCGAGGCCGACAAGATCCGCGCGTACCACTCGGTCGACGTCTTCTGCGCCCCCAACACGCGGGGCGAGAGCTTCGGCATCGTGCTGGCCGAGGCCATGGCGTCCGGGGCGACGGTGCTGGCCAGCGACATCCCGGCCTTCCGCAAGGTGCTCGGCGACGGGCAGGCGGGGGCGCTGTTCGCCAACGGCGACGCGGCCTCCCTGGCGCGGGAGGCCGCGGCGCTGCTCGACGCGCCGGAGCGCCGCGCCAAGCTGGCCGCCGAAGCGCTGGTGGCGGTGCGGAAGTACGACTGGTCGACGGTGGCGCGCGACGTCGTACGCGTCTACGAGACCGTCACCACGGGCGGCGCCGGACGCGTGGAGGAGGACCTGTGACGCTACGGCGCGCTTGTGGGCGTGTGGAGGGTGACCGTTGACCTCGACCATGATCGTGCTGATCGTGGGCATCGTCGTGGTGCTCGCGGCCGTCTACATCTCCTGGCGGGCGGGCCGGCTCGACCGCCTGCACATCCGGCTCGAGCTGGCCCAGGAGTCGCTGGACGCCGCGCTGATGCGGCGCAGGGCGGTGGTGCTGGAGCTGGCCGGATCGCGCCTGCTCGACCCCGCCACGTCCCTGGTGCTGGCCGCCGCGGCGCACGAGGCGAGGACGGCCGGGCCCGAGGAGCGCGAGCACGCCGAGAGCGACCTGTCGCGTGCCCTGCGCGCCGCCGTGGACCAGGAGCGGTTCAGGGAGAAGCTCTCGGAGTCGCCGGGCGGCGGCGACCTGCTGGAGGAGCTCGACGCCGCCGTCGCCAAGGTGGTCTACTCGCGCCGTTTCTACAACAACGCCGTGGCGGTCACCCGTACGGCTCAGCGGCGCTGGCTTGCCAGAACCCTGCGCCTGGCGGGGCATACGGAATATCCGCGATTCTTCGAGATTGATGACAATCCGCCGGCGACTATGGCAACTGAATGACCTGATTTGAGGAAGCCAGTAAGCTTCATCCCGTTTTCTGGGCTGAAGCGAGGAGTGTGTTTGACGTGCGGCTATCCCGGTTGATCACGGTCACACTGGCGGGCGCGTCCGTGCTGCTGCCCGTGGCGGCCTGCTCCTCGGACGAGCCCGCTCCGGGGAAGGCGCCGCAGGCGGCCACGGCGGCGCCCAGCGAGGAGCCCACGGAGGAGGCCAAGGGGCACCCGTTCACCGGCAAGCCGTACGACGCGCTGAAGCCGGTGCTCGCGGTGAAGATCGAGAACACCGCGGCGGGCAAGCCGCAGCTCGGGCTCAAGAGCGCGGACCTCGTCTACATCGAGCAGGTCGAGGCGGGCCTGACCCGGCTCATGGCGATCTTCTCCTCCAAGCTGCCCGCCAAGGTGGGCCCCGTCCGCAGCGCTCGCATCTCCGACCTGCACATCACGCCGCAGTTCGGCAAGCCGGCCTTCGCCTACTCGGGCGTGCAGACCAAGATGCTGCCGTTCGTGGCCAAGGCGTCGCTGTTCGACGTGGGTGACACGCGCAATCCGGGTGCGTTCTTCCGTCAGCCCGGCCGCTTCGCCCCCTACAACCTGTTCGCCAACACCAAGGATCTCCTGTCCAAGGCGCCCAAGGCGAGCAAGGCCAAGGACATCGGCCTCACCTTCGGCGACGCTCCCGCCGAGGGCGGCGTGGACAAGAAGTCGTACACGGTCAAGTGGCCCGCGGCGCGCTTCACCTTCGCCTGGTCGGAGGAGAAGCAGCAGTGGCTGATCTGGCAGGACGGCAAGAAGGACATGGCGGCGGAGGGCGGCCAGCTGAGCGCGCCCACGATCGTCGTGCAGTACACCAAGACCGAGCGCTCGGAGTTCCACGACAAGAACCAGAGCTACACGCCGCTCGTGCACACCACGGGCAAGGGCAAGGCGGTCGTGCTGCGCGACGGCAAGGCGTACAACGCGAACTGGGAGCGGGAATCGGAGGACGTCGGCACGACGTTCACCACGGAGAGCGGCGAGCCGATGAACTTCGCGCCGGGCCAGGTGTGGATCGCGCTGGCCAGCCGCAAGCCCGTCATCCCCTAGGGCGATTCTTGGTCGCCGATGTGTCTAAGTACGGCGATAAATCCTGACATCTTGGCATGTCGGGGGAGGGGTCCATCAGGACCTACCATGGGGTTGATAACTTACCGACCAGCCGTGAGAGCCGTGAGGATGACCGTGTCCACCAGCACGCCTGAAAGCACCCCCGTCACCGGAACCGCCCGTGTCAAGCGCGGCATGGCCGAGATGCTCAAGGGCGGCGTCATCATGGACGTCGTCACCCCCGAGCAGGCCAAAATCGCTGAGGACGCCGGCGCGGTCGCCGTGATGGCCCTCGAGCGCGTGCCCGCCGACATCCGTGCCCAGGGCGGCGTGTCCAGGATGAGCGATCCCGACATGATCGACGGCATCATCAGCGCCGTGTCGATCCCCGTGATGGCCAAGGCCCGCATCGGCCACTTCGTCGAGGCCAAGGTGCTGCAGGCGCTCGGCGTCGACTACGTGGACGAGTCGGAGGTGCTGACCCCGGCCGACTACGCCAACCACATCGACAAGTGGCAGTTCACCGTGCCGTTCGTGTGCGGGGCCACCAACCTGGGCGAGGCCATGCGCCGCATCACCGAGGGCGCGGCGATGATCCGCTCCAAGGGCGAGGCCGGCACCGGTGACGTCTCCAACGCCGTCACCCACATGCGCACGATCCGCGCCGAGATCAAGCGACTCACCTCGCTGCCCGAGGACGAGCTGTACGTCGCCGCCAAGGAGCTGCAGGCCCCGTACGAGCTGGTCGCCGAGGTGGCCAAGACCGGCAAGCTGCCGGTCGTGCTGTTCACCGCGGGGGGCATCGCCACCCCGGCCGACGCCGCGATGATGATGCAGCTCGGCGCCGAGGGCGTGTTCGTGGGCTCGGGCATCTTCAAGTCGGGCGACCCGGCCAAGCGCGCCGCGGCCATCGTCAAGGCCACCACGTTCTACGACGACCCCGACGTCATCGCCAAGGTCTCGCGCGGCCTGGGCGAGGCCATGGTCGGCATCAACGTCGACGAGATCCCGCAGCCGCACCGCCTGGCCGAGCGCGGCTGGTAGTCGGCGCGTCGTTGCAGGTCATCTGAGCTTTCCACGTGACATGATCACACGTGGCGGGACGCGTTCCGCGGCTCGCTGCAGGGAGTGGTGCCTGTCGGTACGGCAGGCAGGGTGCACCACGAAGCGACGGTGAAAATTGCCGGAAGAGGCGACATCCACGAAGGATGTCGCCTTTTTCGTGTTGTGTGATGTTCACCCCGCAGTCATGATCCTCAGTAAAGCTACCCGGCGTCCCCCTCACCCTCGAGCGTCACAGGAGCACCATGTCCAAGCTGAACCGCCGGCACTTCCTCGTCACGGGGTTAGCCGCAGGCGCGGCCGCGACCATCCCCGCCACCGCCGCGTACGCCGCCGCCTCCCGCGACCTGACCACCGACCCGTTCACGCTGGGCGTCGCCTCCGGGGACCCCGACCACGAGGGCTTCGTGCTGTGGACCAGGCTCGCCCAGCAGCCGCTGGCCGAGGACGGGTTCGGCGGCATGCCGCAGCGGCCGTTCACGGTGCAGTGGCAGGTCTACGCCGACGAGCACTGCCGCCGCATCGTTCGCTCGGGCGTCAGCGTGGCCACTCCCGAGTGGGGCCACAGCGTGCACGTCGAGGTCGACCGGCTGAGCTCCGACCGCGATTACTGGTACCGCTTCCGCGTCGGCAGGTACGTTTCGCCGGTCGGGCGCGCCCGCACCGCCCCGCACCCGCTCTCGTACGGGGGCCCGCTGGCCATGGCGTTCGTCTCGTGCGCCCAGTACGAGCACGGCTACTTCACCTCGTACCGCAGGCTGGCCGAGGACCACCCGGACCTCGTCCTGCACCTGGGCGACTACCAGTACGAGTACACCAAGGACACCTACACCATCCCCGGCGGCAACGTCCGCGACCACGAGGGCCCCGAGACGGAGACCCTGGCGAACTACCGCCAGCGCCACGCCCAGTACA
Source organism: Nonomuraea sp. NPDC049695 (assembly GCF_040674955.1). Classification (NCBI taxonomy): domain Bacteria; kingdom Bacillati; phylum Actinomycetota; class Actinomycetes; order Streptosporangiales; family Streptosporangiaceae; genus Nonomuraea; species Nonomuraea sp. NPDC049695. The sequence continues at coordinate 111,276 of NZ_JBFANV010000017.1, read as the reverse complement.
AGGCCGACCCCGACCTCCAGGCCGCGCACGCCGCCGCGCCGTGGCTGGTGGTGTGGGACGACCACGAGGTCGACAACAACTGGGCCGACGAGATCCCCGAGAAGCCCGAGGTCCCCCAGCCGAACTTCCTGGCCAGGCGCGAGGCCGCCTTCCGCGCCTACTACGAGAACATGCCGCTGCGCCGCACCTCCATCCCGCGGGGCATCGACATGCAGCTCTACCGGCGCATCCGGTGGGGGCGCCTGGCCACGTTCCACATGCTCGACACCCGCCAGTACCGCGACGACCAGGGCTGCGGCGACGGCTACCGCGACTGCCCGGCCGCCGTGGACCCGGCGCGCTCGATCACGGGGTCGGAGCAGGAGGCGTGGCTGGTGGACGGCTTCCACAAGTCGCGGGCGCAGTGGGACATCATCGGCCAGCAGGTGTTCTTCGCCCAGCGTGACAACAACGCCGGCCCCGCCAAGGTCACCAGCATGGACGCCTGGGACGGCTACGTGGCCTCCCGGCAGCGCATCACGCAGGGCTGGGTGGACGCCAAGGTGCGCAACGCGGTGGTGCTGACCGGCGACGTGCACGCGCACTGGGCCAGCGACCTCAAGCTGGACTACGACGACCCGACCGGGCCCTCGGTGGGGTCCGAGCTGGTGGCCACCTCGATCTCGACCGGCGGCGACGGCGCCGACTCGGACCCGGCCACGCATCCGTTCCTGAAGATCAATCCGCATCTGAAGTTCTACAACAACCAGCGCGGCTACGTGCTGACCAAGATCGAGCGAGAGCAGATGACGGCGGACTTCAGGGTGGTGCCGCGGGTGCAGGAGACCGGGGCCGAGGTCTACACGCGGGCCACGTTCGTCGTGGAGGACCGGGTGCCGGGGGTGCAGCAGACGTACCTGCGGCCGATGGACCCGTCGCTGCGCGCCGCGCAGGACATGACGGTGGAGGACACGGTCCGCTGGGAGACCGAGCGCCCGTAACCTCCGCAGAGGGCGGCATCCCCACCAGGGGTGCCGCCCTTTCTCCGAGTGGAATATTAGCCAGGCTAAGTTAGTTGGGCTAAGTATGAGGGACGATCCCACCCGCCTGGCCGAGCAGGTCTCCACGGTGCTGCGCCACCTGGTCCTCCTGCTCCGGCGCACCGTCGCCGGCCAGCCCGTCACCAGCCAGCAGTACGCCGTGCTCGGCTCGCTCGAACACGGCCCGCGCCGCATGACCGAGCTGGCCGAGGAGCACGCCGTCCAGCTCCCCACCATGACCGTGCAGATCAACCGGCTGGAGGACGCCGGCCTGGTGGCACGCGGCTCCGACCCGGCCGACGCGCGCGTCAGGACGGTCGAGCTGACCGGCGAGGGCCGCGACCGGCTGCTCGCCGTGCGGCGGGCCAGGATCGCCCATCTCAGCCAGGAACTGGCCGCCCTCACCGACGACGAGCGCGCCACGCTCGCGGCGGCGCTGCCGGTCCTGGCCAAGCTCGGCAGCAACCCCCGGTAAGGAGCACCATGCAATCCGGCGGCGGAATCCTTCGCCAGCCCATGTCCGTCTGGGCCACCGCGTTCGCGGCGGTCGTGGCGTTCATGGGCATCGGTCTCGTCGACCCCATCCTCCCCTCCATCGCCCAGGGCCTGAAGGCCACGCCCAGCCAGGTCTCGCTGCTGTTCACCAGCTACTTCCTGGTGACGGCGGTGGCCATGCTGATCACCGGCTGGGTCTCCAGCCGCATCGGCGGCAAGCGGACGCTGCTGGCCGGGCTGGCGCTGGTGATCGTGTTCGCCGCGCTCGCCGGCACCTCCACCAGCGTCGCCGAGCTCGTCGGCTTCCGCGCCGGCTGGGGCCTCGGCAACGCGCTGTTCGTGGCCACCGCGCTGGCGGTCATCGTGGGCGCGGCCAGCGGCGGCGCGGAGTCGGCGATCATCCTGTACGAGGCCGCGCTCGGCCTGGGCATCTCCGCCGGTCCCCTGGTGGGCGCCCTGCTCGGCGACTGGAACTGGCGGGCCCCGTTCTTCGGCACCGCCACCCTCATGGCCGTCGGCCTCGTACTGATCGTCACCCTGCTCAAGGCGCCGGCCAGGCCGGCGGCCAGGACCGGCCTCACCGCCCCCATCAGGGCGCTCGCCCACGGCGGCCTGTCCACCACCGCCTTCACCGCGCTCTTCTACAACTTCGCGTTCTTCACGGTGCTGGCCTTCACCCCGTTCATCCTGAACATGTCCCCCTACGGCATCGGCGCCGTCTTCTTCGGCTGGGGCGTCTGCGTGGCGCTGTCCTCGGTGTTCGCCGCGCCGCCGCTGCAGCGCAGGATCGGCTCGGTGAACGTGCTCCACCTGGCGCTGGCGCTGCTCGCCGTGTTCCAGATCGGCATCGCCCTGTCCGGACACGCCGGGATCATCGTGTTCACCGTCCTGTCCGGCATCCCCATCGGCCTCAACAACACCGTCTTCACCGAGGCGGCCATGGAGGTCTCCGACGCGCCCAGGCCCGTCGCCTCCGCCGGCTACAACTTCGTGCGCTGGATGGGCGGCGCGCTGGCCCCGTTCATCGCCACCAAGCTGGGCGAGGAGATCGGCGTCGCCGTCCCGTACGCGCTCGGCGCCGTCTGCTGCCTCGTCGGCATGGCCATCCTGTACGTCAGGCGCCACCACCTGCGCGCGCTGTCCCGGGTGGACGACGACCACACGGTGCACGACGCCGCGACGGTCGCGACGTACTGACCAGCGCGCCAGTAGCCTCAAGACGGTCCAGTAGGAAGATCCCAGGCCATCCTGGTGTTGAATGGTCTGAACCCGCACCCAGACGGAAGGATCGACTGTGCCCACGATCGGTGTACTCGCTCTCCAGGGAGACGTGCGCGAGCATGTGCGCATGCTTCAGGAGGCAGGCGCCTCGGCGACCGCCGTGCGCCGGCCGGCCGAGCTGGACGCGGTCGACGGGCTCGTCATCCCCGGCGGGGAGTCGACCACCATGTGGAAGCTCGCCGAGACGTTCGACATGCTCGAGCCGCTGCGGATGCGGGTCAAGGAAGGCATGCCCGCCTACGGCTCCTGCGCCGGCATGATCATGCTGGCCGACAGGATCGAGGACGGCATCGCCGGCCAGCAGACCATCGGCGGCATCGACATGGTGGTCAGGCGTAACGCGTTCGGCCGCCAGGTCGACTCGTTCGAGTCCGATCTGGACTTCGCGGGGGAGCGGGTGCACGCCGTGTTCATCCGCGCGCCCTGGGTCGAATCCCTCGGCGACGACGTCGAAGTGCTGGGCCGGTGCGAGCCTGGGGATAGGATCGTCGCGGTCCGTCAAGGGCCGCTGCTCGCGACGTCGTTCCACCCTGAGCTGACCGGGGACACGCGCGTGCACCGTTACTTCGTAGACATGGTGAGGGAGCTCTAGGTAATGTCCGGCCACTCCAAATGGGCGACGACGAAGCACAAGAAGGCCGCGCTCGACGCCAAGCGGGGCAAGCTGTTCGCGAAGCTCATCAAGAACATCGAGGTGGCGGCACGGACCGGTGGCCCTGACCCGGACGCCAACCCCACCCTCTTCGACGCCATCTTCAAGGCGAAGAAGAACTCCGTGCCCAACGACAACATCGAGCGGGCCCGCAAGCGAGGCGGCGGCCTTGAGGCCGGCGGCGCCGACTGGCAGACGATCATGTACGAGGGCTACGCGCCCGGCGGCGTCGCGGTGCTCATCGAGTGCCTCACCGACAACCGCAACCGCGCCGCCTCCGAGGTGCGCGTGGCGCTGACCCGCAACGGCGGCTCGCTGGCCGACCCGGGCTCGGTCTCCTACATGTTCAACCGCAAGGGCGTCGTGATCGTCCCCAAGAACGGGCTCGACGAGGACACCGTGCTGATGGCCGTGCTCGACGCGGGCGCCGAGGAGGTCAACGACATCGGCGACTCCTTCGAGGTCGTCTGCGAGGCCGGTGACCTCGTGCCGGTGCGCAAGGCGCTGCAGGAGGCGGGGATCGACTACGACTCCGCGGAGTCGAGCTTCCTGCCGACGATGAGCGTGCCGCTGGACGAGGAGGGGGCCAAGAAGGTGTTCCGCCTCATCGACGCGCTGGAGGACAGCGACGACGTGCAGAACGTCTTCGCCAACTTCGACGTCCCGGACGAGGTGCTGGCGGCGCTGGACTAGCGCGGCCGATCTGGTCGAGGGCCCGGCTCGTTGCCGGGCCCTTGCTCTTGCGTACACGGCCTCGTGAGCCGGCCTGAAGGAGCCCCGGCGGGGCTCGGGCCGGGACCCGAGCGCTCTTCGGATGCGCGAACGCGGCGGGGCAGCGTAGGGTCGGGCGACGTGACTTCCCCCACCCCGACACAGGCACCTTCTCGAGCGCTCGGCTGGCTGCTGGCCGTGCCCGCGCTGTTCGGCACCCTCATCACGCTCGTGCTGCCGACCGTCCAGACGATCTGGCTCAGCTTCCAGAGCGGCGGCGTCCTGACGGAGAGCCACTTCGTGGGGGTCGACAACTACCACGAGCTGGCGAGGACGGGGGAGGTCTGGCGGGCGCTGTGGTTCACGTTGTCGCTGGCCGTGGTGCCGCTGCTGGTGGCCGTGGTGGTGGCGCCGCTGCTGGCGATCGCGCTCGACCGGGCGGGCGAGTGGCCGCGGCAGGCCGGGCGGATCGCGCTGTCGCTGGCCGTCGTCACGTTCTCGCCGGTGGGGGTGGCGGCGGCGTGGATGCGCGGGCTGCTGCCGGACGCCTCGGGCCTGGCCGGCCTGGCCCAGGGGCTGCGCGAGCCGGCGACCGCCCCTGGAGCGCTCCGATTGATCGTCGCCGCGGCCACGTTCGGGGTGGTGTGCGCGCTGGCGGTCATGGCGTTCCTGCCCGCTTTGCGCGCCGGGTCCGTCGCATACGACGGCTCTGTCCCGTACGGCGGGATCGTTCAGGGTGCCCCCGGTTCGCGTGGTGGTGGTGTGGCGTCCGGGATGCTGGTCGTGGGGACACTCCTCGCGATCACCATGGTCGCCGTCGGGCTCCAGGCGTTCTCGATGGGGCTCGTGCTCACCAGAGGCGGCCCTGAGCGCTCCACAGAGACGCTCGCGGGCCTCGAGTACGACCACGCCTTCAGGATGGCCGAGTTCGGCCCTGGCGCGTCCATTGCGACCCTCACAGGGGTGATCCTCGGCGTGCTGGGCATCGTCGCGATCGTCATCGTGGTGGTCTCCCGGCTGAGCATCACGCTGACGCCGCGCGTCACGCCGGCGGCAGGGGAAGGCGACGGAGAGGCCGCCGCCGAGCGCGGGTCCGGCCCCGTCGGCGTGGCCGTCGGGGTGGCGGCGCTGGTCGTCTTCGTGGCGGTCGCCCTCGTGTGCGCCTGGCCGTGGATCGACGGCGTGCTCGCCTCGCCCGACAGCCCGGCGGGAGCTTTCCGCGCCCAGGTGAACACCTGGGTGCCCGCGGTCGCCGGTGCGATCGTCTCGGTCGGCGTCGCCTATCTGGCCGCGCTCGGCATCGGCGGCCTGCGGCCGCTCGGGCGGGGGAGCGAGTGGCTGCTGCTGGTGTTCGCGCCGTGGCTGTTCGTCGGCCCGGGGCCGCTGGGCGTCGCGAACTGGCAGACCGTCCGCAACATCGGCCTCATCGACTCCTTCCTGGCCCTCTTCCCGCCCCTCCTGGTCAGCGTCCCCGCGCTGCTGGTGCTCACCCTGCTCTGCAAGGGGCTCGCCGAGCGCACCGACAAGGACTTCTTCGGCGGCGTCCTCATCCCGTCGCTCCCCATGGCGGGCATCCTCGCCGGAGCCGTCGCCCTGGTGAACGCCCAGGACCTCCTCTGGCCGCTGCTCGTGGCCCAGAAGCCGGCCCTGTACACCTCGCAGGTCGCGCAACTGGTCCAGCTGGGCGGCTTCTCCGCCGCCGGCCCCGACGTCGGCGCCGCCACGCCGCTGATCGTCGTCGCCCTCGCGCTGATCGCCGTCGCGGCCGCTCAGCTGCTCTACCTCGACAGGCTCGTCATCACGACAAAGGGTTCGCGACCGCCTGCCCCCGCCGCATAGGTTTGGTCCTCGTGGAAATCCGCGACCTGACTCCTGAAGACCTGGACGACGTATTCGACCTCCGCAAGCGCTCGTTCGGCCCGAGCCCCGCGAGCGATCGCGACAGGTGGCGCCAGGCGGTGCACCCGGCGCTCGGCGAGGGCCGCTACCTCGGCGCGTTCGACGGCTCCCGGCTCACCGGCGCCGCCCGGCTGCGCCGGTTCACCCAGTGGTGGCACGGCAGGCCCCAGCCGATGGCGGGCGTCGCCGGGGTCACCATCAGCCCCGAGGACCGCGGCCGCGGCCTCGGCTCGCAGCTCATGCGGGCCGTCGTCGAACGGGCCACCGCGCTCGGCGACGCGGTCTCCGCCCTCTTCCCGGCGACCACGCCCGTCTACCGCTCGATCGGCTACGAACACGCCGGTGCCCAGCACACCGTGACGCTCCCCGCCGAGTCGCTGCGCGGGATCCGGCCGTCCGGGCAGGTCAAGCTGCGCAGGATGGGCCCGGGAGACGCGGCCGAGGTCGTCTCCGTGCTCCACCGCGTCCACGCCGCCGCCCGCTCCAGCGGGCCCATCTCCTGGGACGAGGCCACCTGGAGCCTGTGGCTGGGGAACCCGGACGACTTCCTCTACCTCGCCGAGGACGGCTTCGCCGTCTACCGGTGGCACGGCGACGCCATCTCGGTCGAGAACCTCGTCGCCGGCTCCGGCGAGACCGCCAGGGCCCTGTGGTCCGTGGTGGGCAGCGCCTCCTCGGTCGCGCGCGACGTCGTCGCCTCCGTGGCGCCGGACGACCCGGTGCTGTGGCTGCTGCGGGAGCGGTCCAAGGAGAAGGTGACGCAGGCCCGGTGGATGTTCAGGGTGCTGGACGTGGCCGCCGCCGTCGAGCGCCGGGGCTATCCGGCGTACGTGGCCTGCGACGCCGTCGTCACCGTGGAGGACCCGCTGGGGAGCGGGGGGACGTGGCGGCTGGAGTTCGCGGGCGGCTCGGGCTCGGCCACCGAGGTCTCCGAGGCCGGGGCCGTGCTCAGCGTGAACGGGTTCTCGGCGCTGTACGCCGGGGTTCCGACGGCCACGCTGCGGATGTGCGGGCTCATGTCCGGCGACGAACGGTACGACGAGGCCCTCGACACTGCCTTCGCCGCCAAGCCGTACATGCTGGACTCCTTCTGATCCGCCCTGGGCGTACGGGGCCTGGTGTCCGGGCGATTCACGGTGCGTGGGCACCTCCGCCGGGGTAGAGTCTCGTGCCGAACAGGTGTTCGGCAGCGCGTAAGGGGTGGGCCGGTGCGGGTGATGGGCGTCGATCCGGGGCTGACCCGGTGCGGCGTGGGCGCCGTGGAGGGGCGTCCTGGCGCGCCGTTGCAACTGGTGGCCGTCGGGGTGGTGCGCACGGGAGCCGATGAGGAGCTCGGCACCCGGCTCGTCGGCATCGAGGCCGGGATCGAGCAGTGGCTCGACGACGTACGGCCCGACGCGGTGGCGGTCGAGCGCGTCTTCAGCCAGCACAACGTACGCACCGTCATGGGCACCGCCCAGGCCGCCGGGATCGCCGTGCTCTGCGCGGCCAGGCGCGGGCTGCCGGTGGCGCTGCACACGCCGTCCGAGGTCAAGGCGGCCATCACCGGCAGCGGCACGGCCGACAAGAAGCAGATCGGCGCCATGGTCACGCGGCTGCTGCGCCTGACGGAGATGCCCAAGCCCGCCGACGCGGCCGACGCCCTCGCCCTGGCCATCTGCCACGTCTGGCGCGGCGGCGCCCAGCACCGCCTCGCCGCGGCCCTGGCCAGGGCCACCAGGAAGGACGCCAGGTCGTGACCTTCCGGGAGACGGGCGATGCGATGCGCCGCCGCACCGCGTGCCCGCGGCGCGTCGTCGCCGGTCATGCGAGAGGATGTCGGGCTGTGACTCTTCCCGGGACTCTTGGCGGGTCTCTTGCCGGGACTCTCGGCGGCGGCGTGCGGGCCGTGGCGGCATGGAAGGATGGTGGGCTGTGATCGCGTCGGTGGCGGGCAAGGTGACCGCGATCGCTCCCGACGGAGCCGTGATCGAGGTCGGTGGCGTCGGCATCCTCACTCACTGCACCCCCGGCACGCTCGCCACGCTGCGGATCGGCGAGGAGGCGCGCCTGGCCACGTCGCTGGTGGTGCGGGAGGAGTCGCTCACCCTCTACGGGTTCGCCACGGATGACGAGCGGGCCGTGTTCGAGCTGCTCCAGACGGCCAGCGGGGTCGGTCCCAAGCTGGCCCTGGCGATGCTCGCCGTGCACACGCCCAACGCCCTGCGCGTCGCCGTCGCCGGCGCCGACCTCAAGGCCCTCACGCAGGTGCCGGGGATCGGGCAGAAGGGGGCGCAGCGGATCGTGCTGGAGCTGAAGGACCGGCTCGGCACGCCCGAGGAGACCGTCAACGCCGCGCTCAACGGGGAGCGGCGGGTGGCGGCCTGGCGCGAGCAGGTCCACTCGGGGCTGGTGGGGCTGGGCTACTCCAGCAAGGACGCCGACGAAGCCGTGGCCACCGTGGAGCCGCGCGCCGACGCCGACCTCGCCGCCGGCCGTCAGCCCCAGGTCGCCGCGCTCCTGAAGGCCGCGCTCCAATCGCTGAGCCTGCGATGACCGCCCGCGACCCCCGCTCCCACGACGGGGCCGATGCGACCGCTCGTTCTCACGGCAGTGCTGACGCGTCCGTACCCGCCGCTTTTTCTGGCAGCGGTGCCAACGTGACCGTGCCCGCCGCTCGCCCTCACGGCGGTGCCGACGGTGCCTGGAGGAGGTGGGGACGTGGGGGTTGACCGGGAGCTGGTGTCGCCCGACACCGGCGGCGACGAGCTGCAGATCGAGGCGGCGCTCCGGCCCAAGCGGCTGAGCGAGTTCATCGGCCAGGGCCGCGTGCGCGAGCAGCTCTCCCTCGTGCTCGAGAGCGCGCTGCGCAGGCAGCGGCCGCCCGATCACGTGCTGATGAGCGGGTCGCCGGGGCTGGGCAAGACCACCTTGGCCATGATCATCGCGGCGGAGCTCAACGCGCCGCTCAGGATCACCTCCGGGCCCGCGCTGGAGCGGGCCGGCGACCTCGCCGCCATTCTCTCCACGCTCACCGAGGGCGAGGTGCTGTTCATCGACGAGATCCACCGGATGGCCAGGCCCGCCGAAGAGATGCTCTACCTCGCCATGGAGGACTTCCGGGTCGACATCGTCGTCGGCAAGGGGCCGGGTGCCACGGCGATCCCGCTGGACATCGCGCCGTTCACGCTCGTCGGCGCCACCACCCGAGCAGGGCTGCTGCCGGCGCCGCTGCGCGACCGGTTCGGGTTCACCGCTCACATGGACTTCTACGAGGTCGGCGAGCTCGAACAGGTGCTCTACCGCTCGGCCACGCTGCTCGGCGTCACGCTGCCGGAAGAAGGGTCGCACGAAATCGCCAGGCGTTCCCGGGGGACGCCGCGAATCGCGAATCGGCTGCTCCGGCGGGTGCGGGATTTTGCGGATGTAAGAGCCGATGGGGTGATAAATCGGGAAATCGCCGCGGCGGCGCTCAATCTGTACGAGGTCGACGCCGAAGGGCTCGACCGGCTCGACCGGGCGGTGCTCGGCGTGCTGCTGAAGAAGTTCGGCGGCGGCCCGGTCGGGCTGTCCACCCTCGCCGTGGCCGTGGGGGAGGAGCCGGAGACCGTCGAAGTGGTGGCCGAGCCGTTCCTCGTACGCCAGGGCCTGCTGGCCAGAACCCCGCGCGGCCGGGTCGCGACCGCGGCCGCCTGGAGCCATCTCGGCATGACCCCGCCCCCCGACGCGTTCGGAGCATCCCTTTCCGACTGATCACAGAACGGTTGCAACCGTTTCACAATGGGAACTTCCCCGCGCGCCGAAACGCTGCTTCGTTGCCGCGTTTCGCAACAAGCGCCTACACTCCGTGGCTTGGCTGGCTGTGTAGGCTGACGGGCTGATGCGGCGCGGCCCGACGCAACGCACGGAATTTCCGGCGCGAGGCCGGTGTCAACTTCCTTGTACGACAATGAAGGGTGTGCCCCTTATGGACATGGGACAACTCGGAAGTATCCTGCCGCTGATTCTTCTGGTGGTGGTCTTCTACTTCCTGCTGATCCGCCCGCAGCGCAAGCGCCAGCAAGAGGCGGCGCAGATGCAGAACTCCTTGACGCCCGGCGCCCGGGTCATGACCACGACCGGGCTGTTCGGCACCGTTGTGGCGGTGGAGAATGAGGACGTGATCCTCGAGGTGGCGCCCGGGATCGAGACCCGCTGGGTGAAGGCCGCGATCGGCCGCGTCGTCACGCCGGGCGACGCTGCCGAGTCCGACGAGTCCCCTGCTGAGGAGGGCGAGACCGGCGAGGAGGGCAAGAACGAGTCCGAAGCCACCGTTGAGCGCGAAGGCGGCCAGGATTCCAGCACCAAGCAGTCCTGACTAAGCTCTGCGACAAACCTCTACCCGAAAGAACTGACGACCAGTGGCCCGACCGACAAGCCGCCACAGCAGACCGGGGCGCACGCTCCTGGTGCTGCTGGCGCTCATCTTCGCCCTGGGCGGGACGATGCTCCTGCAGAAGGCGTTCACGCCGAAGCTGGGGCTTGACCTCGCCGGCGGCACGACGATGACTCTGTCCCCTGTGACTCTCAACAACGCGGCACCGCCGGACGAGATCCTCGACCGCGCGGTCAGCATCATCCGCGAACGAGTCAACGGACGCGGCATCTCCGACGCGGAGGTTGCCAAGTCCGGCCCCAACATCGTCATCTCGATCCCGGGCGTCGGACAGAGCGAGGCCCTCAAGCTGGTCGCCACCACAGCGGAGATGCGCTTCCGCCAGGTGCTCGCCAGCGCGGCCACCCAGGCGCCGCAGGACCTGGCCACCAACGCGCCGACGCCGGCCCCGTCGGCCTCGGCGAGCCCGACCGCCACCCCCAAGTCGGGTAAGTCCGGCAAGTCCAGCCAGGTCTCCACCCCCAAGCCCAGCACGTCCCCGACGGGCAAGGCGCTGTCGTCAGCGCTGACCGCGCCGACCCCCAGCGCGTCGGCGGAGGCGCCCTCCGCCAGCACGGAGGCCCCTGCGACGCAGAGCCCCCAGCAGCAGTCGAAGAAGGGCCAGAACGCCAAGGCCACGCCGACGGCGGCGCCGAGCGCCCAGCCCAGCACGCCGACCGCGCAGGACCAGGGCATCAACACCCAGGGCATCGACCCCGCGGTGCTCGCCCAGTTCAACAAGCTCGACTGCACCAAGCCGGAGAACCGCGGCCAGGGCGTCCAGGACGACCCGGCGAAGCAGTACGCCGCCTGTGAGAGCGACGGCAGCTACAAGTACGTGCTGGACGTCGCCAAGGTCGTCGGCACGGACATCGACTCGGCCTCCGCGGGCATCCCCCAGAGCAGCGTCAACTGGGCCGTCGAGCTCAACTTCAAGAGCAAGGGCGCGGACGCGTGGGCCAAGCTCACCCAGGAGGCCTACAGCGCCCAGCCGCCGCGTAACCAGGTCGCGGTCGTGCTCGACGGCGTCGTCATCACCGCCCCCAACATCCAGGGCCCCATCCCGGGCGGCAAGGCCCAGATCACCGGCAACTTCGACCAGACCAGCGCCACCCAGCTGGCCGACCAGCTGAAGTATGGTGCGCTGCCGCTGAAGTTCAAGCGCAGTTCCATTGTCACGGTCTCCTCGACCCTGGGCCAGGACCAGCTCGAGGGCGGCCTGATCGCGGGTGCCATCGGCCTCGCGCTCGTGGTCGTCTACTCGATGCTCTACTACCGGGGCCTGGGCATCGTGGCGGTGCTGAGCCTCGTGGTCGCCACGATCCTCACCTACACGGCGGTGGTCGTGCTCGGCCACAACGCCAACTTCCGGCTCTCGTTGCCGCACATCATCGGCCTCGTGGTCTCGATCGGCATCACCGCCGACTCCTTCATCGTGTACTTCGAACGCATACGCGACGAGATGAAGGAGGGGCACCGGACACTCCGGTCGGCAGTCGAGGTGGCCTGGGTCCGTGCCAGGCGCACGATCCTGATCGCCGACGCCGTCATGTTCATCGCCGCGATCGTGCTGTACTTCCTGGCGGTGGGCGGTGTGGCCGGGTTCGCGTTCGCGATGGGCCTCACCACGCTGATCGACATCGTGGTGGTGTTCCTGTTCACGAAGCCGTTCATCGCCCTGCTGGCGAGGCTGAAGTTCTTCGCCAAGGGGCACCCGCTGTCCGGCCTCGACGCCGAGCGCATGAGCGAGGCGCACACGTCCAGCCGCCCGACCAAACCGCAGGAGGCCTGAGATGGGACTCGCGCGACGCCTCTATCGCGGCGAGATCGACGTTGACTTCGTCGGCAAATGGAGGCTCTGGTACAGCCTGTCCGGCCTCCTCCTCCTCGTCTCGCTGGTCGGACTGCTCATCAACGGCCTCAACCTGGGCGTGGAGTTCAAGGGCGGCACGGTCCTCTCCTTCAAGGCGCCGACCGCCACCATCGAGCAGGTCCGCGACACGTTGACCGCAGAGGGGGTGCATCAGCCGATCGTGCAGACCACCGGGACCGGGGGCGGCTGGCGGGTCACCACCGAGACTCTGCAGGAGGGCACTCTCAGCCAGGTGCAGTCTGCGATCGCCAAGGACCTCAAGGTGCCCGCCAGCGAGGTCAGCGTCGACTCGATCGGCGCCTCCTGGGGCGGTGAGGTGGGCCAGAAGGCCTGGATCGGCCTGGGCGTGTTCATGCTGGCGATCATCCTGTACCTGTCGATGGCGTTCGAGCCGAAGATGGCGCTGGCCGCCATCGTCGCGCTCGTCCACGACCTCGTCATCACGGCCGGCATCTACGCGTGGTCGGGCTTCGAGGTCACGCCGGCGACCCTGCTGGGCTTCCTGACCATCCTCGGTTACTCGCTCTACGACGCGGTCGTGGTGTTCGACATGATCAAGGAGGTCACGGCCAAGCTGGGCCACACGTCGAAGATGACGTACTCGATGGCGGCCAACAACGCGCTCAACCACACGCTGATCCGGTCGCTGAACACCTCGCTGGTCGCCATCCTGCCGGTGGCGGCGATCCTGTTCATCGGCACCACGCTGCTCGGCGCGGGCGTGCTGAAGGACCTGTCGCTGGCATTGTTCGTCGGCATGATCGTCGGTACGTACTCCTCGCTCTGCGTCGCCACGCCGCTGCTGGTGACGCTGAAGGAGCGGGAGCCGAAGTACCAGGCCATCGCCAAGCGGCTCGCCTCCACGGGAGGGGGCAAGGGCCCGAAGGGCCCCAAAAGCGCAGCGGTAGCCAAGGGGTAGCCAGAGCACACGTACGACGCCCTCGGTCTTCACCGGCCGGGGGCGTCGTCGTGTGCGGGCGGAATGCACCATCATGGAGCCCGGCACACCGCCGGTGGAGAATTGCGAGGAAATGTCATGACCGAGCTCAGCACGATGATCCTGGAGAAGATCAGGGACGTGCCCGACTACCCCAAGCCGGGCGTGCTGTTCAAGGACATCACCCCGCTGCTGGCCGACCCGGTCGCCATGGCGGCCGTGGTGGAGGAGCTGGCCGGCCTCGCCGAGGTGGACAAGATCGTGGGGATCGAGGCGCGCGGGTTCATCCTCGCGGCACCGGTGGCGTACCGGGCGGCGGCCGGGTTCGTGCCCGTGCGCAAGAAGGGGAAACTGCCCGCCGCGACCCTGGAAGAGTCCTACGATCTGGAGTACGGCTCCGCCACCATCGAGGTCCACCGTGACGCGTTCAGGCCCGGCGACCGCGTTCTCGTGGTCGACGACGTGCTGGCGACGGGCGGCACCGCGAAGGCGGCGGTGGAGCTGGTGAAGAGGGCCGGAGGCGAGGTCGTCGGCATCGCCGTGCTCATGGAGCTGGCCTTTCTCAAGGGACGCGAGCGTCTGCCGGGAGTGGAGCTGCACTCCCTCGTGATCGTCTGAGCCGAGGCCCGCGACGGTCCAGGTTCGCCGCCTGGATACACTGGGGAGCCTGGACTCGAACGTGAGGAGCCATTGCGTGAGGAGTCTGTGTGCCCCGTGACGTGGTCGCATCCGACGTAACCGACGCCGGTGGTGCCGAGGCGCCCGGCGTTCCGGCGGTGCGTCGAAGGCGGTTTGGGGGTGGGGCCATGAATCCGGTGCTGGAGCCGCTGTTCCGCACGGTCCGCGCCACCCACCCCAAGGCTGACCTGCGCCTGATCGAGCGTGCGTACGACGTCGCCGCCTACCACCACCGCGACCAGAAGCGGAAGTCCGGCGACCCTTACATCACGCACCCGCTGGCCGTGGCCACGATCCTGGCCGAGCTCGGCACCGACGACGAGACCCTGTGCGCCGCGCTGCTGCACGACACGGTGGAGGACACCGCCTACAGCCTCGACGAGCTGCGCGGCGACTTCGGCGACACGATCGGGTCCCTGGTCGACGGCGTGACCAAGCTGGACAAGGTGAAGTTCGGCGACGCCGCCCAGGCCGAGACCGTGCGCAAGATGGTCGTGGCCATGTCGCGCGACATCCGCGTGCTGATCATCAAGCTCGCCGACCGGCTCCACAACATGCGCACCATGCGCTACCTGCCCGAGCACAAGCGCCACCAGAAGTCCCGCGAGACCCTCGAGATCTTCGCCCCGCTGGCCCACCGCCTGGGCATGAACACGATCAAGTGGGAGCTCGAGGACCTCGCCTTCGCGATGCTCTACCCCAAGCGCTACGACGAGATCGCCCGCATGGTGTCGGAGCGCGCGCCGCGCCGCGACCTGTTCCTGCAGGAGGTCATCGAGAAGGTCTCCGGCGACCTGCGCGAGGCCAAGATCCGCGCTGTGGTCAAGGGCCGGCCCAAGCACTACTACTCGGTCTACCAGAAGATGATCGCCCGCGACGTGGCGTTCGACGACATCTACGACCTGGTGGGCATCCGCGTGCTGGTCGACAGCGTGCGCGACTGCTACGCCGCGCTCGGCACCATCCACGCCCGGTGGAACCCGGTGCCGGGGCGGTTCAAAGACTACATAGCGATGCCCAAGTTCAACATGTACCAGTCGCTGCACACGACGGTGATCGGTCCCGAGGGCAAGCCGGTGGAGCTGCAGATCCGCACCCACGCGATGCACCACAGGGCCGAGTACGGCGTGGCCGCCCACTGGAAGTACAAGGAGGAGGTCGGCTCCGCCGGTCCCACGGGCAAGGTCAAGCCGGGCAGCGACATGGCCTGGCTGCGCCAGCTCCTCGACTGGCAGAAGGAGACCTCCGACCCGGGCGAGTTCCTGGAGTCGCTCCGCTTCGACCTGTCGGTCTCCGAGGTCTACGTGTTCACCCCGAAGGGGCAGGTCATCGCGCTGCCCGAGGGGGGCACGCCGGTCGACTTCGCGTACGCCGTGCACACCGAGGTGGGCCACCGCTGCATCGGCGCGCGGGTCAACGGGCGGCTGGTGCCGCTGGAGTCCCGGCTCGGCAACGGCGACACGGTCGAGATCTTCACCTCCAAGTCGCCCGACGCCGGGCCCTCGCGTGACTGGCTGAAGTTCGTCAAGTCGGGCCGGGCCCGTAACAAGATCCGGCAGTGGTTCTCCAAGGAGCGCCGCGAGACCGCGATCGAGGCGGGCAAGGAGGCCATCGGGCGGGCCATGCGCAAGCAGGGCCTGCCGCTGCAGCGGCTGATGTCCGGCGAGGCGCTGCTCGCGCTCGCCCGCGACCTGCGCTATCCCGACGTGTCCGCCCTGTACGCGGCCGTGGGGGAGGGGCACATCGCGGCCCAGGCCGTCGTGCAGAAGCTCGTGGCCTCGATCGGCGGCGTCGACAGCGCCGAGGAGGACATCGCCGAGACCTCCCTGCCCACCCGGCTCCGCGGCCGCCCGCGCGGCGGCGGCGCGGGCGTGGTCGTGGCGGGCGACGCCGACGTCTGGGTACGCCTGTCGAAGTGCTGCACCCCGGTGCCCGGCGACGAGATCGTCGGTTTCGTCACCCGAGGGCACGGGGTGTCCGTGCACCGGGCCGACTGCACCAACGTGCAGCAGCTCAAGTCGCAGCCGGACCGGCTGGTCGAGGTGAGCTGGTCGCCGAGTGACGACAGCGTCTTCCTGGTGGCGATCCAGGTGGAGGCGCTGGATCGGCCGCGGCTGCTGTCGGACGTCACGCGTACGCTGTCCGACCAGCACGTCAACATCCTGAGCGCGTCCGTGACGACGTCGCGGGACCGGGTGGCGATCAGCAAGTTCACGTTCGAGATGGGGGACCCCAAGCACCTGGGGCACGTGCTCAAGGCGGTGCGCAGCATCCAGGGCGTGTTCGACGTCTACCGGGTCAGCGGCGCGGGCAGCTGACCCGCTCCCCGCTGCGACTGTCGGCTCAGCGAGGGCGGAGGTCGGGGAGGTTGACCACGATGGCCTCCTGGGTGCTGCGGGCGATGACCACCACGGCTTCCTGGGACGGATCGGGGTTTTCCTCGCGATGAGGCACGTACGGCGGCACGAAGATGTAGTCGCCGGGCTTCGTGTCCAGGCGCACCTCCCGGTCGTCCTCCAGGAACACGAACGACGGCGTGCCGCTGACCACGTAAATGGCCGTCTCCGAGGCCCCGTGATGGTGGTCGGACGAGCGGGTGGCGGGGGCGACGTGGGTCTGGCCCATCCACAGGCGCGAGGACCCGGCCGTGGCGCCGCTGATCGCGGCCAGCCGGCGCATGCCGGAGCTCTGCGCCGTTTCGCCTGAGAGCTCCCCAGAGGGCACGTGACGCAGCGGCTGGTGGAAGGGGTCCCCCTCGGCCCGGTAACCCTCCCAGAGGCGCCCTCCAGCGCGTTCCAGCACGTCCGAGGCCACGCCGGACAGCCGTAGGGAGTCGTCGTGGGCGGCGAGCAGCTTCTCGGCCAGCTCCGGGTCGTGGGCGCGCAGCTCGCGCAGCAGCCACTTGCCGCTCCCTTGCCACCTGCGCCCCAGGCCGAGCGCCATCCTGGCCGTCTCCTGCACCACCTGCCAGCGGATGAACGTCTGCTCGCCCGGATCCGTGGCCCCCGAAAGGTCGTCCAGGAGGTCCGAGAGGGCGTATCTGGACCGTTCGGCCTGCGAGCTGGTCAGCCCGCCCGGTCCGGCCGCCAGGCGCTCGCTCAGCGCCGCCTGGAGGTCGCTGGCCCGGCCGCTCGTCCGGTCGGTCACCACCGCGCCCTCGGCGCACATGCGGGCCAGGCTCGGCTGGCGCCGGTCGAAGTCCTTGTCGAGGTAGGCGTGCAGGCTGGTCTCGCTGTGCACGAACAGCTCGACGGGCCACTCGTGCCAGCGCAGGGACTCGCGATAGGGGGTGGGCAGACCGTCGAGCACCACCACGACGTCGAGGTCGGAGGTGCTGGTGCGGTGCTCGGTGAGCGCGCTGCCGCCGACGAAGGCGTACAGGGCTCCCGGGAACATGTCCTCGACGAGGGCACGCGCGGCGCTGACCGGATCCATGCCCGCCAGCCTAGGTCTCCGCCCCCTCCGCCGTTGCCCCATTTCCCGCACCGGCCCCGCTCGCGCCGTCCCCCACGTCATCGTCAGGTGGCCGCGCCGTTGAGCCGGCGCTCCAGGACCGTGGCAGGCAGCAGGACGGGACGTGTCGGGGCACGTGCCGGACGCGCACATGCCATCCCCCGGGAGCTGGGCGCGTGCGCCGGGGCCGCCGTGGGCCGGTGGAGGCCGTGAAGGGCCTCCACCGGGTCAGCTGAACTCGGCGAGCGTGCGCTCGGCCTCCTCCAGCCACGAACGGCGGGCGGTCAGCGCCTCCTCGGTCTCCTTGATGTCCTTGGCGCGACCGGCGTCCTGCGCCTTGGCCAGCCGCTTCTCCAGCTGCTCGATCGAGGTGCGCAACTGGTCGACGGTGCTCTGCGCCCGGGCCCTGGCCTCAGGGTTGGACCGCTTCCACTCCGCGTCCTCGGCCTTGCGCACGGCCTCGTCGACCTTGCGCAGGCCGCCCTCCAGCCGGTCGCGCTGCTCGCGCGGCACCGGGCCGGCCGCCTCCCAGCGCTCCAGGATGCTCCGCAGCGCCCCGCGGGCCGTACGCACGTCCGTGACCGGGAGGATCTTCTCGGCCTCGGCGAGCAGCACCTCCTTGACCTCCGCGTTGGCGGCCAGCGAGGCGTCACGCTCGGCGAAGACGGCCGAACGGGCCTGGAAGAACTGGTCCTGGGCGCCCTTGAAGCGGGCCCACAGCTCGTCCTCGACCTCGCGCGAGGCCCGCCCGGCGTTCTTCCACTGCTGCATCAGCTCGCGGTAGACGGCCGCGGTCTGGCCCCAGTCGGTCGAGTCGGCCAGCGCCTCGGCCTCGGCGACGATGCGCTCCTTGGCCGCGCGAACGCCTTCGCGCTGCTCGTCCAGCCCCGCGAAGTACGCCTTGCGCCGCTTGGCGAACGCCGTGCGCGCCGCCGACAGCCGCTTCCACAGCGCGGCCTCGGTGACCCTGTCGATGCGGTCGGCGGCCTTCCACTCCTCGACGAGCTGGCGCAGGCGTTCGCCGCCCGACTTCCAGTGAGTGGTCTCGTCGGCGATGCGCTCGGCCTCGGCGACGATGCGCTCCTTGACCGCCCTGGCCTCGGCGCGCGCGTGCTCGCGCGCGGCCTTGACCTCCTCGCGGCGCTGGGCGACCAGCTCCGTCAGGCCGTCGAGCCGGGCCGTCAGCGCGGCCAGGTCGCCGACGGCGTGGGCTTCTGCGACGGCCTCCCGCAGCTTGGCGATGCTCGCCTCAGCCTGGGCCGGAGCCAGGTCCGTGCCCTTGACGCGCTGCTCCAGCAGCTGTACCTGACCGGCCAGCTCGTCGTACTTGCGATGGAAGTAGGCCAGTGCCTCTTCGGGTTCACCGGCCTGCCAGGAGCCGACGGCCCGCTCTCCCTCAGCCGTACGCACGTAGACGGTGCCGTCGTCGTCTACCCGGCCCCACGGGTCGGTGCTCACCGTGTCCTCCCGCACTTTCCATCAGACCCTTCGGGACTACTTCGTCCCTAGTTTGTATTACGTCAGCTCTTGCTGGCGATTGTCACGTCTTTGATTTCGACGGTTTGCTTCGGTGCTCCCGTCCCGTCACCCGCGTCCCCGATGACGCCCGCTTTGTTCACCTTGTCCAGGATGTCGAGCCCCTTGGTGATCGTACCCACCGGCGTGTAATCCGGGGTGAGTCCGATGTCTCCGTAAACGAGGAAGAACTGGCTGCCCGTGCTCCCCGGGGCCTGCGTTTTGGCCATCGCCATCACGCCGCGCTTGTACTGGGCGCCCTGGAGGTTCTCCTCGGCCATGACGTAGCCGGGGCCGCCGGAGCCGTCCTGGCTCTTGCCGTCGGCCTTGGCCGACGGGTCGCCGCACTGCAGCATCGGGAACTTGTCGCTGCCGAGCCGGTGGCACTTGCTGCCGTCGTAGTACTTCTTCTTCGCCAGGTACTCCAGCGAGTTGGTCGTGCAGGGCGCCTTGGCGTTGTTGAGCTCGACCACGATGTCGCCCAGGTTCGTCTTGAACGTCATCGTCTTCGTCGCCGGAGTGGTCTTGACCTTCTTCGGCGGCATGCCGACGTCCTTGATCTTCCCGCCGGCGGTGTCCTTGACGTAGTCGCAGGTGCCCGTGGCCGCGTCATACGGCTTGGGCCCCGTGTTCGCGCTCGCGCTCGGCGCCGCCGTGGCGGTGTCGGCGGCGGACGCTGTGGGCGAGGAGGCCGCGTCGGTCCCCGTGCTGTTGCCGCCCAACAGCGCGACCGCGGCCACGATGCCGCCGACGACGATCACGACGCCCACAGTGGAGCCGATGATCGCCGTGCGCTTGGCCTTCTGCTCGCGCTCGAGCCGGCGCTGCATCTGCCGCTCGTAGTGCTCACGCGCCAGCTGCTTCTGCCGGTCCTTCCCCGTGGCCACCGCTTTGCCTCCCATAGTCAATCAACTGAGGTGGGCGAATCGTATCGGCCAACGGGTAATGATTCGCAGCCCGGCGACCCGCACCGGTACCCTTCGGTTACATTCCCATTGGCTTTTCGACGAGATCACCTGAGGCAGATGCTCATCGCCGGCTTCCCCGCAGGGGCCTTCCAGACCAATTGTTACGTTGTCGCGCCTGCCCCCGGCGAGGAATGCGTGATCGTCGACCCAGGTCAGGACGCGACAGAAGGCGTCGACGAGCTGCTGCGCGAGCACCGGCTCAAGCCGGTCGCGGTCCTGCTCACCCACGGCCACCTCGATCACGTCTGGTCGGTCGCCCCGGTCTGCGGCGCGCGCGACGTCCCCGCGTGGATCCACCCCGACGACCGCCACCTGCTGAGCGATCCGGCCGCGGGCTGGTCCGGCACGAGCGCCTCGCTCTTCGGCGGGCTGGAGCTGAGCGAGCCCGACGACGTGCGCGAGCTGTCCGACGGCGCCGTGCTCGAGCTCGCCGGCCTCGAGCTCGTGGTCGACCACACGCCCGGCCATACCAGGGGGTCGGTGAGCTTCCGGCTGCCCGGTGACGAGATCATGTTCTCGGGCGACCTGCTGTTCGCCGGCTCCATCGGCCGCACCGACCTCCCCGGCGGCGACTACGCGACCATCCTGAGCAGCCTGGCCACCAAGTGTCTGCCGCTGCCTGACGATACGGTCGTCCTGCCGGGCCACGGACCACAGACCACGATCGGCCGCGAGCGCGCTACCAATCCATACTTGAAAGAAGCGGCGCCGCAAGCCGGTCCCACACGAGGGATCTAATGAGCTTCCAAGCACCTAAAGGGGTCAAGGAATACGTTCCACCGCAGGCCTCGACGTTCTACGCGATCCGCGGAGCGTTCGCGGAGACGGCCAGGCGCGCGGGATACGCCTACCTCGAGACCGCGGTCTTCGAGGACACCCAGCTGTTCGCGCGCGGCGTCGGAGAGTCCACCGACGTCGTGAGCAAGGAGATGTACACCTTCACCGACCGCGGCGGCAGGTCGCTGACGCTGCGCCCGGAGTTCACCGCCGGCGTGCTGCGCGCGGTCCTGGAGTACGGCCTGCACCGCGGTCAGCTCCCCGTGAAGGTCTGGACCGACGGCCCGGTCTTCCGCGCCGAGGCCCCGCAGGAGGGCCGCTACCGGCAGTTCTACCAGCTCGACCTGGAGGCCATCGGCAGCGAGGACCCGGCGGTCGACGCCGAGACCATCGCGCTGGCCTGGCAGTGGTACACCGCGCTCGGCCTCACCCAGGTCCGGCTGCTGCTCAACTCGCTGGGCTGCAAGGAGTGCCGGCCGATCTACCGTGCGCGGCTGCAGGAGTTCCTGCGCGGGCTCGACCTCGACGAGGCCACCAGGGCGCGGATCGAGATCAATCCGTTGCGCGTGCTCGACGACAGGCGTCCCGAGGTGCGCGCGCAGCTCGAGAACGCGCCGCTCATCGGCGACCACCTGTGCGCCGACTGCAAGGCCTACCACGACCGGGTCAAGCAGCTCCTGGCCGACCTCGGCATCCCGTGGGAGGACACGCCCAAGCTGGTGCGCGGGCTCGACTACTACACCCGCACCACCTTCGAGTTCGACCACCCGCTGCTGGGCGCGCAGTCCGGCATCGGCGGCGGCGGCCGCTACGACGGGCTCTCCGAGGCCATCGGCGGTCCCGCGTTGCCCGGCATCGGCTTCGGGCTCGGCCTCGACCGCACCGTCATCGCCCTTGAGCGCGAAGGCATCGAGCTCGCCACCCGGGCCCGTTGCGAGGTGTACGGTGTGGCGCTGGGCGACGAGGCGGCGCGGGCCATGTTCAAGCTCGTGAGCGAGCTGCGCGCGGCCGGTGTCGCCGCCGACATGTCCTTCGGCGGCAAGGGGCTCAAGGGGGCGATGAAGGGGGCCGATCGTTCCGGTGCCCGCTTCGCGCTGATCCTGGGCGAGCGTGACCTGGCGGCCGAGGCCGTGCAAGTGAAGGACCTGACCACCGCTGAGCAGACCGAGGTGCCCTTGGCCGAGGTCGTCGACGTTTTGAAAGGGAAAGTGCAGTGATCCGCACGCATCAGGCCGGGTCGCTCCGCGAGGAGCACGCCGGGCAGCAGGTGACGCTCGCAGGATGGGTGGCCCGCCGCCGTGACCACGGCGGCGTGGTCTTCATCGACCTGCGCGACGCCTCCGGCTCGGCGCAGGTGGTCTTCCGCGAGGAGGACCACGCCCACGACCTGCGGGCCGAATACTGCGTGAAGGTCGTCGGCCAGGTCAGGGTGCGCCCCGAGGGCAACGAGAACCCCGACCTGCCCACCGGCGCGATCGAGGTCGTGGCCGAGCGGGTGGAGGTGCTGAGCGAGTCCGCGCCGCTGCCGTTCCCCATCGAGGGCAACGTGGGCGTGTCGGAGGAGGCCCGGCTCAAGTACCGCTACCTCGACATCCGCCGCCAGCAGGTGGCCAACGCGATGCGTACCCGCTCCAAGGCCACCTACCTCGCCCACGAGGTGATGCACGAGCTCGGCTTCGTCTACGTCGAGACGCCGACCCTGACCCGCTCCACGCCCGAGGGCGCGCGCGACTTCCTGGTCCCGGTACGCCTGCAGCCCGGCAGCTGGTACGCCCTGCCCCAGTCGCCCCAGCTGTTCAAGCAGCTGCTCCAGGTCGCCGGCCTCGAGCGCTACTACCAGCTCGCCAAGTGCTACCGCGACGAGGACCTGCGCGCCGACCGGCAGCCGGAGTTCACGCAGATCGACGTCGAGATGTCGTTCGTGGACCAGGAGGACGTCATCGCGGTCGGCGAGAAGCTGATCAGCCGGCTGTGGAAGGAGACCGTCGGCTACGACCTGCCGACGCCGCTGCCGCGCATGACGTACGCCGACGCCATGGCCCGCTACGGCTCCGACAAGCCCGACCTGCGCTTCGGCCAGGAGCTGGTCGAGATGACCGGCTACTTCGCCAACACCTCCTTCCGCGTCTTCCAGGCCGAGTACGTCGGCGCCGTGGTCATGCCCGGCGGCGGCTCCCAGACGCGCAAGGAGCTCGACGCCTGGCAGGAGTGGGCCCGCAGCCGCGGCGCCAGGGGCCTGGCCTACGTGCTCGTCCAGGAGGACGGCACGCTGGGCGGCCCGGTGGCCAAGAACCTCTCGGAGGAGGAGCTCTCCGGGCTCGCGGCCAAGGTCGGTGCCGAGCCGGGCGACGCGATCTTCTTCGCGGCCGGTCTGCAGCACGCCTCGCGCGAGCTGCTCGGCGCCGCCCGCCTGGAGATCGGCCGCCGCTGCGGTCTGATCGACGAGTCCGCGTGGGCGTTCCTGTGGGTCGTCGACGCCCCCATGTTCGAGCCCGTGCACGACGAGGTGGGCCGCGAGATCGGCTGGACGGCCGTGCACCACCCGTTCACCGGACCCAAGCCGGAGTGGGCCGACAACTTCCAGGACCACCCGGGCGAGGCGCTGGCGTACGCGTACGACATGGTCTGCAACGGCATGGAGATCGGCGGCGGCTCGATCCGTATCCACCGGGCTGAGATGCAGCAGCGCGTCTTCGACGTGCTGGGCATCTCCAAGGAGGAGGCGGAGAGCAAGTTCGGCTTCCTGCTGGAGGCGTTCAAGTACGGGCCCCCGCCGCACGGCGGCATCGCCTACGGCTGGGACCGCATCTGCATGCTGCTGTCCGGCGGCGAGTCGATCCGCGACGTGATCGCGTTCCCGAAGACCGCCTCCGGCTTCGACCCGCTCACGGGCGCGCCCACGCCGATCACGGCCGAGCAGCGCAAGGAGGCGGGCGTCGACGCCCAGCCCAAGGCCGACGCCCAGCCCAAGGCCGAGGTCTAGGCAGGTCCAGGCATGTGACAACGGCGGGCACCGGCCACGGTGCCCGCCGTTGTCGTGTCGCCCTACTTGAACGTGATGCTCTTGATGATCACCGGCTTCTTGGGCACGGTGGTGCCGCCGTCGCCCATGATGTCGGCCTGGTTGACGATCAGGTCCTTGCCGCTGGTGGCCAGTCCCAACAGCATGTCCATGCCCTCGCTGACCATGCCGATGACGTTGTAGCCCGCGCCGATCTGGGCGTTATAGTCCGACAGCGAGATGGCGAACTGGCTGTTGTTCTGGCCCGCCGCCTCGGACGGCTGGGTCATGAACACCACGCCCTTGGAGATGGGGATGTCGGCGTTCTCGTCGGCGTAGACGTATCCGGCGGTGCCCTGCCCGTCGGTCGGGTTCTTGCCGTCGGCCTTGGCCAGCGGGTCGCCGCACTGCAGCATGTGCGCGCCGGCGGCCACGTCGGGCGTGACCAGGCGGTGGCACTTCATGTTGGTGTAGAACTTCTTCTTCGCCAGGTATCTGAGCGAGTTGATCGAGCACGGCGCCGCGTCGGTCATGAGGTCGACGACGACCGTGCCGCGGTTGGTGACCATCGTCATCTTCTTCAGCTTCATGTCGGGCTTCTTGCCGGGCAGGCCGACGAACTTGTTCGGCACCGAGTTGTCCCGCTTGTAGGTGCAGGTCACCGGGCCCGTCTTGGCCGACGGCGTCTCACTCGGGAAGGCGCTCGTGCTGGCGCTCGGTGAGGCGCTGCTCTTGGCGGCCACCTCGCTCGGGGTGTCCCTGTTGACCAGCGTGGTCGCGGCGAAGACGCCGCCCGCGACCACCACGACGGCCACGCCGGCGCCGATGAAGGTGTTCCGCCTCGCCTTGGCGGTCTGGGCGGCGGCGCGCTGCGCCTGCCGTTCCTTGTGCTCCCGCGCCAGCTCTTTCTGGCGGTCTTCCTCGTTCTGGCGGTCGTCGCCGCTCACCGCTATGTCCTCTCATTTTGCCAGTGCATGACCAAACAGCTTCCGCGCATGCTACCGGCCTCCGATATGTGCCGGACGTAAGTGGCGAAAGCCGCTCTTGCGACAGCTGAGGTCGCGAACCGTATGGTGCTCGGATTCGTAGTTGAAATGAGAACTAAGGAGCCACTCGTGTTCGACCAGATCCTGGGCCTGCCGGCTCATCCCCTGATCATCCACTTCGCCGTGGTGCTGACCCCGCTGCTGGTCGCCACCGCCGCCGTCTACGCCCTCGTGCCCCGCTGGCGTACCTACGCGGGGTGGGCGGTGGTCCTGCTCTCCCTGGCGGCGCCCGTGACGGTATTCGCGGCGAAGGAGAGCGGTGAGCGCCTCAAGGAAGCCCGCTTCGCCACGGCGGACGGCGAGCTCGGGGGCCGCATCTCGACACACGAGAGCTTCGCCGACCCGCTGCTGCTGTCGGTGCTCGGGCTTGCCGCTTCGGCCCTCCTGCTCGTGTACGCGACCCGCCCCGCCCGCGACTCGGTCGGCCGCGACAGGTTCGGCCGGCCCACCACGCTGGCCCTGTCGGCGGTGACGCTGGTGCTGGCCGGAGTCGCCGGCTACTACGTCTTCCGCGCCGGCGACTCTGGAGCGAGAGCCGTGTGGGGCATGTAATCTCGCGTTGTGGATAGCCTGTTCGATTCGGCGGCCGAAGAGGCCACCCCGCAGCCCCTCGCGGTGCGGATGCGCCCGCGCACGCTCGACGAGGTGATCGGCCAGCGGCACCTGCTCGGCTCCGGCACCCCGCTGCGACGCCTGGTCGAGAGCGAGGCTCCCATGTCGCTGTTCCTGTGGGGCCCGCCGGGCACCGGCAAGACCACGCTCGCCTACGTCGTCTCCAACGTCACCAAGCGCCGCTTCGTCGAGGTCTCCGCCGTCTCCGCCGGCGTCAAGGACGTGCGGGCCGCCATCGACAGCGCGCGGCGCGAGCTGGGCATGACGGGCCGCCAGACCGTGCTGTTCGTGGACGAGGTGCACCGCTTCAACAAGGCCCAGCAGGACGCGCTGCTGCCCGCCGTCGAGAACCGCTGGGTCACCTTCATCGGCGCCACCACCGAAAACCCGTTCTTCTCGGTCATCTCGCCGCTGCTGTCGCGCTCGCTGCTGCTCACCCTGGAGTCGCTGTCCGACGACGACGTGCGCGCCGTGCTGGAGCGCGCCGTCTCCGACCCGCGCGGCCTCGGCGGGCGTGCCACGCTCGCGCCCCAGGCTCTCGATCATCTGGTACGCCTGGCGGGCGGTGACGCGCGCAGGTCGCTGACGTACCTGGAGGCCGCCGCGCTGCTGGCCGACGACATCACCGTGGAGGTGGTGGAGAAGGCCGTCGACAAGGCCGCCGTACGTTATGACCGGCAGGGCGACCAGCACTACGACGTGATCAGCGCGTTCATCAAGTCGATGCGCGGCTCCGACGCCGACGCGGCGCTCCACTACCTGGCCCGCATGATCGAGGCGGGCGAGGATCCGCGCTTCATCGCCCGCCGCATCGTCATCTTCGCCTCCGAGGACGTGGGCATGGCCGACCCCACGTGCCTGCAGACCGCGGTGGCGGTCGCCCAGGCGGTGCAGCTCATCGGGCTGCCCGAGGGGCAGATCAACCTGGCGCACGCGGTCATCCACTGCGCCATGGCGCCCAAGTCCAACGCCGTGGTCAAGGCCATCGGGGCGGCCGTCGGCGACGTCCGGCGCGGCCTGATCGGCCAGGTGCCCGGCCATCTCCGCGACGCCCACTACCCGGGCGCGGCCAAGCTCGGCCACGGTGACGGCTACAAGTACCCGCACGACTTCGAGCACGGGCTGGTGCGGCAGGAGTACGCGCCGGAGCAGGTGCGCGACCGGCGTTACTACGAGCCGACCCGCCACGGCGCGGAGGCTCCGGTGGCCGACCGCTGGGCCAAGATCCGCGACTTTCTCCGGGGATCCTGACCCGATTTTTGATCTACACTGTAAAGGCGTGGCCGATGGTCCGCCACTGGACCATCGGCGTCACGTGTCTGACGGGATCACCGCACACGGGCGGCGGGCCGGGGTTCGGGATGGCGTAAGTTTGGGTGTGCCGGGCGCGGCCTGGCCCCGCTCGACTCGCGGCGCAGGGTGTCAGGGCGGCGCGCGGCCTCAGGCTCATGCGGTCCGGAGCGGCTCGCGAGGCCGGACGGGCGCGGCGGGCAGGGTGTCGCGGGAGTGCCGGCGTCCGACGCGGTGTGCCGATCACGGTCGGCGACCTCACCAAGGTTGTCGCCGTGACGCGATAGGGTCTTGCCGTTCCGGCCCAGCGTACGAGGGAGATGAGCGGATGCTTACCGCTGGAGAGCTCGCCGGGCTGATCGCGGCCACCGGCTGGATAGTCCTGGTCTGCGTTCTCGCCATGGTGCTCGTCAAGCTCGCCAGGCTGCTCACCGAGACCACCAAGGCGGTCTCCGACCTGAACGAACGCCTGATGCCGCTGCTCGACGACATGAGCGTCACGGTCAACGAGACCAACAGGCAGCTGGTCGCCGTCGAGGCCATCGCCAAGGACGTCAAGCAGGTCAGCGGGCACGCCGCCAAGCTCAGCGCGGTCACCCAGACCATCTTCACCGGCCCGCTGGTCAAGGTGTCATCGCTCGCATACGGCGTGCGGCGCGCCATCGAGGCCCGCCGGGCGCCCAGGCTCAAGGCCGCGCCGAGGCGGACACGATGATCAGGCGGCTGTTCTACCTGTCGCTGGGCGCGTTCATCACCTTCTGGGTGATGCGCAGACTGCAGGCGCTCCACCCCAACCACGTCGCGCGCAGGACGGCCGACAGCGCCGCGGGGATGCTCCGGCAGGTGAGAGACTTTACTGTCGACGCGCTCGGCGAGGCCGCGGAGCGCGAAACCGAGTTGCGAGCCCGCTTCGGGCTCGACAAGGCTGAAGAAAACAACTAACGCAAAGGATGGCCAACATGGAGTCGGCAGAGATCGCCCGCCGCTTCCTGCGCTTCTTCGAGGAGCGTGGGCACAAGGTAGTGCCCTCGGCCAGCCTGATCGCCGAAGACCCCACGCTACTCCTGGTTCCTGCCGGTATGGTGCCGTTCAAGCCGTACTTCCTGGGGCAGCGTAAGCCTCCGGCGTCACGGCTGGCCACCGCGCAGAAGTGCGTGCGCACCCCCGACATCGAAGAGGTCGGCAAGACCACGCGGCACGCCACGTTCTTCCAGATGCTGGGCAACTTCTCCTTCGGCGACTACTTCAAGTCCGAAGTGATCCCGTTCGCGTGGGAGCTGCTCACCCGCTCCGAGTCCGACGGCGGCTTCGGCTTCCCCGAGGAGCGGCTCTGGGCGACCGTCTACCAGGACGACGACGAGGCGTTCGACCTCTGGCGTAACAAGGTCGGCCTGCCCGAGCAGCGCATCCAGCGGCGCGGCCTGGAGGACAACTACTGGCACATGGGCGTGCCCGGCCCCGGCGGCCCCTGCTCGGAGATCTACTACGACCGCGGCGCCGAATACGGCAAGGAGGGCGGCCCCGTCGCGGACGAGGACCGCTACCTCGAGGTGTGGAACCTCGTCTTCATGCAGTACCAGCTCAGCACGGTCCGCACCAAGGTCGACTTCGACGTGGCGGGCGAGCTGCCGGCGAAGAACATCGACACCGGCATGGGCCTCGAGCGCATGGCGACGATCCTGCAGGGCGTCGACAACCTCTACGAGATCGACACCACGTACAAGATCCTCGACAAGGCGGCCGAGCTCACCAAGACCCGCTACGGGCGCGACCACCGCGCCGACGTCAGCCTGCGCGTGATCGCCGACCACGTACGCACCGGCACCATGCTGGTCGCCGACGGCGTGCTGCCCAGCAACGAGGGCCGCGGCTACGTGCTGCGCCGCATCCTGCGCAGGACCGTACGCAACCTGCGCCTGCTCGGCTCCGGCGACGACCGCTACATGCACGAGCTGACCGACGTCGCGATCAACGTCATGGGCGAGCAGTACCCCGAGCTCAAGACCGACGCCCCGCAGATCCACGGCATCATCGACGCGGAGGAGTCGTCCTTCCTCGGCACGCTCCGCACCGGCACCGCGATCTTCGACGTGGCGGTCGAGGAGACCAAGCGCAAGTCCGGCACCACGCTCTCGGGCGACCAGGCGTTCAAGCTCCACGACACCTACGGCTTCCCGATCGACCTCACCCTCGAGATGGCGGCCGAGCAGGGGCTCCAGGTCGACGAGGAGGGCTTCCGCCGGCTCATGAAGGAGCAGAAGGCGGCGGCCAAGGCCGACGCCGCGGCGAAGAAGACCGGCAACGCCGACATCTCCGTCTTCGGGCAGCTGCTGGAGAAGGCGGGCAAGGTCGAGTTCCTCGGCTACGACCAGACCGAGGCCGACACGAGCGTGCTCGGCATCCTCGTCGACGGCGTGTCCGTGCCGGTGGTGGGCGCGGGGACGACCGTGGAGGTCGTGCTGGCGCGCACCCCGTTCTACGCCGAGGGCGGCGGCCAGCTCGCCGACCAGGGCGTGATCCGCACGAGTGGCGGCGAGATCGAGATCGTCGACGTGCAGTCGCCGCTCGCGGGCCTCGTCGTCCACCGGGGCAAGGTCCGCAGCGGCGAGGTCAAGGTCGGCGACGAGGCGCAGGCGGAGATCGACGTCGAGCGCCGCCGCGCGATCTCGCGCAGCCACAGCGCGACCCACCTCGTCCACCGCGGCTTCAAGAACGCGCTGGGCGAGACGGCCGCGCAGGCGGGCTCGGAGAACTCTCCCGGCCGCTTCCGCTTCGACTTCACCGCGGCGGGCGCGGTGCCGCAGAGCGTGCTGCGTGATGTCGAGGACGAGGTCAACGCCGTGCTCATCAACGACCTCCAGGTCAACGCCTTCGTCACCTCGCAGGCGGAGGCCAGGGCGATGGGCGCGCTGGCGATGTTCGGCGAGAAGTACGGCGACGAGGTCCGCGTGGTCGAGATCGGCGACTACTCGCGCGAGCTGTGCGGTGGCACCCACGTCCACAGCTCCGGCCAGCTCGGCCTGGTCAAGGTGCTGGGCGAGCAGTCGGTCGGCGCGGGCGTGCGCCGCGTCGAGGCGCTCGTCGGCATCGACGCCTTCCGCTTCCTGGCCCGCGAGAGCGTGCTGGTCGCGCAGCTCACCGAGCAGCTCAAGGCGCGCCGCGAGGAGCTGCCCGAGCGCATCGACGGCATCGTCACCCGGCTGCGCACGGCGGAGAAGGAGCTGGAGAAGATCCGCTCCGCGCAAGTGCTCCAGGTTGCGGGTGATTTGGCGGCCAAGGCCCGTGACCTGCGGGAAGTCTCCGTTGTGACACACCGCGCGCCTGATGGCACCGGTGCCGACGATCTGCGTAAGCTCGCGCTTGACGTGCGTGGCAGGTTCCCGGCCGACCGGCCGGCGGTCATCGTGATCGCCGGCGTCCCCTCCGACCGTCCAGTGGTGGTTGCCGCGGTCAACGAGGCGGGGCGCGAGCGGGGGCTCAAGGCCGGACGGCTGGTCGGCGTCGCCGCCAAGGCTCTTGGGGGTGGCGGTGGCGGCAAGGATGATGTCGCGCAGGGTGGCGGCACACGACCGGAGGGGATCGGCGAGGCGCTGCAGCAGGTCGAGCAGGCCATCGCCGATCAGCTCGGCTGACATGAGGTTCGGCACACGGATCGGCGTGGACGTCGGTTCCGTACGCATCGGCGTGGCCCGTAGTGACCCTTCCGGGCTGCTGGCCACGCCGGTCGAGACCGTCAAGCGGGGCAAGGGCGACCTCACCCGCATCGCCGCGATCGTCTCCGAGTACGAGGCGATCGAGGTGATCGTGGGGCTGCCCACCTCGCTGTCCGGACGCGAGGGGCAGGCGGCCGCGCTGGCCCGCCAGTTCGCCGCCGACCTCGCGGTCCGGCTCGCGCCCACGCCCGTGCGGTTGTTCGACGAGCGGCTGACCACGGTCGCCGCGACGCAGGGGCTGCGGGCCAGCGGCGTGAAGGCCAAGAAGCAGCGCGGCGTCATCGACCAGGCGGCCGCGGTCGTGCTGCTGCAGGACGCGCTCGACTCCGAGCGTGCCACGGAAAGACCCCCAGGCAGGCCCGTCGCACCGCCCCCAGCGGCCGACGGACCTGCCTCATGAGCGCGCGCGTCCCGGGGGTCGCACCCGCGCCGAAGGCGTGCCCATGCGGGCCGTCGGAGGCTGCGGTGGGACCCCGGTCCGTACGGCTCTCACCGGAGTTCCGCTCTGCGGCGTCCCGGCAGGGAGACTGCGGGGTGGTCGCGTGAACCGGCCGCCTGAGGACGAGTACGACGTCGGCGATGTGATCCCGTTCAGCTCCGACGACTCCACGACGGAGGAACCGGAGCCGCCGCAGCTCGAGGCCGAGTCTGGTCTCGAGTCGCGTGCCGATCTCCAGTCGGAGCCGGAGCCCGGAGTGGCCGATCTCCAGTCGGAGGGTGAGCCCGAGGCGGCGGCCGAGTCCGAGGCAGCCGCCACGCCGGTGGCGGGGACCGTGCCGGAGACGGATACCGCGCCCGATGCAGCGGCGGCGCCCGAAACAGCGGCGGCGCCCGATGCAGCGGCGGCGCCCGAGGCAGCGGCGGCACCCCAAGCAGCGACCCCGCCGGAGGCGGGGGTCGAGTTCGGGGCAGGAGCCGCACCGGGCGCAGGGACCGCATTGGGTGCAGAAACCGCACCGGGCGCAGGGACCGTACCGGAGCCGGCGCCGGAGCGGGAGCACGAGCCGGGGACAGGGCCGGAGCCTCGGGCGGAGCGCGAGCCGCGGGCGGTGGCGCCGGAGCCCGGGTTTCGAGCTGAGGCAGGGCCGGCGGAGACCATGACCGTGCCGGCACGCCGCAGGCAGGCCCTCCGCAAGGCCGGGATCGTCTCCGCGGGCCTGGTCGCGGGCCTGGTGGCGCTGGGGGCGGGAGCGATCGTGGTGCTCAAGCCGTACCTCAGCCCCGACGACTTCGACGGGCCCGGCAGCGGCGTCGTGACGGTGCGGATCGCGCCGGGCTCCAGCGCGGAGGACGTCGGCTCCACGCTGGCCGACGCCGGAGTGGTGGCCAGCGCGCGGTCGTTCGTGCGGGTGGCGGAGGAGCGCGCGGTCGCCAACCGGCTGCAGCCGGGACACTATCGGCTGCGTAAGGGCATGGAGGCCGGGGCGGCGCTCGACCTGCTCCTCGCCCCGGCCTCCAGGGTCGTGCGGCGGGTCACGATCCCCGAGGGCATGCGGACGTCCGAGGTGCTCGCCCGGGTGGCCAAGCAGACCGGGCTGCCGCTCAAGGAGCTGCAGAGCGTCGACAAGGGCCTCGTCGGGCTGCCCAAATACGCCCCGGGGCTCGAAGGATTCCTGTTCCCGGCGACGTACGAGATCGAGCCCGGCGACAAGGCCGTGGACGTGCTGGCGGCGATGGTGGAGCGGTTCGGGGTCGCCGCGCGGCAGGTGGGCCTGGAGGAGCAGGCGGCGCGCAGGCACCTGACCCCGCTGGAGGCGGTCACGGTGGCCAGCATGATCCAGGCCGAGGGCGGGACGGACGCGGACTACCCGAAGATCTCCAGAGTGATCTACAACCGCCTCCAGAAGGGCACCAAGCTGGAGATCGACAGCACCGTGTTGTACGCCCAGAACCGCCGGAGCCTGAGGATCACGGAGAGCGACACCAAGGTCGACTCCCCGTACAACACGTATCGTCACAAGGGACTGCCGCCGGGACCCATCGCGAATCCGGGGGAGAAGGCGCTGCTAGCGGCCCTGAACCCGGCAAGTGGCGATTGGCACTGGTTTGTCACGACGGATCCCGCGCATAGAATCACCAAATTCACTAACAAAGAGAGCGAGTTCGTGAGATACCGAGAAGAGTTGAAAAAGAACCTCGGGACGAACTGATGTTCGACGGAACTCCCCCCGTTCCGGCGCAAATAGCACCAAACTGGACATGCGCCCTCTTTCCATCCTTTAGCATGGCTACTCAGAGTGCTCTCCGCTGGTCGTGGGAGCATGTCCGGCGGATCCCCCCGTTCCGCTCGGTGACGACACCAGCCGGTTCAGCAGTTTCGCTTGACGCCTGGCTGGCCGTACCGGGAGATTGGCCAGCGCACCTATGAACGATCTCGATCTGAACACTCTGCTCGGCGCCGAGGACGACGAGGGTCGTGCCCGGCGCCGTCCTCGCGGTTCCAGTAAGCGTGGCGGGCGCCGGCGGCGCAGGCGCCGCAACCGGGGCGGCTTCATAGCGCCGCTGCTCGCCTTCGTCGTGCTGGCGGGCATCATCGGCGGCGGCGGATACTACGGCTACCTGTGGCTCAGTGACGCGCTCGTGCCCGACGACTACACCGGTCAGGGCAGCGGCGAGGTCGTCGTGGAGATCAAGGACGGCCAGAGCGCATCCGAGGTGGCGCAGGAGCTGGAGCGCCAAGGGGTCGTGGCCAGCGCCAAGGCGTTCATCAACGCGATCGGCAACGCCAACAAGAGCGGCTCGCTGCAGCCCGGCTCGTACAAGTTGCGCAAGCGGATGGCGGCCGCGCAGGCCGTGTCGATGCTCGGCCCGGAGAACCGGCTGCTGGCCAGGGTGACGATCAAGGAGGGCCTGCGCCTTTCCGACACCCTGAACACGCTCGCCAAGGCGACGGGCAAGCCTGTCAAGGAGTTCACCGCCGCGGCCAAGGACGTCGGCGACCTCGACCTGCCGCCGTACGCCAAGAAAAACCTCGAGGGCTACGCCTTCCCGGCCACGTACGAGTTCCAGCCCAAGACCACGCCCACGCAGATGCTGGCGGCCATGGT
Source organism: Nonomuraea sp. NPDC049695 (assembly GCF_040674955.1). Classification (NCBI taxonomy): domain Bacteria; kingdom Bacillati; phylum Actinomycetota; class Actinomycetes; order Streptosporangiales; family Streptosporangiaceae; genus Nonomuraea; species Nonomuraea sp. NPDC049695. Next base: position 77,916 of record NZ_JBFANV010000017.1, on the reverse strand, counting down.
CAAGCGGTTCAACCAGACCGCCGAGACCATGGACCTCGCGGGCGGCGCCAAGGCGCTCGGCTACACGCCGCACCAAATCATGACCATCGCGAGCATCGTGCAGGCCGAAGCCGGCCGGGCCGAGGACATGCCGAAGATCGCCCGCGTCATCTACAACCGGCTCGAGCTCAAGCCGCCGATGAACCTGAAGATGGACAGCACGGTCATGTACGCCCTCGGCAAGTACCGCACCTACGCCACCCACGCCGAGCTGGAGACCCCGTCCCGCTACAACACCTACAAGTACGCGGGGCTGCCGCCCGGCCCGATCTCCAACCCCGGCGACCACGCCATCGAGGCCGCGCTCAACCCGGCAAAGGGCCCCTGGCTGTTCTTCGTGGCCACCGACCCCAATGGCGGCGGCGTCACTGAGTTCGCGACGACCGAGGCCGAGCGTCAGGCGCTGCTGGCCAAGTGCACCAGGAACGGCGGCTGCGGCGGCTGACCTCCGGCGCCCGCCCACCGCACCGTCGTGGGCGGGCCCATCCGGGGCGTCGTGAGAGGCGCCCGCGATAGGGTCGTGCATGTTCGGAAGGAGTGTGCATGCGGGCTGCGGTGATGGGCTCGCCCATCGGTCATTCCCTCTCGCCCTACCTGCATCGGGCCGCGTACGAGGCGATGGGGCTCGACGGGTGGAGCTACGAGGCGTTCGAGTGCGATGAGGCGCGGCTGCCCGGACTGCTGGGTGAGCTGGCGCCGGTGCGCGGCAAGCAGGCCGGCGACGAGGACGCCTGGGCGGGGCTGTCGCTGACCATGCCGCTCAAGCGGGCCGTGCTGCCCTTGCTCGACACCGTGTCCGAGCTCGCCCTGGAGGTCGGCGGCGCCAACACCGTGGTGTTCCGCGACGGGCTGCGGCACGGCCACAACACTGACGTCCACGGCATCGAGCAGGCGCTGGCCGAGGCCGGGGTGCCCGCGCCGCGCTCGGCGACCGTGCTGGGCGGAGGGGCCACGGCGGCCTCGGCGCTGGCGGCGCTGCGCAACCTCGGGCTGTTCTCCGCGACGCTGCTGGTGCGCGACCCCGCGCGGGCGGGTGAGACGGTGGAGGTGGCCGAGCGGCTGGGTGTGGCGCTGGCGGTGGAGACGTTCGACAAGCTCGACGCACTGACCCGGGTGGACCTGGTGGTGTCGACGCTGCCCGGCGGGGCGGCTGACGCGTTCGCCGACCGGCTGGCGCGGGTGCCCGCGCTCTTCGACGTGGTCTACTCGCCCTGGCCGACCAGCGCGGCGGCGGCGGTCCAGGCCGCGGGCGGCGCCGTGGTCGGGGGGTTCTCGATGCTGCTCCACCAGGCGGTGCGGCAGGTGGAGCTGATGACGGGCCGTACGGACGTGCCGGTGGAGGCCATGCGCGCGGCCGGCGAGGCCGAGCTCGTCAGACGGTCATCTCGAACGGGTTGATGACGGTCACGCCGGTATCCGTGAAGTCCTTCACATTGCGGGTGACCACGCTCCAGCCGTGAATCCGGGCCGTTGCCGCGATTAACGCGTCGGAGACGGGGAGAGTGCGCATGGAGCGCATGCGCCCCCACTCCTCTGCGACCTCGCTGGTGATCGGGATGATCCGATCCTGGAAGGAGCGGAAGAGCCGGGCGAGCCACCTTTCGAGCACCAAAGCCTGCTGGGGATCGCTCTTGCGTCGCTGCTCGATTCCCCAGCGGATCTCACCGATCGACATGACACTGAGGTAGAGAGTCGCTCCCAGAGATGCGTCAACCCACCCCTTGACCTGCACGTTGCCGTGTGGCTTGCGCACCTCGGAGATGATGTTGGTGTCGAGAATGTAGCCGACGCTCACCAGCCGAGGTCCACTTCGCGCGGGAGACCCTTGTCGCGTGGGAACTCCAGATCGTCCGGCCAGTCCGGATCATCGAGCAGGAACTTTCTGAAGTCCGGCTGCTTGGCAGCCTTGAGACGACGGTATTCCTCCATGTCAAGGATCACCGCCACTTCCTTCCCATGCCGCGTGACGATCTGCGGGCCTTCGTCGTGGGCCTTCCTCACGACTTCACTGAAGTGCTGCTTGGCCTCTTGTAGCTGCCATTTAGTCACCTCTGCCTGGATTGCGGTCATGAGACCCCTTTCTGTCTAGTCTGGACAGAAGCCTATCGTGAGGGTCTTGGCCAGGCGGGATGATTCGAGAGACTCTGGTGGTTGTGGTAATGTAGCTCTCTGATCGGTCCGGCATGCCTTGCTGGACGCGCAAGCGGAGGTCTCCCTCCCACCTGAGTCGCCGAAAAGGCGTCCGGGTCCAGGATCACGCCGGACTACTCCGGGGAGCTCAAGGCCACGAAGCCAAAGAGCTCAGTGGCCCCGCATGCGCGACGTGCGGGGCTTTTCGCGTTCAGCGAGGAGCCCCCGCCACGACGAGCACGTAGGGATCGCAACCTAGGAGGCCCCATCAGCACTGAGCCCCGCATCAACGAGCGTATCCGAGTTCCCGAGGTTCGCCTCGTGGGCCCGAACGGCGAGCAGGTAGGCATCGTCTCGATTCACGACGCCCTGAAGCTCGCCCAGGAGGCCGACCTTGACCTCGTCGAGGTCGCGGCCACGGCTCGACCGCCCGTGTGCAAGCTCATGGACTACGGCAAGTTCAAGTACGAGTCCGCGATGAAGGCGCGCGAGGCGCGCAAGAATCAGGCGCACACGATCATCAAGGAGATCAAGCTCCGGCCGAAGATCGACCCGCACGACTACGAGACCAAGAAGGGTCACGTGGTGCGGTTCCTCAAGGCGGGGGACAAGGTCAAAGTCACGATCATGTTCCGTGGTCGCGAGCAGTCCAGGCCGGAGCTCGGCTTCCGGCTGCTGCAGCGGCTGGCGGACGACGTCCAGGAGCTGGGGTTCGTGGAGTCCCACGCCAAGCAGGACGGCCGTAACATGATCATGGTGATCGGTCCGCACAAGAAGAAGGCCGAGGCCAAGGCCGAAAAGGCCGCCGCCAAGGCGCAGCGTGGCAGCGAGGAACCTTCCCCACAGGAAGGATGACCTGCGGTTGGGGTTAGCCTTACAGAGCGCCCCGATTCAGCCACCAGCAGACGAAGACGCCGCGACCGGGTCGGCCCAGCACCGGCCCGGCCCCAGGCACGACCGAAACGAGGAGAGACGGCGACATGCCGAAGATGAAGACGCACAGCGGTGCGAAGAAGCGGTTCCGGCTTACCGGCACCGGCAAGATCAAGCGTCGCCGTGCCAACCGCGCGCACTACAACGAGTGGAAGTCATCCACGCTGACGCGCCGTCTCAAGAACGAGGTCGTCCTTTCCGACGCCGATTCCAAGAAGATCAAGAAACTGCTCGCCAAGTAGCGCGATTCCCCGGGGAGAAGAAACATGGCACGCGTGAAGCGGGCGCTCAACGCCAAGAAGAAGCGCAGGGTCGTCCTCGAGAGGGCGAGCGGTTACCGTGGCCAGCGGTCACGTCTTTACCGCAAGGCCAAGGAGCAGATGCTCCACTCGATGACGTACGCCTACCGGGACCGCAAGGACCGTAAGGGTGCGTTCCGCCGTCTGTGGATCCAGCGGATCAACGCCGCTGCCCGCCAGAACGGCATGACCTACAACCGTCTGATCCAGGGTCTGCGCCTGGCCGGCGTCGAGGTCGACCGCAAGATCCTCGCCGATCTCGCGGTCAACGACGCCCAGACCTTTGCCGCGCTCGTCGAGGCCGCCAAGAAGGCGCTGCCGGCGAACGTGAACGCTCCGGCCGCGAGCTGAGGCAATTGCTTTAACCAGAGGGGCCCACCGATGCCGGTGGGCCCTTTGCTGTATGCGACAGTGCTGTATGCGACGGGGGAGACCATGGCCGGGTCCGAGCTGACCAACGTGAAGTCGCCGCGGGTGAAAGCGGCCAGGCGGCTCACCAAGCGGGCCTTCAGAGATCAGGACCGCAGGTTCCTGGCCGAGGGGCCGCAGGCGGTGCGCGAGGCGCTCAAGCTCGAGGGCGTGCCGCTGGAGCTGTTCAGCACGGCCGACGCCGAGCTGCGCCACCCCGAGCTGATCACCGAGGCCACGCTCAAGGGCGTGCCCGTGCACCGGGCCAGCGGCGAGGTCATGGCGGAGCTGTCCCAGACCGTGACCCCGCAGGGGCTGGTGGCCGTCTGCAAGCTCGTGCACGTGTCCCTGGACGAAGCCCTGAAAGGCACGCCCCGCCTGGTGGCCGTGCTCGCCCACGTGCGCGACCCCGGCAACGCCGGCACCGTCATGCGGGCCGCCGACGCGGCCGGCGCCGACGCCGTGATCTTCACCGACGCCTCCGTCGACCCGTACAACGGGAAATGTGTGCGCGCCAGCGCCGGCAGCCTGTTCCACTTGCCCGTCGTCATCGGTGCACCGGTGAGCGCCGCCGTGCGTCAACTGAAGGAGCGGGGCCTGCGCGTGCTGGCGGCTGACGGCGCGGGCAAGCACACGCTCGACGATGTCGATCTCACGGGACCCACCGCGTGGATCTTCGGCAACGAGGCTTGGGGGCTGCCGGAGGAGATACTGTCCGAGGCGGACGATGTGGTCAGAGTGCCCATCTACGGACAGGCTGAAAGCCTGAACCTGGCCGCCGCCGCGGCGGTATGCCTTTACTCCTCTGCTAGGGCGCAGCGAGTGCCCTAGGCGGCGGGAAACCCGCTATTGTCGGCGTTGTAGGCGGAGGAGGCAGGTCGTGCACGGCGCAGACACCGACGGGCGAGTAGTGGCCGCCGCGTGCACGATAGCCATCGACGACCTTCCCGACGGCCTCATCGTGACTGACCGATATGGCTGTGTGCTGGCCGTCAACCGGGCCGCCGCCAGGCTCACCGGCGTGGCCGTGGAGCGCGCCGTCGGCAGGCACATGAACGACGTGTTCCCCTTCCGCGATCACGACGGGCGCGACTGGTGGAAGGCGCTCGACCCCGAGGGCGGGCTGCCCATCAGGAGCAGGGTGCCGGAGCGGCCGCTGCACCTGCCCGGCGGCCAGGAGCTCTACGTCGCGGCCAGACTCGTACGCGAGCCCGAGCGCTGCGGCGAGGTCGAGCGCGTCACGATCACCCTGCGCGACGGCGGCGCCCGTGCCCGGCTGGAGCGCAGCCGCGCCGACCTGGTCTCCACCGTGGCCCACGAGCTGCGCTCGCCGCTGACCAGCGTCAAGGGGTTCACCGCGACCATGCTGGCCAAGTGGTCCCGCTTCACCGACGAGCAGAAGCGGGTCATGCTCGAGACCGTCAACAACGACGCCGACCGCGTCACCCGGCTCATCACCGAGCTGCTCGACGTCTCGCGCATCGAGTCGGGCCGGCTGGAGGTGCGCCGCCAGGTCGTCGACGTCCCCGCCAGGGCGCGCCGGCTCGTCGCCGGGCGGGTCGCGGCAGGGGAGGCCGAGGACCGTTTCCGTCTGGTGGTCGGCGATGACCTGCCGGAAATGTGGCTCGACCAGGACAAGATCGACCAGATCCTGGGTAACCTGGTGGAGAACGCGCTGCGTCACGGGCGTGGCACTGTGACAATAGAGATCGAGTCCGTCGGATGGGGAGTTGCCGTGTCGGTGCGCGATGAGGGCGAGGGCATCGAGCCCGAGCTGGCCCCGCGCGTCTTCAGGCAGTTCTGGCGCGGTGGCAACAGCCGCAGGCGCGGCGGCACCGGGCTCGGCCTCTTCATCGTCAAGGGCCTGGTCGAGGCGCACGGCGGCACGATCACCGTGCAGCGCGCGCCCGAGGGCGGGGCGGAGTTTCGATTTACCGTGCCCACCGGCACGCCCGACTTCGCCACCCCGTAGCGATCGAGTCGGCCCCGGTGGGCGGGCCCACTAGACTCTTTTCCGCTCAAGCCCTGGATACGGAGCTCACTCTTGTCTGACTACGACCCCGTCGAGGTGACACCGTTGCATGCCGACGAGGTGTCGCGCATGGAGGCCGACGCCATCGCGGCGATCAAGGCGGCCGACAGCCTCGACGCACTCAAGCAGGCCAGGCTGGCGCATGCCGGCGACCGCTCGCCCATCGCCCTGGCCAACCGTGAGATCGGCGCCCTGCCGCCGGCCGCCCGCGCCGAGGCCGGCAAGCGCGTCGGCACCGCCCGCAAGGCGATCAACGAGGCGCTCGCCGGCCGCCAGGCCGAGCTGGAGGCCGAGCGTGACGCGCGGGTGCTCGTCGAGGAGAGCGTCGACGTCACCCTGCCGTGGGACCGGCGGCCGCGCGGTGCCCGCCACCCGCTGACCACGCTGCAGGAGCGCATCGCCGACGCGTTCGTCGCCATGGGATACGAGGTGGCCGAGGGGCCCGACCTCGAAGGCGAGTGGTTCAACTTCGACGCTCTCAACATCGCGAAGGACCACCCGGCCCGTTCCGACCACGACACGTTCTTCGTGGGGTCGACCGACTCCGGCATGGTGCTGCGCACGCAGACCTCGCCGGTGCAGATCCGCGCGCTGCTCCAGCGCGAGCTGCCGGTCTACGTGATCTCGCCGGGCAAGACGTTCCGCACCGACGAGCTCGACGCCACCCACACGCCGGTCTTCCACCAGACCGAGGGGCTGGCCGTGGACGAGGGCCTGACCATGGCCCACCTGAAGGGGACGCTCGACCGCTTCGCCGAGGTGATGTTCGGCAAGGGCATCACGACCCGGTTCCGGCCCAACTACTTCCCGTTCACCGAGCCGTCCGCCGAGATGGACCTCAAGTGCTTCGTCTGCCGCGGCGCCTCGGCCGTCCCCGGCAACCCGCCCTGCCGCACCTGCAAGTCGGAGGGCTGGATCGAGTGGGGCGGCTGCGGCATGGTCAACCCGCGCGTGCTGGTCGCCTGCGGGGTCGATCCGTCGCGGTATTCGGGGTTCGCGTTCGGCATGGGCATCGAGCGTACGCTGATGTTCCGCCACAACGCCGAGGACATGCGTGACATGGTCGAGGGGGACGTGCGCTTCACCCTCCCGTTCGGAATGGAGATCTGATGAAGGTCCCGCTTTCCTGGCTGCGGGAGTATGTCGATCTCCCGGCGGCCACCGCCCACGAGGTGGCCGACAAGCTCACCGCCGCCGGGCTCAAGCTGGAGTCGATCTCCTCGCACGGCCACGACGTCAAGAACGTCGTCGTCGGCGAGGTGCTCGAGATCGAGGAGCTGACCGGCTTCAAGAAGCCGATCAGGCACTGCAAGGTCGAGACGGGCGAGGCGACGCCACGCGAGATCGTCTGTGGCGCCACCAACTTCGTCGTCGGCGACCGCGTGCCCGTCGTGCTGCCCGGCGGCGTGCTGCCCGGCGGGTTCGAGGTCGGGGCGCGCAAGACGTACGGGCGCATGTCGGAGGGCATGATCTGCTCCGAGCGCGAGCTCGGGCTCGGTGACGATCACGGCGGCATCATGGTGCTGCCGCCCGGCACCCCGATCGGCGCGGACGTGGTCGAGCTGCTCGGCCTGCGTGACGAGGTCATCGAGCTGGAGATCACGCCCGACATCGGCTACGCGCTGTCGATCAGGGGCGTCGCGCGCGAGGTGGCGACCGCGTTCGGGGTGGAGTTCCGCGACCCCGCCGGCGTCGAGCCGCCCGCCGAGACCGGCCCGTCGTGGCCGGCCTCGATCGCCGACCCGACCGCCTGCGACAGGTTCGTGCTGCGCGAGGTCCGCGGCTTCGACCCGGCCGCCCAGAGCCCGCTCTGGATGCGGGTACGCCTCACACGCGCCGGCATGCGGCCCGTGTCGCTGGCCGTTGACATCACCAACTACCTGATGCTGGAGCTGGGCCAGCCGCTGCACGCGTTCGACCGCGACAAGCTGACGGGCGAGATCGTCGTGCGCCGGGCCGGGGCGGGCGAGCGCCTGGAGACGCTCGACCACGTCGTACGCGAGCTCGACCCCGACGACATCCTCATCACCGACCAGTCGGGGCCGATCTCGATGGCCGGCACCATGGGCGGGCTCGAGACCGAGATCTCCGACGGCTCGACCGACATCGTCATCGAGGCCGCCCACTTCTCCGCGACCGGCATCTCGCGCGAGTCGCGCAGGCACGGGCTGGTGTCGGAGGCGTCCAAGCGGTTCGAGCGCGGCGTCGACCGGGAGCTGCCGCTCGTCGCCTCGTGGCGGGCCGTGCAGCTGCTGGCCGAGCTGGGCGGCGCCACCATCCAGCCCGGGGTCACGCACGCCGAGGTCGAGGTGTCGCCGCCGCGCATCGCGATCCCGTCCGGCTACCCCGGCACCGTCGCGGGCGTCGACTACTCCCGCGACACCGTGATCGCCCGGCTGGAGCAGGTCGGCTGCGTCGTGACGCCCGGCAGCGACCCGGCCGTGCGCAAGGGCGGCGTCGACCCGACCGGCGTGGTCACCGGCGGCGCGCTGGCGGCCAAGCTGGCCGTCACCGGCGACGACATGATCACGGTGACGCCGCCGTCGTGGCGTCCCGACCTCACCGACCCCAACGACCTGGCCGAAGAGGTCATCCGGCTGGAGGGCTACGAGAGCCTGCCGTCGGTGCTGCCGTCCGCCCCCGCCGGCGCGGGCCTCACCGAGGGGCAGCGGCTGCGCAGGCGGATCGGCCGGGCGCTGGCCGAGGGCGGCTACGTCGAGGTGCTCAACTACCCGTTCATCAGCCCCGACGACTTCGACCGGCTGCTGCTGCCCGCCGACGACGCGCGCCGCCACGCCATGCGGCTGGCCAACCCGCTGTCGGAGGACGAGCCGCTGATGCGCACGACGCTGCTGCCAGGGCTGCTCAAGACCCTGGTGCGCAACGTCGGCCGCGGCTTCTCGGACGTGGCGCTGTTCGAGACGGGGCCGGTCTATCGGCCGCGCGAGGGCGCTCCCGAGGTGGCGCCGGTGCTCGGGGTCGAGCGCCGGCCGACCGCCGAGGAGCTGGCCTCGATCGAGGCGGCCCTGCCCGACCAGCCGCTGCGGGTCGCGGTGGTGCTGGCCGGCGAGTTCGAGCGGTCCGGCTGGTGGGGCGGCGGGCGCGAGGCCTCCTGGGCCGACGCGGTGCAGGCCGCCCGGGCGGTCGCGGGCGAGGCCCGGCTGGAGCTGTCGATCAGCGCCGACCAGCACGAGCCCTGGCACCCCGGCCGCTGCGCCGCCCTCTACGTGGGCGACACGCTGGTGGGACACGCGGGCGAGCTGCACCCGCGCGTCATCGAGGCGTATGGGCTGCCCAAGCGGACCGTGGCCATGGAGCTGGAGATCTCCCGCCTGGAGGCCGCCATGCCCGGGCCGGTCCAGACGCCTGCGGTGTCGGCCTACCCGGTGGCCACGCAGGACGTCGCGCTGATCGTCCCCGACTTCACGCCGGTCGCCGACGTGGAGGCCGCCCTGCGCGACGGGGCGGGCGAACTGCTGGAGTCGATCCGGCTGTTCGACGTGTACGTGGGGGAGCAGGTGGGCGCGGGCAACAAGTCGCTCGCGTACACGATGCGCTTCCGGGCCGCGGACCGGACGCTGACGGTGGAGGAGACGACGGCGGCTCGCGACGCGGCGGTGGCCATGGCGGCCGACCGCGTGGGGGCTCAGCTGCGCAGCGCCTGAGCTGCTTCCATGGGGCTGGTACGGCTGGTGCCGTGCCAGCCCTTAGCGGGTTCTTGCCTTGTACAGATTCGTGAGATCGATGTCGATGTCGAACGGAACCGTGACCTTGAGTCTGTCGTGGTGGACGCCACCCGGTGCGTAGGTCTGTGTGCCGGGAATGAGCTCGAAGACGAAGACAACCGGCTTGCCGTCGACGTTCTCAATTCGCCAGAAGTGGGGAATCCCTGCCTTCGCGTAGAGGAGGGGCTTGCGCTCTCTGTCACGCGCTTCGGAGTCGGGTGAGACCACCTCTACAGCCAGGATGACGTCGTCGGCCTGGAAGCATACGACCTTGTCGTCGATGATCGCGTTGGGGCCCACGACGATCAGGTCAGGCTCCGGGCGCTGCTGCCGAGCCAGCTTGACGCTCATCTCCTGGACCACTTCGTGGCCTGCTGGCATGAAATCTTCCAGTGCGTTGCACAGCCGGCGGATGACCAATTGGTGGAAGTGTCGCTGGGGGCTCACGAAGACCAAGCTTCCATCAATCAACTCTGTGTGCGCAGGCAAATCCGGAATGTGATCGAGGTCTTCTGCTACGAAGCCCTCTGGCGGCGGGATGATCCAGTCGGGCATCGAGGGAGGCGTCATCTTTTCGATCACCGCTTCGGCAGTCACGATCCAACGCTACCAATGTATTGCGTTCACGCCAGGTAAACGACTGCATACGCTTGCGGATGTGAAGGCGGGAGGAAGATGAGGCAGTTTCTGGTGTTCGCCGAGCGGGATGACGCCGAGGAGGTGGCGGAGACGCTCGAGGAGTGGTTCCCGGCGCTCGGGGTGCCGCGGGTGGTGCGAGAGGCGCTTGCCGGGGAGGACGACGCCGAGGACGCGCAGTGGCTGGTCGTCGTCGAAGGGCTTGACGAGGGTGCGCTGGCCAAGGTGGATGAGCTGGTGGAGCGGTATGAGGGGTGGCGCGAGGCGGGGTGAGCCGGCTCAGAGCTGGTCGATCTCGGTGAGGTCGATGGCCAGCTCGAAGGGCACGGATACCTTCAGAGCGTCGCGGTGAATGCCGGTAGTGACGTATGTGTTGGCTGCCGGGTCCAGCTCGTAGACGTAGACCACGGGCTTGCCTGCGTTCTTCTCGATCCGCCACAAGTGTTGAATTGCGGCTTTGGCGTAGAGCTGCGGTTTACGGTGACGGTCGCGGACCTCGGACGCGGGACAGACGACCTCAATGACGAGGACCACATCTCGAGCCTCGTAGGAGGTCTCGTCGCCGTCGCGCACGGCTTCGGCCTTGATCACCATCACGTCAGGCTCCGGGCGCTGGCGTGGGCCCAGGATGACGCTCATGTCGCGTCGCACCCGGAAGTCCTTCGGGGTGGCTTGGCGCAGGGCGCCGACGAGGAGATCGACCATGAGTGCATGGAAGGAGGCTTGGGGGCTCACGAAGACCAAGCTTCCATCAATCAACTCTGTGTGCGCAGGAGAATCCGGAAGGTGATCGAGATCTTCTGCGACGAACCCTTGCGGCGGAGGAAACACCCAGTCCGGGAGCGAGGGATGCGTCCTCTCCTGGGTCACCGCTTCGGCCGTCATGGTGCAACGCTACCAATCTCATGGGCTCACGCACTGTGAATAGATACATACGCAGCATGAGCGTTCGTTGACGTGAACAGGCTCCAGGGCGTAGGAGAGTGGTCGTATGCGTATCGCTGTGTTGTCCGACATCCATGGAGTGCTGCCCGCGCTCGAGGCCGTGCTGGACGAGCCCGAGGTGGCCGGGGCCGATCTGATCGTGTTGACCGGGGACATGGCCGCGGGGCCGATGCCGGTCGAGACGCTCGACGTGCTCGTCTCGCTGGGTGAGCGGGCGTTGTGGGTCAACGGGAACGCCGACAGGGAGCTGGTGGAGGCGGTCCGGGGGAAGGAGTGCCCGTATCCCGTGTCGCAGTGGGCGGCCGAGCAGCTGCGGGACGATCAGGTCGAGTTGCTGGCCGGGCTGCCCGATCGGCAGGTGGTCGAGCTGGGGCGGCTGGGGAGCACGTTGTTCGTGCACGCGACGCCGCGCAGGGATGATGAGATGATCCTCGTGGACAGTTCGCTGGAGCGGTGGGCGGAAGTGCTGGCGGGGGAGGGCGCCGACACCGTGGTGGTGGGGAACACGCACATGCCGTTCGTACGGCTGGCCGACCGGGTGCTGGTCGTCAACCCCGGGTCCGTCGGCATGCCGTACGGGAAGGATGGGGCGCACTGGGCGCTGCTCGACGGCGAGACCGGGGCCGTGACCCTGCGCCGGACCCCGCTCGACGCGGCCCGGGTGGGGGAGCGGCTGGTCAGGGAGAGCGGGTTCGACGGGATCGAGGAGTGGGTGGCGGCCTACGTGACCAGCGTTTACTCCGATGCCGAGGCGCTGCGGGCGTTCGCCGAGTCGGAGAACCGGTGAGCTAGGCGGCGGCCGCCTCCCTGCGGGCCTTCTCCGCCAGGGCGTGCTCGTCCGTTCTGGCGTCGTACCTGCGGAACTTCGGCAGCGCGGCGGCCAGGCCGAGGACGGCGGCCACGCAGAGCAGGCCGCCCGATCCCAGGGAGAAGCGGGTGCCGCCGATGTTGGCCATCAGGCTGGCCCGGGCGTTGCCCAGCATCGGGCCGGACGCGTACGACAGGAGCTCGATCCCGGCCAGGCGGCCGCGCAGCTCCTGCGGGATGGTCTGGTTCCACATGGTCATGCGGAGCATGCCGCTGACCATGTCGGCAGCGCCCGCGAGCGCGATGCAGACGACCAGGACCCAGACGTTCGGGGCCAGCGCGCACAGGGCCACCCCCGCGCCCCACACGGTCGCCGCCACGATCACGCCGAGGCCCTGGCGCTGGACCCGGGCCGTCCAGGCGCCGGTGAGCGAGGCGATCAGCGCGCCCACCGCCGCCGCCGAGTACAGCAGCCCCAGCGCCTGCGGGGCGCGCAGCTCGTCGGCCAGGAACGGGAACAGCGACGTCGCCATCGCGAACACCATGGCGGCGATGTCCACCAGGTACGTCCCCATCAGGTCGCTGCGGCTCATCGCGTACCGCACGCCCTCGACCAGCGACTTCAGCGACGCCGGGGCGGCGTTCTCAGCGGGCGGCAGTGACCTGATCCGCCACAGCAGGACCAGCGACAGCACGAAGCTCAGCGTGTCGATGCCGTACGCCGCCGCCGGGCCGTAGGCCGTCACCAGCAGGCCGCCCAGGGCCGGGGCCAGGATGGCGCCGAAGTTCCAGCGCATGCTCGACAGCACCGCCGCCGCGCCCTGCTGCTCGTGCTTGACCACCTGCTGGAAGACGGCCTCCAGGCTCGGCCGCTGCAGGCAGGAAATGCCCGTGGAGATGGCGCCCATCACGTACAGGATCCAGACCTGGGGGTTCGGGAGCAGCGCGTTCACCATGAGGGCGGCCGAGGTGACGAGCAGGCCCAGCTCGCTCAGGAAGATGATCTTGCGGCGGTCGAGCGCGTCGGCGATCGCCCCGCCCCACAGGCCGCACACCACCATCGGGACGAACTCCGCGAGGCTCACCAGGCCGACCGCCAGGTAGGAGTCCGTGAGCTGCTTCATCTGGTACGGCACCGCGACCATGGTGATCAACGTGCCGAACATCGTGACGACGCCTGAGCCGAACAGGAGGCGGTAGTCGCGGGAGTCGCGGAGCGGGCTCAGGTCTATGGAGAGCTGGCGCAGCAGGCGCTTCAGTCCATCGGGCACGAGGGTCAATTGTCCGATGTGGAAGGTGATCTGGGCAAATCGTTTTCAGCCGGAAAGCCGAAGGCCCCCGCAGGGAGCGGGGGCCTCGAGAGGGGGATGTTCAGGCGGCCGGGACCTTGTCCAGGAAGCCGAGGACCGAGCGGATCCGGCCGTCCTCGGCCAGCTCCACCACGTCGAACCCGACCGCGACCGGCTCCCCGCCCTCAGGGCCGAGGTGCCAGGTGAAGCGGGCGATGTGGTGGTGGGCGTCGTACACCTCGCCCGGGCTGAACACCAGGCCGGGGAACATGCCCTGGGCGCCCTCGATCACCGCGGCGATTCCGGCGTGGCCGCTCACGTCGGCCAGCGGGTCGGTGTAGGTGGCGTCCTCGGTCCACAGCTCGGCCACGGCCTTGGCGCGGGCCTCGGCGTCGGTCTCGTTCCAGGCGGCGATGTAGCGGTCGATGAGGCTCATGGTCATTTCCTCTGCTTTCAATCGGGTCTTAGTTATTGCGGTTCATCAGTTGTTGCGGGTCTTGCGGAGGCCGGTGATCTGAAGTTCGGCGAACACTCCGACCACCAGGGCCTGGGCGATGGTCCAGATCGCGCCGACCGTGGTGAGTCCGGCGACGCCGGTGACGACGGCGGCGACGCTGCCCAGGGTCCAGATGATGTTCAGCGCGATGACCGCTCTGGTGGCGGCCGGGCTGATCGCGCGGCGGGTGGCCAGGAGGCCGACCGCGGCGCCGTACACGAGGAGGAAGGCGCCGATCTCGCGCAGGAGGCCCGCGCCGGGGCCGAGCAGATCGCTCACCGGGGCCGCGAAGGCGAGGTAGACCAGCCCGTTGACGCCGGTGACGACGGCGTCGGCGGCCAGCGCGAGGCGCAGGAACTTCGTCCGATCGGCGGTGACGGTCAGGGCGGTGGTCATGTCGGGCTCCCCTTTGTGGCGGTTTCTTGCGACACCTGAACGATGCCAGCCGGGACGTAGGGAGCGCGATTACCCGTGACGTAATGGAGGGCGGCTTCCGAGCAGGACTCGGGTCTGTTCAGGGCCGTAGTGCCAGCTTGCCCACGGTGGCCCGCGCTTCCAGTTCCGCGAGTGCTTTGGGTCCCTCGGCCAGATCGTGCACGGTGGGCCGGCCGGGGCCGAGCACGCCGGCCGCGAGTAGTCCGGACAACCGGCCCATGACCTCGCCGAAGATCTGCGGTGCGGCCTGGATCAGGGTGCCGATGTTCAGGCCGATGAGGTGGATCTGGTGCTTGTAGACCAGTTCCCAGTTGGTGATCGCGGCTTCGCCGCCGGCCAGGCCGTAGACGACGACCCGGCCGGTGACCCTCCTGGTCGCGGCCAGGCTGGCGTCGAGGGTGGCGCCGCCGACCGACTCCAGGACCAGGTCGGCGCCCGCGCCGCCGGTCAGGGCCAGGACCTCGGCGGCGATGTCGGTGCCGCGGGAGTCGAGGACGTGGTCGGCGCCCAGCGCCCGTACCACCTCGTGCTTGTCCGGCGAGGCCGTGGCGATCACCGTCGCGCCGTAGTGCTTGGCCATCTTCACCGCGGCCTGGCCGGTCCCGCCGGCCGCGGCGTGGATCACCACGGTCTCCCCTGCGGTGAGGCCGCCCAGCGGCTTGAGCGCCGCCAGCGCGGTCGGCCAGTTCACGACCAGGCCCAGGGCCTGCTCGTCGGCCCAGCCCGCCGGCACCGGGACCGCGCCGGCCGCCGGCAGCACCATGTACTCGGCGAAGGCGCCGCCGTGGACGCCGACGCCGATGACATGGGCGCCGGGCTGCAGGTCGGTCACCCCCTCGCCAACGGCGACGATTTCGCCGGCGCCTTCGATGCCCGCCAGATACGGCGGCCGCGGGCCGCCCGCGAATGTGCCGCGGGCCTGGGAGAGGTCGACGAAGTTGACGCCGGCGGCGGTGACCCGGATCAGGACCTCGCCCGGGCCCGGGCTCGGTACCGGCGCGTCGGTGATCAGGCGGAGGTCCTGCGGGCCGCTCAGTGACGTCTGCCGCAGCGCGCGCATGGTGGAGGGGATGCTCATGACGACCGGCTTTCTATTATTTATCGAACGACCAACAAATCGTGCAGCACGCTGTGGCACAGGTCAAGGTAAAGTTGATCGAACGACAAAGAAATCTGGAGGGACGGCGGATGGCTGCTCGCGGCAGGCCGCGCACATTCGACCCGGACACCGCCCTGCGCACGGCGCTGGACCTGTTCTGGGAACGCGGCTACGAGGGCACCTCGCTCAACGACCTGGCCCAGGCCATGGGGATCGCCTCGGCCAGCATCTACGCCTGCTTCGGCAGCAAGCAGGACCTGTTCCGCAAGGTCATGGCCCTCTACGGCACGACCTCAGGCGAGCCGCCCAGGCGCGCGCTGCGCGAACAGCCGACCGCGCGCGCCGCGATCCACGCCATGCTGCGCGCCACCGCCGATGTGATCACCGGCCCGGACACGCCGCACCACTGCATGCTCATCCTGGCCGCGCCCACCGGCGCCGTGGAGAACCACGCGATCCGGGAGTTCCTGGCCGACCTCCGGCGTGACATGCTCAACACCGTCAAGGACCGGCTCGCCCGCGGCGTCGCCGACGGCGACCTCACCGCGCCGCCCGCCGGCCTCGACGCCATCGCCCGCTACTACACCACCGTGGTGCAAGGCCTGTCCGTACAAGCCCGCGACGGCGCCGACCGCGCCGAGCTGGAAGCGGTCATCACCTGCGCGATGGCCGCCTGGGACCCGCTCACCTCCGCGCCGTCACACCCGATGAAGTAGACGCCAGGCTGCTCAACCGGGGGCCTCGGACATGCCCTCCGCTGGAGGTCGCGTTCCATCACCACGTGGGCGCGGGGTTGCGGCGAGATACGTGAGGACAGCCAGGCCCAGCGCGCCGAGGGCCATCGTCCAGTACCGCGCCCGATACCACCAGAGAACGGGCAGGCCGATCCAGGGAACGTGGATCCGTCCCAGCCCGAGGACCTGCTCGGGTGGCGTGGAGGTGGAGTCGGGCGTCAGGTTCGCGTCGCCCGAGGTGAGGATGTGGCCGTTGGCCAGCATCTTGTGCACCCGATGCGTCAGCAGCTGCGTCGGCTGGGAGTGGTCACGGACGAGCACCACCTGACCCGGCTTGAGCGTATGCACGGGCACGTGCTGGTAGACCACCACGTCGCCCGGCATGATCCGCGGCCCCATGGAGCCGGTGAGGATCACGGCCGCCTGCCACGCGGGAAGCAGGGCAGGCAGTTGCGACCACGTCAGCAGGCCGATGAGCACGCCGAGCGCGGCGCGCGCCGCCGTGAATCCGATGAGCCGGATCGCGAACGCCGCACGCCGCGCCCTCAGGCCGATCTCGTGATCAGCTGTTCTGTGCTTCCCAGATGAAAGAGACATGCGGCGTGGAGCCGTCCTCGGTCGAGTTGGGGGCGGACGAGTCGAACGACCAGGAAATGCGGTAGGACAGGTTCTCCGGCGGGTTCCCCGTCAGCGACCATGGCCCGACTCCGTTGGCGAAGCTCGTCTTGGTCGAGGTGAAGTTGGCGAGGGTGCCGGTGTACGCGGCCCCGCCCACCGGCGTGAACGCCGCGCAGCTGGCGTACGTGCCGCCGTTGCCCTCCTCAATGGTGAGGTTGATGTACGAACTGATGTTGTTGGTCGGCACGGCGGACACGTCGGAGTAGAGCTTGACCGTGCTGGGCACGCTGGCGCTGGAGGTGATCTTGATGCAGTGGGACCCGGAGTCACCCGGGACCATGTTGGTGATCTGGAACATCGGGACGCCGCCGCTGTCGTTCGTCAATCCGACGGTTCCGGCCGTCCAGTTGTTGCCCGTGTTGGCGGTGCTGCCGACGAAAGTCGCGTTCGATGCCTGCCATACGAGCACCCCGCTGAGCATCAGCCCGACGGGCATCGCCAGAAATCGGGATGCACTTCTCAATTTGTCCGCTTTTATCGCCACATGCGCCTCTCAATCGTCATAGTTGATCGCTCTCGTTCCGGCATTTTCCCCATGCGGAAATGACGGTGAACGGGAGGATCGTGCAAGACAATGCCTATTTCCGATCAAGAGGTGGCCAGCGTCATGAACGCGGTCGGTCCGGTGACGACCGAGACGGACGAGAACCCGCTCAGCTGCGCCGGGGTCTTGCGGTTGACATGGTCGCCCAGCCCGAGCTGTCCGTAGGTGTTGTTCCCCCAGCACCACACCGTGCCGCCGGTGGTCCCCTTGCCGCACGTGTGGGCGGCGCCCGCTGTTACGGACGACCAGGTGTTCGGCGTCGTGACCTGCACAGGGCTGGTGCGGTTGGTGGTGTCGCCGAGCCCGAGCTGGCCGCTGGAGTTGTCCCCCCAGCACCACAGGTTGGTGCCGGCCTGCCGGGCGCACGTGTGCGCCCCACCCAACGCCGGGGATTCCTCCCACGTCTCGAGGCTGCCGACCTGGACCGGGCTGAGGCGGTTGCCGGTGTCGCCGAGCCCGAGCTGGCCGCTGGAGTTGTTGCCCCAGCACCACAGGGTCCTGCTGACGCGTACGGCACAGGTGTGCGCACCACCCGCGCTGATCGACTCCGACGGACCGACCACGCCGACCTGGGCCGGTAGTCTGCGGTTGATGGCGTTGCCGAGTCCGAGCTGGCCGCTGGAGTTGTCGCCCCAGCAGAACAGCGTGTTACCGGTGCGCCAGCCGCAGGCGTGAGCCTTTCCCGTCGTGACCGACTGCCAGGTGGTGAAGGTACCGACCTGGGCCGGACTGGTGCGGTTGACGAGGTCGCCGAGCCCGAGCTGGCCGCTGGAGTTGTCGCCCCAGCACCACAGTGTGCCGTCGGTGCGGACGGCACAGGCGAATTTGCCGCCCGCCGACACCAGGGACCAGGTGGTGGCGGTGCCGACCTGGGCGGGAGCGGTGCGGTTGACGAGGTCGCCGAGCCCGAGCTGGCCGCTGGAGTTGTCGCCCCAGCACCACAGCGTGCCGCCCGTACGTACGGCGCAGGCGAACGCGCCGCCGGCGGCGGGCCTGGCCCATGTGGTGACGGACCCGACGTTCACGGGGCTGGACTTGTCGACCGTGTTGCCGATGCCGAGCTGCCCGGAGCTGTTCTGACCCCAGGACGTCAGGTTGCCATTCGAATAACTCGCGGCAGAAGCCCATGTACCTGTGGAAGATGTGGTCGCGCGGAAAGCCGCGAAGCCTTTCTCCACGGACAGCACCCCGGCCAGGACCGCGCAAGCAACCACACCAATGAGCCAGCGCATTGCCAACTATCCCCGAATTTCCACGCAGAGAACGCCACCCCATTGGCGCCGTGCGTCACAATAGCAGGCCATCCAGGTAATCGACGGGCGTGGCATAAATACAGCATGTCGCACCAGAATTCCCCCGAATTCTGGCGACCTATTTCATGGGGCTACGCGCCCAGGACCTCCCTGCGGAGGTGGGTCTTGAGGATCTTGCCGCCGGGGTTGCGGGGCAGCTCGCCCTCCCGGAACCAGAAGTAGGCGGGGATCTTGAACTTGGCGATCCGGTCCTTGAGGAACGACTGGAGCTCCTCCGTGGCGACCGAGGCGCCCGGCGCCAGCCGGATGACCGCGCCCACCTCCTCCCCGAGCTCCTCGTGCGGCACGCCGATCACCGCCGCGTCGTCCACCGCGGGGTGCTCGAACAGGGCCGCCTCCACCTCCGCGCAGTAGACGTTCTCGCCGCCCCTGATCACCATGTCCTTGGCCCGGTCGACGATGTAGACGAAGCCCTCGTCGTCGATCTTGGCCAGGTCGCCGGTGTGCAGCCAGCCGTCCACGAAGGTCTGCGCCGTGGCCTCCGGCTTGTTCCAGTAGCCCATGATGACGTTGGGGCCGCGTACGCAGAGCTCGCCCACCTCGCCGGGCGGCAGCTCCTCGCCCATCGGGTCCACCACGCGCACGTCCACCACGGGCGAGGGCAGGCCGATGCTGTCGGGCCTGGCCTGGTAGTCGGCGCCGCCGTTGCCGATGGCCAGGGCGGTCGTCTCGGTCATGCCGTAACCGTTGGAGGGGGCGCGGTCGGGGAGGTTCCGGGTGATGCGCTCCAGGAGCTTGGGCGGGGCGGGGGCGCCGCCGTAGCCGAGGGTGCTCAGGGACGACAGGTCGTACTTGCCGAAGTCGGGGTGGGACATGAGCTGCCAGGCGTTCGTGGGCACGCCGATCATGGCGGTCACGCGCTCGCGCTCGATCAGGCGCAGCGCCTGCTCGGGGTCCCACTTGTACATGAGCACCAGCCCGCCGCCGCCGAACATGCTGGTGGTCAGGGCCGAGAAGCAGCCCGTGACGTGGAACAGGGGAACGGTCAGCAGGGTCACCCTGCGGGTGCCGGCCGCGGCCGCGACGTCCTTGCCCGCCATCGCCACCGCCCGCATGAGGCCGTAGGCGACGGTCATGGGGGACTGGCCCAGGTTGCGGTGGCTGCCCAGCGCGCCCTTGGGGTTGCCGGTCGTGCCGGAGGTGTAGAAGATCGTCGCGGGGTCCTCCGGGGACAGCTCGACGTCGGGGAGCCGGACATCGGCGGCGACCTCGCCCATCGCGTCGCCGAACCCGCGCGCGCCCGCCGGTGCCTCGCCCCGGGTGACGATCAGCGGGACGCCCGTCGAGGCCAGCCTGGCGGCACGCTCGCCGTCCGCGATCAGCACCTTGATGCCCGAGTCGTTCACGGCGTAGGCCAGCTCGGCCTCCGTCCACCAGGCATTGAGCGGTACGGCGACGGCCCCCGCCGCCAGCGCGGCCGACAGCGAGACCACCCATTCGGGGTAGTTGCGCATGGCCACGCCCACCCGGTCGCCCTTGCGTACGCCGTACTCCTCGATGAGGCGGCCCGCCAGGGTGGCGGCGCGGCGGAAGTGGTCCTCGAACGTGATGTGCTCGTCCTCGTACACGAGGAAGACCT
The DNA here is from genome assembly GCF_040674955.1 of Nonomuraea sp. NPDC049695. NCBI lineage: Bacteria > Bacillati > Actinomycetota > Actinomycetes > Streptosporangiales > Streptosporangiaceae > Nonomuraea > Nonomuraea sp. NPDC049695. The sequence continues at coordinate 57,795 of NZ_JBFANV010000017.1, read as the reverse complement.
TCTCGCCGTGGAACCTGCTCATCTCCAGCAGCGCCCGGAAGTGAGCCGGCGCGTGCTTCCACGTACGTATCCCGGTGTCGCCGATCTCCTCCATCTCGAACAGCTGGCCGGGGCCGGTGAGCTGGGCCTGGACCTGGGCGTGCGAAAGGGACATGCGCCGAACTCCTGGCTGGTGGACGATTATTCTGGATAAATCACAGTACCGACCGGTAGGTACGTCCCGCTAGCTGTGAAAGTTTCACTTATCACCCGATAGTTTCTGCCGTCCATCTGCTGCTTTGGTGGCTGTACGTGCCCGGCATTGACCCTTCTCTCGCATGTCAATACCGTCTGCACTGCGATCAGACGGTGATCGAAAACTTTCGGAACCGAGTGCCTGCCTCCGGAGGTAGATGTCCGTGCATTCGTCCTTACTCATCAGAGTCCTCACCTTGGTGGGGATGCTCGCAGCCTTCCTCCTCCCGGCCACCTCGGCCGACGCCTCCGCGCCCCTGCGCACGCACGCGGCCGCCCGGGGCAAGTTCATCGGGGCGGCGCTCGCCACCAGCCAGCTCGCCAACGAGGCCACGTACCGCAACACCGCGGCCACGGAGTTCAGCCAGGTCACGCCCGAGAACGCGATGAAGTGGGACTCCACCGAGCCCAGCCAGGGCCAGTTCAACTTCTCCGGCGCCGACGCGATCGTCGCCTTCGCCACCGAGAACAACATGCAGGTCCACGGCCACACGCTCGTCTGGCACAACCAGACGCCCGGCTGGGTCCAGAGCCTCGGCGCCAGCGCCATGCGCGCGGCCATGCAGAACCACATCAGCCAGGTCGTCGGCCACTACGCGAACAACCCGGCCGTGGTCTCCTGGGACGTGGTGAACGAGGTCTTCGACGACAGCGGCAACCTGCGCACGTCGTTCTGGTACAACACGCTCGGCCAGAGCTACATCGCCGACGCCTTCCGCGCCGCCCGCGCCGCCGACCCCGACGCGAAGCTGTGCATCAACGACTACAACACCGAGGGGATCAACGCCAAGAGCACGGCGATCTACAACCTCGTCTCGTCGCTGCGCCAGCAGGGCGTGCCGGTCGACTGCGTGGGCTTCCAGTCGCACCTCGCGATCCAGTACGGCTTCCCCAGCGACTTCCAGCAGAACCTGCAGCGCTTCGCCGCCCTCGGCGTCCAGGTGCGGATCACCGAGCTGGACGTGCGCATGGTGATGCCCAGGGACGCCACCAAGGACGCGACGCAGGCCACCTACTACCGCAACGTCGTCAACGCCTGCCTGGCGGTGACCGCCTGCGCGGGCGTGACGATCTGGGGCTTCACCGACAAGTACTCCTGGGTGCCTGACACGTTCTCCGGGCAGGGCGCGGCTCTGATCTACGACGAGAACTACCAGAAGAAGCCGTCGTACACCGCTGTGCACGACGCGCTGGCCGGCGGCTCGACCACCGACCCCACCCCGCCGACCACGCCCGGCACGCCCTCGGCGGCCAACGTGACCTCGAACTCGGCCACGCTCACCTGGACCGCCTCCACCGACAGCGGCGGCAGCGGGCTCGCCGGGTACGACGTCTACCGCGAGCAGGGCGCGACCGATCAGCTGCTCGGCCAGTCCACGACCAACTCGCTGGCGCTGACCGGGCTGAGCCCCTCCACCCAGTACCAGGTGTACGTACGGGCACGTGACGGAGCCGGGAACGTGTCGGCCGACTCCGCCCTGGGCACCTTCACCACGACGGCCGGCCCCGGCGGCGGCGGTGGCTGCACGGCCACCGGCACCGTCCAGACGCAGTGGAGCACCGGGTACGTCGTCCAGCCCGTGACCGTCACCAACACCGGCACCGCCGGCATCAGCGGCTGGACCGTCACCTTCACCCTGCCCGCCGGCCACACGCTGACCGGCTCGTGGAACGCGACCCTCACCGTCAGCGGGCAGACCGTCACCGCCAAGAACCTCGGCTACAACGGCACCCTGGCCCCGAACGCCAGCACCACCTTCGGCTTCCAGGTGAGCCGGCCGAGCGGCACCACGCAGACGCCTTCCGGTTACACCTGCGCCTGAGGTTTCCTTGGAGATTCCCCTGGCGTCTGTCCAGGGGAATCTCTTTCATCCGGGACTGACCTTTGCCTCCGCCGGCCATCCCCGCGCCTAGCGTGAAAAGAGATGTCACCCGGAGTCCACGACAGGCAAGAGGTGATCTCTCATGATGAAGAGCCGCAATGCCCTCGCGGCCTGCGCGATGACGGCGTCGGCCCTCGTCGCCCCGGTGACGGCGGCGGCCGGGCCCGCCGGCGCCACGCCCACGGCCCGGCAGGCCACCACGGAGACGATCTCCTCCACGGTGCCGTGCAGGCATGCCAAGGACCCCGCCGGCTGCCACGCCAGGAAACGGACCCGCCACGGCGGTGGCGGCCCAGGAGGCCACGAGGACACGGCCCCCTGGGAAGTCGGAGGAGCCGGCGGTCCGGGCGCAGGACCCGGTGGCCTGGAGGACGGGTCCTAGCCCGTCCTAGCCCTTCACCGAGCCGGCGAAGCTGAACGAGCTCGCCAGGTACTTGTTGACCGCCACGTACAGGACCACGGCCGGCGCCGTGTACAGGATCGAGAAAGCGGCCAGCTGACCGTAGGCCACCTGCCCGTACTGGGAGAAGAACGTGTAGACGGTCACGGCGGCCGGCTGCTTCTCGGGGGTGTCCAGCAGCACGAACGGGGCGAAGAAGTTCCCCCACTGCCCGACGAACACGAAGATGGCGACCACGGCTATCCCGGGGGCCATCAGCGGGCCGACCACCGCCGTCAGCGAGCGGACCCAGCCGGCGCCGTCCACCCAGGCCGCCTCCTCCAGATTCACCGGCACGCCGTCCATGAAGTTCTTCATCATCCAGATGGAGAACGGCAGCGAGCTCGCCGTCAGGAACAGCACCATCGCCGGCACCGAGCCGTACAGGTTGAAGCGGAAGAACATCGCGTAGACCGGCACGAGGATGGCCGTCACCGGCAGGCCCGTGGTGAACAGGAGGGTCAGCATGAAGTGGCGGCGGTAGCGGAGCTGGTAACGCGACAGCGGATACGCGGCCAGTCCCGCCACCAGGACCGTCAGCAGCGCCGTCGAGCCCGAGATGACGATCGAGTTGATCAGGGGCAGGATGATCGTGTCCCAGGTCAGCACGGCCTTGAAGTTGTCCAGCGAGAAGGAGAGCGTGGGCTGGGCGGCCAGCGTGGCTTCGGGCTCGAGCGAGGCGATCAGCACCCAGAGGAACGGGCCCAGGAAGGCCAGCGCGATGAGCGCGAGCGCGAGCCAGGCGGCGCCGCGCGCGGCGAGCCGCGTCATGCGTCCTCCACCTTGATCAGGCGCAGGTAGATCAGCGAGAACAGCGCGCCGATCACGAGCATGACCAGCGCGATCGCCGAGCCGTAGCCGATCTCGAAATAGCGGAACGCCTGCTCGTACATGTACAGCGGCGTCGTCTGGCTGGCCGTGCCCGGGCCGCCGCCCGTCAGGGCGTAGATGAGGCCGAAGCTGGCCAGGGTCTGCAACGTGATCAGCATGAGGTTCGCCATGATGGAGCGGCGGATCAGCGGGAGCGTGATGTGGAGGAGGCGGCGGCCCGGCCCCGCGCCGTCCACGGCGGCGGATTCCAGCAGGTCGGCGGGGACCTCCGAGAGGGCGGCCGAGTAGACGAGCATCGAGAAGGCCGTGCCGCGCCAGATGTTCGCCAGGATCACCGCCAGCATGGGGGCGGTGTAGAGCCATTCCTGGGAGATGCCGAGCACCGTGTTCAAGGTGCCCTCCTCGGCCAGGAAGGAGAACCAGCACGCCGCGGCCACGACCTCCGGCACCACCCAGGCGGCTATCACCACGCCGTTGACGACGCTGCGCGTCACGCGGCCGCGGCCGCGCTGGAGCAGCGCGATGATCAGGCCCAGGGTGTTCTGGCCGATGACCGCCGAGCCGATGACGAACACGAACGTGAGCAGGAACGAATTGAGGAAGTTCGGGTCGCCGAAGAGCTTGACGAAATTGGCCACGCCGACGAAACGCGAATGAACCGAGGCCGACCCCGTGAGCGTCTCGTTGGTGAAGGCGATGTAGACGCTCCAGAGGATCGGCCCCACCAGGAAGAGCGCCAGGAGCACGAGGGCCGGGCCCAGGGGGATGAGCCAGCGCAGGACGCCCCGCCGTGACGAGCCGCGTACCGGGCGGCTCGTCACGGACGGGGACGGGGCCGTGACGATCGTCATCGGGCCAGGACCTTGTCGGGGCCGCCGACCGCGGCGGGCAGCGCCTTGGCATAGCTCGCGGTGGCTTCCTCAGGGGTCCGTGAGCCCGTCGTGACCGCCTCCATGGCCTCCTGGACCTGGGCGGACACCTTCGGGTACGCCTCGAAGGCCGGCCGGTAGTGGGTGACGGAGGCCAGGTCGGTCCAGAACTTGACGCTCGGGTTGTCGGCGCTGTACTTCGGGTCGGCGGCCACGTCCTTGCGGGCGGCCAGGTCACCTGTGCCGACCGAGTACGCCATCGAGTTCTCCTTGTTCGTGGCCGTCGTGATGAAGTCGAACGCCTCCTGCTTGTGCTTGGTGTAAGCGCTCATCGCCATGACCCAGCCGCCCGACATGCTGACCGCGCCCGGCGCCTCGCCGTTCTGCGTCGGCATGGGCGTCCAGCCGATCTTCTGCGTCCATTCGGCCCACGGTTTGGTGCCGGCCGGCTTCCAGGCCGAGCTGGCCCACGCGCCGTCGAGGGAGATGCCGAGCTTGGCGCCGGGGAACCATTCGAGAGTCACCTTGTCGCCGAGCTTGGCGTTGTGGGCGTCGGCCTGCTTCGGCCCCAGCTCCTCGCGGTAGATCGTGTTGACGAAGGTCAGGGCGTCGGTGAAGTTCTTCCCGCCGGCCACCCACTTCTTCTGCGTCTCGTCGTAGAGGGTGCCGCCGGGCGTGCCGTACAGGAGCATCTCGAAGCCCTGCATGGTGGACGCCTCACCGTGGATCTTGGTGGAGTACATGCTGAAGGGGATGACGCCGGGGAGCTTCTGCTTGATCGTGCGGGCCGCCGTCAGGACGTCGTTCCAGGTCTTCGGCTCCCACGGGACCGGGAGTCCGGCCTTGGCGAAGACGTCCTTCTGGTACCAGAGGCCGCGCGTGTCCGTGCTGATCGGCACGCCGTAGATCTTGCCGTCGCCGCCCTTGGCGGCCTGCTTGACCGAGTCGGGGAACTGCGTGTTCCAGTCGGGCCACTTGGCCAGGTAGTCGTCGAGGGGGGCCAGCTTGCCGGCCGCGACGTCCGCGTTGACCTGGAACGTGTCGTGGTAGTAGAGGTCGGGCGCCGAGTCAGGGGAGCGGTTGAGGAGTGCGAGCTTCGTGTAGTACGCCTCGTTGTTGCCCTGGACGGGCGTGAGCTTGATCTTGACGCCCGGGTGGGCGGCTTCGTACTGCTTCTTCGCGTTGCCGAGCATCTTCTCCAGATACGGCCACGTCGGCTCGACCTTGTAGAGGACCTCGAGTTCCTTGCCGCTACTGGAGGTTTCCTGTGCGGCACCGCACCCGGCGACGGCGGTCAAGAGGAGGAGGGAACCGGCCAGCGCACGTTTCATCACGGTCTCCCCGTGTTGCCTTGGGTTTGCCCGTGAACGTAAATCAATTTGATTTACTTAGTCAACACTCTGTGGTGACATGGCTCACATGCGACGCGGCACGAATCTGCCGGAAGTGGGGAGCTACAACCGGGCCGTGGTCCTGGAGGCGATCCAGGCGTCCGACGGCATCAGCCGGGTGCAGATCGCCGCCCGCACCAGGCTGACCGCGCAGACCGTCTCCGTGATCGTGCGCAGGCTGCTGGAGGACGGGCTCGTCGTGGAGGACGGGTCCGTGCCGTCACGCGGCGGCAAGCCGCGCACGATCCTGCGCGTGGACCCCGGCGCCGGGTACGCCGTCGGGGTGCACTTCGACCCCAAGGAGATCTCGTGCGTGCTCGCCGACCTGGCGGGGCGGCCGGTCGCGCGGCTGCACCTGCCCGTACGGCCGGGGCTGGAGCCCGAGTCGGTGGTCCGGCAGATGGCCAGGGCGGCGCGGCGGATCCTGCGGGAGGCCGGGGTGGCCGACGGCAAGGTGCTCGGCGTGGGCCTGGCCTGCCCGGGGCCGCTCGACCGGGACGGCGTGATGGTCTGCCCGCCCCGCCTGCCCGAGTGGGACCGGGTGCCGGTCAGGGCGCTGCTGCACGAGCACACGCGCTTCCCCGTGACCGTGGACAACGACGCGACGGCGGCGGCGATCGGGGAGCGGTGGGCGGGGATCGCCCGTACCACGCGCAGCTTCGCCTACCTCTACCTGGGGACGGGCATCGGCGGCGGGATGTTCCTGGACGACCAGATGTATCGGGGGCGGTCGCAGAACGCGGGCGAGTTCGGGCACATCACGGTCGAGCCCGACGGGCCCGAGTGCTACTGCGGCAACCGGGGATGCGTGGAGGCGGTGTGCTGCCCGAGCGCCATCGAGGCCGCCTTCGGGGGAGAGGTCCCGTATGCCGCGATCTGCGTGGCCGCCGCCTCGGGCGAGCCCGAGGCGCGGCAGGTCATCGAACGCGTGGCAGGGCGGCTGGCCGACGCCGCCGTGAGCGTGGTGAACATGCTGGACATCGACCTGCTCGTGCTCGGCGGGCCCGCGCTCAGGGAGGCCGGGGAGATCTATCGCGAGGTGATCGCGCGGGCCGTGTCGAGCAGGCCGCTGGCCAGGCGGTTGCACGCCGTGCGCGTGGAGACCTCGCCGATCGCGGCCGACGCCGCCGCGATCGGCGCGGCCTCCCTGGTCTTCCACCGCACGTACGCGCCCCGCCTGGGTGACTAGGCGCGCTTCAGCCTCAGGGTGACCAGCTCGAACGGGCGCAGCGACACCGACAGCGTCCCCTCACCCGTCGGGCGTTCCAGCAGGTCGGTGGCCACGACCTCCGCGACGGGGAAGCCCGGCGTGAGCGTGGCGCGGGCCCGGCCGCCCCTGGACTCGTGGAAGCGTACGATCACGTCGCCGCTCCCGTCGTCGGCCAGCTTGACGGCGGTCACCACCACCGCGTCGTCGTCCACCATGATCAACGGCTCCACCTCCGCCGCCCCGGCGCCCGTCACGGGACGCTCGGGCAGGTTGACGAAGTAGCCCTCGCGCACCGCGTCGCCGATCGTCGCGCCCGGCACGAGCGCGTGGCGGAAGCGGTGCGCTCCCTGGTCGGTCTCCGGGTCGGGGAAGCGCGGGGCACGCAGCAGGGAGACGCGCAGCGTCGTGGTGGTGCCCGAGTCGCCGACGGTTCGGGTGACGTCGTGGCCGTAGGTCGAGTCGGTGACCAGCGCGACGCCCCAGCCGGGCTCCTCCACGTGCACGAAGCGGTGGTTGCAGGCCTCGAACTTGGCGGCCTCCCAGCTCGTGTTGGTGTGGGTGGCGCGGAAGGTGTGGCCGTACTGGCTCTCCGAGGCGTACCGGTCGGCGCGCACGTCCAGCGGGAACGCCAGCTTGAGGAACTTCTCCGTCTCGTGCCAGTCGACCTCGGTGAGGATGTCGAGCCGCCCGCCGTCGAGCGTGAGCACCTGCGTCACGGTGGACGACCCGAACGAGCGCCGGACGCGCACCCCGCCGCCGTCGAGGCTCACCTCGTCGGCTTCCGTGAGGTCGGTGACCGTGTTGCGGTAGAACTCGTCCACGTCCCAGGCGTCCCACTTGTTCGGGAAGTCGGGATGGAGTTGGAGGAGGTTCGCGGCCTGGCCGGGCGGGACGGTCTCCCGGCCCGCCGTCAGGTCGTAGGCGGACACGACCAGGCCGCGGGCGTCGATCTCCACCCTGAGCAGATCGTTCTCCAGCACGAATCCGCCGCCGTCGCGGTCGCGCGCCTCCGTCCACCGCACGCCGGACACGGCCCGTGCGCCGCCTCCGGGCACGCCGTGGCGGGTGTGCGGGGCTCCGTTGAAGACCACCGTGCGATCGCCGTCGCCCGCCAGGGCGCGCTGGGCCGCGTCGATGATGCCGTTCAGCTCCTCCGCCACCCTCTCGTACGTCCTGCGCGCCTCCCGATGCACCCAGGCGATCGAGGAGCCCGGCAGGATGTCGTGGAACTGGTGCAGCAGCACCGTCTTCCAGAGCCGGTCAAGCTGCTCGTACGGGTACGGAGCGCCCGTGCGCACGGCCGCGGTCGCCGCCCACAGCTCGGCCTCCCTCAGCAGGGACTCGCTGCGCCGGTTGCCCTGCTTGGTCTTGGCCTGACTGGTGAGCGTGGCGCGGTGCAGCTCGAGGTAGAGCTCGCCCACCCAGACCGGCGGGTTCGGGTATTCGGCCTCGGCCTTGGCGAAGAAGTCAGCGGGCGTCTCCCACGTGACGGCCGGCGAGCCCTCCAGGTCGCGCACCCTGGCCGCCTTGGCGACCATCTCGCGCGTCGTGCCGCCGCCGCCGTCGCCCCAGCCCGTCGGCGCGAGCGAGTGCCGCGCGGCCCCCTTGTCCTTGAAGTTGCGCTCCGCGTGCGCCAGCTCACGGCCGCTCATCGAGCAGTTGTACGTGTCCACCGGCGGGAAGTGCGTGAAGATCCGCGTCCCGTCGAGCCCCTCCCACAGGAACGTGTGGTGCGGGAACGTGTTCGTCTGGCTCCACGAGATCTTCTGCGTGAGCAGCCGCTTCGACCCCGCCGCCCTGATGATCTGCGGCAGGCCCGCCGCGAACCCGAACGTGTCCGGCAGCCACGCCTCCTCGTTGTCGATGCCGAACTCGTCGATGAAGAACCGCTTGCCGTGCACGAACTGCCTGGCCATCGCCTCCGAGCCGGGCATGTTCGTGTCGGACTCCACCCACATGCCGCCCGCGGGCACGAACCGGCCCGTGGCCACCGCCTTGACCACCCTCGCCCACACCTCGGGCCGGTGCTCCTTGATCCACGCCCACTGCTGCGCCTGCGACATCGCGAACACGAAGTCCGGCTCGTCCTCCAGCAGCGCGGTCATGTTCGAGGCGGTGCGGGCCACCTTGCGCACGGTCTCGCGCAGCGGCCAGAGCCAGGCCGAGTCGATGTGGGCGTGGCCGACCGCGCTGATCCGGTGCGCCGACGGCACCGCCGGGGACGACAGCACACCGGTCAGCTCCGCCCTGGCGGCGGCCGCCGTACCGTTGACATCCTGGAGATCCACGGCGTCCAGCGCCCGCTCCACGGCCCGCAGCAGCTCCCAGCGGCGGGTGCCGTCGGCGGGCAGCTCCGCCATCAGCTCGCCCAGCACCTCCAGGTCCATCACGAGCTGCCACACGGTCTCGTCGAAGACGGCCAGGTCCATGCGGCCCAGCCGGTACAGCGGGGCGGTGCCCGCCGTCTCCTTGTCACCCAGCTGCGTCGGCTGGAAGGGCGGGACGCCGAGGATGACCGGGTTGGAGGCGGCCTCGACGTGCAGGCGCACCCGCTCACCGCCCTCGACCGGGGAGCCGACCCGTACCCACTGGTTGAGGGGGTTGAGGCCCTTCACCGGGGAGCCGTCAGGGCGGTAGACGAGGCCCTCGGACTGGAAACCCGGCATGTTCGCGTCGAAGCCCAGATCGAGCAGGGCCTCCACGGTCCTGCCCGCCCACTCGGCCGGCACGGTGGCGGTGACCGTGAACCAGCTCGTGCCCCACGGCGCACCCCATGCGGCGCCCGGCGCGATCGGCTCGGGAGTCGCCGCCAGCCCCTCCGCGACCGGTACGGGCTCGCCCGGCGCGTGCCAGACGGCCACGTCCAGCGGCACCGACTCGGGGTGGACGGCCGGGCGGATGCGCTCCTCGAGCACGCGCTTCAGGCGGGCCTCGACCAGATTGCGGTCATCATGCATGTCAGGGGGCTCCCCATGAAAAAGGTGATAAATCAGCCTTAAGCACGTTAAGCAACCTGATCGCGCTGGTCCACCTCCCGCCCCGGTGGTACACAGTCGTCATGGCAGAGATCGTCCTCTTGCACTCCGCACAGGGCCTGCGCCCGGGGGTGGGCGTGGCGGCGGAGGTTCTGCGGTCGGGCGGGCACGTCGTGCGCACGCCCGACTACTACGACGGCGAGGTCTTCGCCGACATCGAGCCGGGTCTGCGCAAGCGTGACGCGCTCGGCCCCGACGAGCTCGCCCGCCGCTTCCGCCGGATCGGGGAGGAGGTGACGGGGCCGACGGTGTTCGCCGGGTTCTCGCTGGGGGCGTACGGGGCGCAGCTGCTCGCCGCGACGCACCCGATGGCGAGGGGCGCGCTGCTCTTCCACGGAGGGGTGGCTCCCGAGGGCGAGTGGCCCGACGGCGTTCCCGTGCAGGTGCACTACGCCGAGCACGATCCGTGGCTGGACAAGGAGGAGATCGCCAGGCTCGCAACGGCGGTGGGGGCGGGATTCGAGTGCTTCGTCTATCCGGGTGATCGGCATCTGTTCGCCGATCCCGGGCTGCCCGGCTACTCGGAAGAGTCGGCGGCGCTCATGTGGAAGCGATCGCTCGCCTTTCTCAGCCGGACATAACGCGATTTCCGCAAATTGGGCCTCCCCTTTCTCTGGCGTTTTATTTACGATCACATCGACCAATCGAGATCGACGGAGGGATCGCGCATGACGATCGAGATCAAGAAGGTCGAAGAAGTCGAGACGACGGGCAACAGCAACAGCTGCTGACCGCTTTCGCGGCCTCCTGCGGAAGCCCCCATCCGCAGGAGGCTCACCTCTCGACCTGCCCTGGAGCCGCCTCCATGCCCAGGATTCAAGTGAATCCGGCGTTTCCCCTTTTCATCGACGAGGCACATGAGCGGGTACGGCTCGGCGATTTCCCGCCGACCGGTCAAATACTGGATCCCGCCCCGCCGCCACTGCGCCGCCTGATCCGGCTCTGCGCCGAGTCGCCCGTCGAGCAGAGCGCATTGCACACCCTCATCGACGGCGTCGATCCGGAGGATATCGACGCGGCGGTCGAGCAACTCCTGGCCGCGCGGATTCTCGTCACGGACGCCGAGCTGGACCTGCTGGCCGGCGAGGCCAGGCTGTCCCGGTTCGGACGGTGGCTGTCCATGTTCCACCCCGCGGAGCAGGCCGCCGCGGCGATCGCGGACCTGTCGCGCACGCACGTCGCGGTGCTCGGCGCGGGCGCCATCGGCGGGCACGTCGCGCTCCAGCTCGCCACCTCGGGCGTGGGCCGGCTGACGATCCTGGACGACGACCGGGTGGAGCTCAGCAACCTGCACCGCCAGCACCTCTACACCGTGCGCGACCTCGGCGAGCCCAAGACGGCCGCCGCCGCCCGCACCCTCCTCGAGCACTGCCCGGACCTGGAGGTCAGGCAGATCGAGCGGCGCATCACCGGCCCCGAGGACGTGATCACCGACGCCGACCTCGTGGTGAACACCGTGGACACGCCGCAGCCGCACATCCGCCGCTGGGTCAACCAGGCCTGCGTCGAGGCGGGCACGCCGTTCGTCACCGGCGGCTTCAACCAGCACGTCGGCCTGGTCGGGCCGCTGGTCGTGCCCGGCAAGACCGGCTGCCTGGCCTGCCAGGAACGCGCGCTCGCCGAGCGCTACGGCGCCGCCACGTTGCCGGTCAGCGACAACCCCGGCCGGATGATCCCGTCGTTCGGGCCCTTGTGCGGGATCGTGTCCGGGATGCTCGCCTCGGAGGTGATCCGCCACCTGACCGGGACCGGCACGCCCGCGATCGAGGGCAGGAGCGTCTGGCTGGATCTGCTCACGCTCACCACCACCGCCCGCGACTTCGACCGGGCGGACGACTGCGAGGTCTGCGCGTGAGGACCGATCTGTCGTTCCTCACCGTCGTCGCCGACGGGCCGGACGACTACGTGATCGGCAACGGCGAGACGTTCGTCAACGTGCCGGGAGTGGCGGCGGCCGTGATCGCGGCACTCGACGGCAGCAGGACGGCCGATGAGGCCCGCGCCCGGGTGCTGGCCGAGCACGGCGTGGACGTGGACGTGGCCGAGTTCGTCACCGGCCTCGAGGGGGCGGGCCTGCTCAGCCGGCCGAGCCGCCCGCCGAACCTCTGGGACCGGATCCGCCCCCGCCACGTGGCCTGGCTCTTCTCCCGGTCCGCCCACGCCGTGCTGGCCCTGCTGAGCGTGGCCGCGGTGGCCGCCGCCGTCGCCAGGCCGCGGATCCTGCCCGGCCTCTCGTCGCTGGTGTGGTCCGACAGCCTCACGTTCACGGTCGCCTTCGCGGCCGGCTCGTGGATCCTCGTGCTGGCGCACGAGCTCGGCCACGTCGCCGCCGCGAGGTCCCTGAACGTGCGGGCGGAGCTGTCGCTCGGCACCCGGCTGCAGTTCCTGGTCGTGCAGACCAGGATCACCGGGATCTGGGGCGTGCCCAGAAGGGCCCGCTACCGCGCGTACCTGGCGGGCATGCGGGTCGACTGGTTCCTGGTCTGCGCGGGGGCGTGCGTTCTGTACGTCGTCGACCTCGCCGTCGTGCGGCTGGTCATGGTCATCTGCCTGTCGCAGATCGCCTGGCAGTTCCTGTTCTTCATGCGTACCGACGTCTACTACGCCTTCGCCAACGCCAGCGGGAACAAGAACCTCATGGCGGACGCGCAGGCGTATCTGCGTGCCGTGCTCGCGGGCAGGGCGCGGCAGGCCCGCCGCAGCGTCCGCGTCTACGCGTGGTTCCTGGCGGTGGGGCGGGTGCTCGGGCTGGGGTTCTTCGCCCTCTACACGGTGCCGATCACGGTCGCGGTGGTGCGGCGGTCGGTCGCGGAGCTGCCCGGCTGGCAGCCCGTCGCCGCGCTCGGCCTGGTGGCCGCCGGATGGCTGCTCTACCTCGCCCTGCTCGGCCGCCGGCTGATCGCCTTAGCGAGGAGCGGAGCGCTTCGGCGAAGCCGCCGCTGAGACGGTCGTGCTTTTCGGGGGAATGGAGAAGAGCTCACTTCGGTGAGGTTTTCCGGTCGGGGCAGCGCCGGTGCCGTGACTTTTCCGGTACGTGATTGTCGCGCATGCTGATCACGCTGTCTCGAAAGGGAGCGGAACATGTCAAGAATTCACGCGTTGGCCATGGCGGTGGTCTTATCCATCGCCCTGGCGGCGGGGCCCGCCAGGGCGGACACGGTGGCCTGCGGCGACGTGCTGACCGCCGGCGTCACACTCAGCGCCGACCTGAACTGCGCGGGCGACGGGCTGACCGTCGACGCCGACGGCGTCACCGTCGACCTGGCGGGCCACACCATCACCGGTGCCGGTACGGGAGTCGGCATCAGGGTCTCCAACCACACGGGAGTCGTCGTCAAGGACGGCGCCATCACCGGCTTCACCAGGGGCGTCGACGCCTTCTCCGCCACCGTCGACCTGGTGGACGCCAAGGCCGCGGCGGTGCGGGGGAGCTGGTCGAACCTGCACGTCAGCGGCACTCCGGCCAACTGCGTCATTGACGGGCTCTTCGCCAAGGACGGGGACGAGTTGACCGTCGATCACTGCGTCGTGCACGGCACGGTCAGTGTCTTCTCCATGCACGGCGGCGCGCTGCGGATCAAGGACAGCAAGCTGGCCGGTGGCTCCCTGGACATCTTCCAGTCCGACAACGGCGTCTATTCCGGCAACGTCTTCGACGATTTCCCGGTCTCGCTGGGCTTCGAATGCCGGCACAGCATTTTCCGGTACAACCTGTTCAAGAACGCGGCCACGGCACTGGACGTCGATGCCATGACCACGCCGGCGAATGCCGGCACCGTCGAGCGGAACGTTTTCCTGGGAAATGACATCGGCCTGCGTGCCCGGCAGCACTTCCGCAACGTCGTGGTGCGCAACAACGTGTTCAACGGCAATCGCACGGTGGGCATGCTGGTGGAGAACTCCCTCGCGATCGCGAGCCCCGACCCGGTGGCCGGCAACGTCTTCACCTTCAACGGGCGTTCCCCGAGCGGGATCATCGACGGCGCGGGCAACGTCGTGCGCGGCGGGTTGCATCTGCGATCGGTGACCACGCCACCGGGTCAGATCACGTTGAAGGGGAACGTGGGTCACGGCAACGACGGGCCGCTCATCTGGGCGCCGCCCGGCCAGGTCACCGACGGCGGCGGCAACCAGGGCCCATGTGAGCCCACTCCCAACCCGGACCTCACCTGCTTCTAGTACTGCGGCTCTCGGAGACGGCCGCGCCCTCACGGTGGCGGATTCCCGACAAGTCGGGAAGTGGCCACACCTGCCTCATAGACAGCGCCCTATCCGGATGACTAGGAATGCGGTATTCGTGCTTACCGATTTTCTGGAGGTCGTCCATGGGGCGATGGGGGGCTGCGGCCGTCTCCATGGTCATGGTCGCATCGGTGCTCGCGGCTCCCGGCGCGCACGCGGACACCGTATTGCCCGGGTCGTTCACCAACGCCCCGCCGAGCGACGAGATCACGCTGATCACCGGCGACCAGGTGCAGGTGCGGGCCGTGGACGGCGAGCACCACGCGGTGACGGTCACCCCGGCGCCGCGGGCGGACGGGTCCGTCCCGACGTTCCAGGTGCTGGAGTCGGAGGGCGGCGTGACCGTCATTCCCGACGACGTCGCGGCCCTGGTACCCGAGCGGCTCGACACTGCGCTGTTCAACGTGACCGAGTTAGCCGAGCAGGGCTTCGGTGCCGCCATCCCGCTCATCCTCACGTACGCGGGCAACACCACGAAGGCCGCCATCCCCGCCGCGAAGCAGGTCCGGACGCTGGAGAGCATCGGCGGCGCGGCCGTCCAGGTGGACAAGCGGGACGCGGCGCAGTTCGGGGCGGAGCTGGCCAAGCTGGGGTCCGTCCCGAACCTGCGCGCCGCCGGGCCGCTGGCGGGCGTGGCGAAGATCTGGCTCGACCGCAAGGTGAAGCCGGCGCTGGAGCAGAGCGTGCCGCAGATCGGCGCGCCCGAGGCGTGGGCCGCCGGGTACGACGGCACCGGCACGACCGTGGCCGTCCTCGACACCGGCGTGGACGCCACGCACCCCGACCTCGCGGGCAAGGTCGCCGACCAGCGCGACTTCACCGGCCAGAGCGTCACGGGCGACCCCCAAGGACACGGCACCCACGTGGCCAGCACCATCGCGGGCACGGGAGCGGGCGGCATCGGCAAGGGCGTCGCGCCCGGAGCGAAGCTGCTCAACGGCCGCGTGCTCGACGCCGACGGCTACGGCCAGCTGTCCTGGATCATCGATGGCATGGAGTGGGCGGCCGGCGAGAAGCACGCCGAGATCGTCAACATGAGCCTCGCCAGCCGCGAGCCGGGCGGCCCGCTCACCGCGGCCGCGACGCGGCTCAGCAAGCAGTACGGCACGCTCTTCGTGGTTGCGGCCGGCAACGACGGCTGCGACCAGTGCGTGGGCTCCCCAGGCGACACCCCCGAGGCGCTGACCGTCGGCGCGGTGGACAAACAGGACGAGCTGGCGCCGTTCTCCAGCCGGGGCCCGATCACCGCCGACCTGGCCGTCAAGCCCGACATCACCGCCCCCGGCGTGGACATCACCGCCGCAAAGACGGGCGGCGGCAGCCTCACGCTCTCCGGCACCTCGATGGCGACCCCGCACGTGGCGGGCGCGGCGGCGCTGCTGCGGCAGGCCCGCCCGGGGATCGCCGGCAACGAGCTGAAGTCGCTGCTCATGGCCAGTGCCAGGCCGGGCCAGGACATCGACGTGGACGCCCAGGGCGCGGGCCGCGTCGACGTGGCCGCCGCGCTCAAGGACACGGTCGTGGCCTCGACGGGCTCGGCCGGCTTCGGCAAGCTGACCACCGGCGAGCAGAAGAGCCTCACCGTCGGCTACCACAACCTCGGCCGAACCCCCGCCGAGCTGAGCCTTTCGACCGGCGACGCGTTCACCGTCGAGCCGTCGAAGCTCACGGTGCCCGCCGGAGGGACGGCCGAGGTGAAGGTCACCGCCAAGGCGGACCAGGCCGGCCTGCTGCGCCAGGAGCTGACGGCTGCCGTCACTGGTGGCGCCACGGTACGCACGCTGCTGACGGGCAGTGTCGACGAGAAGCGGGTCGAGCTACGCGTACGCGGCATCGCCAGGGACGGCCGCACCGCCCGCGGCGGCTTCACCGTGCTCAACCTCGACGAAGGCACCCTGGTCGGCCGCCTGCTCCCCGGCGACCCGTCCCAGCCCTGCACCGACCAGAAGTACGGCAGCGGCACCTGCCTGCTCGTCAAGCCCGGCACCTACTCCGTGCTCGGCCACATCTTCACCATGCCCGCCACGCAGGACAGCACCACCGGCGGCAAGCCGCTCAACGAGAGCCTGGTCGGCGACCCGGAAATGGAGATCACCGGGAACACCGAGGTCGTGCTGGACGCCCGCAAGGCCGTGGAGGTCAAGGTCGAGACGCCCGACCACACGACCAAGCGGAACACCGGGGCCGCCGCCGCCCTCATGTGGTACCGCTCGAGCAAGACCGACACCGCGCTGCGCGGCGGCACCACGATCTCGCCCGGCGGGCAGATCGAGGAGCGGCTGTTCGTCCAGCCGACCAGGAAGGTCACCAAGGGCACGTTCATCGTCGCCACCCGCTGGCGGCTGACCGCCCCCGAGATCACCCTGTCGACGCCCGGCCTGGAGCTCGACCCGCAGTACGTCGACCCCGTCCAGTTCAGCGACTTCGCCACCGAGTACCCGCGCCTGGACGGAACCCGGCTCCTCATGGCCGTGGACGTGGGCCGGGGCAGCGCCGAGGAGATCAAGGCCCGCGACCTGCGCGGCAAGCTCGCCGTCATCCGGCGCACCGACGGAGTGCCCGTCTCCACGCAGTCGAATGCGGCCGCGGCCGCCGGGGCCAAGATGGTCGCCGTCTACAGCGACCAGCCGGGCGCCGACGTCACCACCGGCGGCAACAAGGTCAAGCTCGCCGTCCCGACCGTGCGGCTGACGCACGAGGAAGGGCTGAAGCTGGTGGAGCGGCTGCGCCGCCTGCCGGTGCCGGTCCTGGCCAAGGGCATCGTCGCCAGCCCGTACGTCTACGACCTGTACCTGCGCGAGAAGGGCCGGGTACGCGACTCGCTCACGTACACGGTGCGGTCGAAGTCGCTGGCCAGGATCGAGACCGGCTACCACAGCCAGCTGTCCGACGACGTGATGATGAACGAGGCCAGGTTCGTCTTCGAGCCGTGGGACACCTCGTCCATCTCCACGAACCTCCCCCTGGCCAAGACGCCGCGTACCCGCACCGACTACGTCACCCCCGACCCCGAGCTGAAGTGGAGCTCGTCGGCGGGCAGCCCGGAGCGGCCCTACAACAACATGTGGCCGCACCCCGACACGCCGCGCATCTTGATGTCGTCGCCGGAGTTCCGCCCCTACAAGGTGGGGGAGCGGGTCAGCCGGACGCTGTTCAAGCAGCCGCTGATGCCCGGCATCAACCCGCGCAACCCGCTGCGCCGGGACGGCGACCGGCTGCGCATCTCGATGCAGGGCTTCGTGGACGCCGACCGGAACTACGGTGACGGGTACACCAGCATGTTCGAGCATGGCCTGAAGTCCGACTTCCGGCTCTACCAGGGCGACAAGCTGCTGCTGCAGACGAACTACCTGCCCTCGGGGTCGGGCATGCTCCCGCCGGAGCGGGCCACGTACCGGATCGAGTACGACCTCGCCAACGAGGCCGAGTGGGCGAAGCTGTCAACGCGTACGAAAGCGGTGTGGACGTTCGGCTCGGAGCACACCACGGAGACGACGGTGGTGCCGCTGCTGCTGGCCTCGTTCGACGCGCCCGTGGACCTGAAGAACCAGGCCACGTCGCACCGGCTCGGCCTGTCGCTCTACCACCAGGAGGGCGCGGAGCAGAGCGCGGTCAAGGACGTCTCGCTGGAGGTGTCGTACGACGACGGCACCACCTGGACGAAGGCACGCCTTCGTGCCAAGGGCGAGCGGTCCTACGAGACCACGCTCGGCCGCTCGCCGTCCGGGTTCGTCTCGCTGCGGCTGAACGCCACCGACGTCAACGGCAACACCCTCTCGCAGGAGGTGATCCGCGCTTACGCGGTGCGCTGAACGCCGTGCATGAGGGTGTCGAGCACCTTCGTGGCCGGCGCGTCAGGATCTGAAGCTGGGGGAGAGCCGTGCGCGGCCTCCCCCAGCAGCGCGAGATACGCCCGCTGGCCGATGACCGGCCGGCGCGGGCAGGCTGCTTTCTACTGTGGCTGGTGCACGCGGATCACGGCCATGTCCTCCTGACGCACGGGCTCGCGGCAGTGCGCGCACACCATGACCGGCTCCAGCGTCTCGCCGCAGCTGTGCCGCCACACCGTCGGCGGCTCGCCCGGCGTGACGTAGCGGTCGCCCCAGTCCATGAGCGACAGCAGCACCGTGTGCAGCGCCTGGCCGGCCTCGGTCAGCACGTACTCGTGGCGCGGCGGGTGCTCCTCGTACAGCTCGCGCTCCAGCAGCCCGAGCTCCTCCAGCTTGCGCAGCCGGGCGGTGAGGATGTCGCGGCTGGCGCCGGTGTTGCGGGCGATCTGGTCGAAGCGGCGTACGCCCAAGGTGATCTCCCGCATGGCCAGCAGGCTCCACCGCTCGCCGACGACCGCCAGCGCGTTGGCGATCGAGCATTCCCTGGGCATCGTCACCTCCGAGAGCGTTCGGAATTCCAACTTACCTGCTGCCGGGGATCGCCGCGAGCAGCTCGCGGGTGTAGCCCTCCGAGGGGTGGTCGAAGATGTCCTCGGAGGTGCCGCTCTCCACGATCCGGCCGTCGCGCATGACGTGCACCTCGTGCGAGATCATCCGCACCACGGCCAGGTCGTGGCTGATGAACAGGTAGCTGAGCCCCAGCTCCCGCTGCAGCTCGGCGAGCAGCTCCAGGATCTGCGCCTGCACCAGCACGTCCAGCGCGGAGACGGCCTCGTCCAGCACCACCAGATCGGGCGAGAGGGCCAGCGCCCTGGCGATGGCCACCCGCTGGCGCTGGCCGCCGGACAGCTCGTGCGGCAGCCGCTCGGCCATGGACGCGGGCAGCGCCACCTTCTCCAGCAGTTCGGCCGCGGCTTTCTTGCGTTCCGCCGCGCTACCGACGCGGTGCACGCGCAGCGGCTCGGCGATCGACTTCCCGACCGGGTAGCGGGGGTCGAGCGAGGCGTACGGGTTCTGGAAGACGGGCTGCACCCGCCTGCGGAACGCGAACAGCTCCCGCCTGCCGAGCCCCGCCAGGTCCGTGCCGTCGAAGCGGATGCTGCCGGAGGTGGCCTCGTCGAGGCCGAGCAGCAGGTTCGCGGTGGTCGACTTGCCCGAGCCCGACTCGCCCACGATCGACACGGTACGGCCCCGCGGGATGCGGAACGAGACCGCGTCCACGGCGGTCAGCTCCTCGCCGGTGCCCCTGATCGGGAACACCTTGCGCAAACCCTCCACGACCACCAGGTCCTCGGCCTCCCGGGGAGGTTCCGCGACCCGTACCGACGACAGGCTCGGCACGGCCTTGAGCAGCCGCCTGGTGTAGTCGTGCCCCGGCTCTGCCAGGATCTCGGCCGCCCGCCCGGTCTCCACGATCCGGCCGTCGTGCATGACGGCCACCACGTCGGCCCGCTCCGCCGCCAGCGCCAGGTCGTGCGTGATCAGCAGGACGGCCGTGCCCATCTCGGCGGTGAGCTGCTCCAGCTGGTCGAGGATGCGCCGCTGCACGGTCACGTCCAGCGCGGAGGTGGGCTCGTCGGCGATGAGCAGCTTCGGCCGGCAGGCCAGCCCCATCGCGATCAGCGCGCGCTGCCGCATGCCACCGGAGAACTCGTGCGGGTACTGCCCGATCCGCCGCGCCGGGTCGGGGATGCCGACGAGGTCGAGCAGCTCGAGCACGCGTTCCCTGGCCGCCTTGCCGGTGGCGACGCCGTGCACCTCGAGCGCCTCGGCGATCTGGTCGCCGATGCGCATGAGCGGGTTGAGGTTCGACATGGGGTCCTGCGGGACCAGGCCGATGCCGGCGCCGCGGATCGCGGTCATCTCGCGCTCGCTCGCCCGGGCCAGGTCGCGGCCGTCGAACAGCACCTGGCCGCCGGTGATGCGGCCGTTGTCGGGCAGCAGCCGGTTGACCGCCGCCGCCGTGGTGGTCTTGCCGGAGCCGGACTCGCCGACCACCGCGACGGTCTGGCCGGGCAGGATCTCCATCGAGACGTCCTTGACGACCGTGACGTCCTGCTTGCGGGTGCGGAAGGCGACCGAGAGGTCACGGATCTCCAGGAGGGGCGTCATGCTGTCCTCGATCGTTGCGTGGTGGCCTGGAGGAGGTCGTCCCAGAGGGCGTCGGTGGGGGTGGGCTCGCCCCGGACGAGCAGGCGGTTGCTCGCCAGGGCCAGGGCGATGTCGCGGCCGGGGACGAAGCCGACCGCGCAGCCCACGTAGCCGGGGTGGCCGAGCACGGTCACGGTCTCGTCCCACAGCCTCAGCTCGTACGTACGGAACCCCAGGGCCTGCCCGGCGTCCGGCCCAGGGGTGAAGAACTCCCGGGCGATCTCGGGCCGCCACAGCCGGTCGTGCTCCTCGTACCGGGACATCGCCAGGCCGTACGCGAGCAGGTCCGGCACGGTCGAGAAGAGCCCGGCGTGCCCGGACACCCCGCCGAAGGCGTGATAGGCGTTGCCGTCGGCGACCTCGCCGAGCATGGGCTCGCGCCGCCAGCCCGCGAAGTCGGAGCTGCGGTACGGGACGGGGTACGGCCGGCCGGTGTCGAGCATGGTCATCTCGACCTGGTCGTCCAGGGCGCTCATGGCCACCTCCGGGCCCGCGGGGCGGGCGTACGTGGTGGACGTGAGGCCGAGCGGCCCGGTGACCAGCTCGGCCACGGCCTGGTCCAGGCTCAGCCCGGTGACGGCCGCGACGATCCGGCCGAGCATGACGAAGCCCAGGTCGGAGTAGTGGCGTGCGCGCCCGGGCCGGTAGCGCGGCGGTGGCGGGTCCGCCTGGATGTAGAGCGGCCACCACTCCCACAGCCCGCCCCGGTGCAGGAGCAGGTCCCGCACCGTGATCGCCTCGTACGAGCGCGACACGTACGTGTTCAGCGGCGCGTCCAGGTCCACGAGCCGGTCGGACACCAGCCGGATGAGCGCCGTCGTGGTGGCGACGACCTTCGTGACCGAGGCCAGGTCGTGAAAGGTCTCCAGGGTCATCGGCGCCTCGCCGACGCGCTCGCCGCCCTCCCAGCGCACGGTCCGGTGGCCGGTGCACTCGGTCAGGTCGAACCACGGCGTCCGCGCGGCCATGACCACCCCGGCGGGCGCGTTCACCGCCTGAGCATCCTCCGGCGCGTTCATCGCGTGAGCACCAGCGAGCGCGGCGGCTCGGCCACCGGCGCCGGCAGGACGAGCGGGCCCGCGCCCGGCGTCAGCGTGCCGAGGATGCGGGCGGCCCGGGCGCCCGTCCCGCCCGGCACGGTGCCCGGCAGCCCGTGCGCGGTCAGCCAGCCGATCAGCGCGAACGCGATGGCCTCCTTGTCGTCGGAGGGGGCGCCGTAGTCGTCGGACGGCGCCACGTCCACGCCGGGCAGCGCCGCCCGCAGCCCGTCCATGATCACGGGGTTGCGGCAGCCGCCGCCCGAGACGACCAGCGCGCCCACTCCGGCGGCCCGCACGTCCCTGGCGACCGTGCGCACGGTCAGCTCGGTGAGCGTGGCCACCAGGTCGGCGTCGGACACCTCGTGCCCCGCTGCAGCCAGGGCGGCCTCCACGTACCCGAGGTGGAACAGCTCCTTGCCGGTGCTCTTCGGCGCGGCCAGCCCGTAGTACGGCTCGTCCAGCAGCACCTCCAGCAGCCGCTCGGCCACCCGTCCCGAGGCCGCGATCCGGCCGTCCTCGTCGAAGCCGCGCTCGTTCAGCCCCCGGCTCGTCACCACCGCGTCGATCAGCGCGTTCGCGGGCCCGATGTCGTAGGCGTACAGCTCGCCGCCGCTGACCACGGTCATGTTCGCGATGCCGCCCAGGTTGAGCGCCGCCGCGCCGCCCTGGTGCGCGCCGAGCAGCAGCCCGTCCAGCACCGACACCAGCGGCGCCCCGTGTCCGCCGGCCGTGATGTCCCTGATGCGCACATCCGACAGCACGGGGACGCCGGTCCGCTCGGCGATCCACGCGGGCTGCCCGATCTGCAGCGTGCCGAGCGCGTGCGTGCCCTCCACCCAGTGGTAGACGGTCTGCCCGTGCGAGACGATCAGGTCGACGGGACCGCCCAGCGCGACGGCCGAGGCCGCGGCGTCGGCGAAGCTCTGCCCGATGAGCGTGTCGAGCACGCACACCTCGGCCAGCGTCGTCCGCGCGGGCGGCAGCGCCGCGATCAGCCGGGCCCGCAGCTCCGCCGGGTACGGCGTGCTCGCCGTGTGGCCGACGCGGCCTTCGAGCAGGCCGCCGACGAGGCGGAAGTCCACCACGGCCACGTCGATCCCGTCGTGCGACGTGCCGGAGATCATCCCCAGAACTCTCATGCCCACTCCCCGGAAGCCGTCCCCCGTAGCCTGCTGCCCGTCCGCGCCTGAGCCACCAGAATGAGATTCACCGCCTGCCTCGGTTCCGTGGGTCGAGAGTGTCACGCAGGCCGTCGCCGAGCAGGTTCAGGCCCACGACCAGCAGGACGACGACCGCGCCCGGCGCGATCAGCGTCCACGGGGCGATGAGGACCAGGCTGCGCGCCTCGAAGATCATCGAGCCGAGCGACGGCGCGGGCGGCGGCGTGCCCAGGCCGAGGAAGCTCAGCGACGCCTCGGTCAGCACCGCCCAGGACAGCGACAGCGCGATCTGGATGACGACGATCGAGGTGATGTTCGGCAGGACGTGCCGGAGCATGATCTGCCAGCGGCTCATGCCGGTCGAGACGGCCGCCCTGACGTACTCGATCTCCCTGAGCGACAGCACCGGGCCCCGGGTGACGCGGATGAAGATGGGCACGTACACGATGGCGATGGCCACGGCGATCGTGAACCAGTTGCGGTCCAGCACCGACGCCAGCGACAGCGCCAGCAGCAGCGGCGGGAACGCGAACAGCACGTTCGTCACCCCGCCGATCGCCCCGTCGGCCAAGCCGCGGTAGAAGCCGGACACGAGCCCGCCCAGCGTGCCCACCACGGTCGCGAACGCCACCGCGACGACCGCGATGAGCGCCGAGTTGCCCACCCCGGCCGCCACCCGCGAGAAGACGTCCCGGCCGAACTGGTCGGTGCCGAACAGGTGCGCGCCCGAGGGCGCCATGAACCGCGACGGCGGGTGCTGCGCGATCGGGTCGTACGGCAGCAGCCCGGCGTAAGACAGCGCCGCCACGACGGCCAGCAGCAGGAGGATCGCCGCTCCCGTCAGCAGGGCCGGACTTCGCCTCACGACGCCCTCACCCGCGGGTCGATGATCCGGTAGAGCACGTCCGTCAGCAGGTTCACCAGCACGAACGCCAGCGCGATCACCAGGACCGTGCTCTGCACCACCGCGTACTCCTTCTGCTGGATGCCCAGCAGCACCTGCCTGCCGATCCCCGGCACGGAGAAGATCTGCTCCACCACGACCGCGCCGCCCAGCAGGTAGCCGAACTGCAGGCCCGTCATGGTCACGATCGGCACGAGCGCGTTGCCGAGCACGTGCTTGACCTGCAGCCGCCGCTCCGGCACGCCCTTGGCGCGGGCGGTGCGGACGAAGTCGTTCGAGCGGACCTCCAGCACCGCCGTGCGGGTGGTGCGCAGGATCGGCGCCGCGATGCCGAAGCCCAGCACCAGCGCGGGCAGGAGCATCTGCTCCAGGTTGAGCAGCGGGTCCTCGAAGAGCGTGGCGAAGCCCTGCCCGTTGGGGTTGAAGCCGAACGACGCCGCGAAGACCGACAGCAGGGTGGTGGCCAGCAGGAACGCCGGGACCGACAGCCCCGCCAGGCTCACCAGCTGGCCGAGGGCGTCCCTGGGCGAGTTGGTCCTGGAGGCCGCCAGCATGCCGAGCGGCACCCCGATCAGCAGCGCCAGCACGATCGAGAGCACCGCCAGCTCGACCGTCACCGGCAGCGAGTGCAGGGTCAGGTCGAGCACGCTCTGCTGCTGGCGGGCCGAGTAGCCGAGGTTCCCCGTGACCATGTTGCCGAGCCACGAGAAGAACTGCGTGACCAGCGGCTGGTCGAGCCCGTAGTACTGCTCCAGGGCCTGCCGCTGGGCGGGGGTGAGCGCCGCGGCCTCGGTGCCGAGCCCCGCCGTGATCTGGCTGCCGGGGATCGCCCTGAGCATGACGAACACGAGCACGGCCACCCCGAACAGGGTGCCCACCGTGCTGATGACGCGGTTGCGCGTACGCCTCATCAGCTGACGGAGGTGGTCCGCAGGAACTGCAGCGAGCCGCTGGCCATCGGCACGAACCCCTGCACACCTGCCGTCGTGGCAGTGTAGGTGTAGCCGGAGAACAGCCAGATCCAGGGGGCGTTCTCCTCCAGCTCGGCCGAGACCTGGTCGTAGATCGCCTTGCGCGCGGCCTGGTCGGTGGTGGCCTTGCCCTCGGCGAAGAGCTTGTCCAGCTCGGGCGAGCTGTAGCCGGCGACCTTGTTCAGGTTGCCCTTGCTGGTGAAGTAGCGGCCGTAGGAGCCGTCGGGGTCGGGACGTCCGCCGTTGAGCGCGACGGCGGCGTCGAAGTCGGCGGCCACCCAGCGGTCCACGAACGCGCCCGACTCCAGCACCTCCAGGTCCAGGTTGATCTTGGCCTCGGCGAGCTGGGCCTTGAGGTTCTGGGCCTCGTTGACCGAGGTCGCGTACTCGCCCTGGGAGACGATCGTCTTGACGGTCACCCCGCCGGACTTGCCCGCCTTGCCCAGGTACTCGGCCGCTTTGGCCAGGTCACGGGCCGGGCAGGGGCGCTTGTTCGGGTCCGACTTGAACAGCGGGGCGGTGATCGGCCCGGTCACCTCGCCCTCACCCAGCGCGGCGGTGTCGAGCACCTGCTTGCGGTCGATCGCGCACTGGATCGCCAGCCGCACGTTGACGTCCTTGAGGTCGCCGTGCTGCGCGTTGAGCTGCAGCACGTGGTAGTTGAGCTGCGGCGTCTTGGCCACGGTGATCGTGCCGCCGCCCTGCGCGGTCTGCGCGACGAGCGGGTCGTTGAAGACCGCCAGCTGCACGTTGCCCGACTGCATGGCCGACACGATGGACGACTCGTCGGGGATGACCCGGAACTCGACCGCCGGTGCCTTCGGCTTCTCGCCCCAGTACGCGTCGTTCGCGGCCAGCGTGATCGACTGGCTCGCCACGCGGTTCTTGAGCTTGAACGGGCCCGTGCCGTTCGGGGTCGTGTTGAGCTTGTCCTCGGTGTCGTCGGAGGAGAGCATCGCCATGTTGACCGTGGCCAGGTTCGCGGGCAGGGCGGCGTCGGGGCCGGTCAGCTCCAGCACCACGGTGCCCGCGTCGGGAGCCTCGACCGACTTCACCGACGACAGCGACGCCCGGGCCACGGCCGCCGTCTTCTCGTCCATGATCTTGTCCAGGGACGACTTGACGTCCTTGGAGTCGAACGCGCTGCCGTCGGCGAACGTGACGCCCTGCCGGAGCTTGAGTGTGAGTTTCTTGCCGTCGTCCGAGGTCTGCCACGACTCGGCCAGGCCGGGCACCACGTTCAGGTCCTTGTCGAACTCGGTGAGCGTCCCGTACAGGTTCTGCAGCACGTTCACGGCCTGGAACTGGGTGGCCTTCCAGGGGAAGAGCGTGTCCGGGTCGGAGGTCACGCCGACCACGAGGGTCTTGCCGGAGGCGGCGCCGCCGGTGCTCGGGGCCGGACCGGAGGATGAGGAGCAACTGGTGAGTGCGATGGACAGCACGGCGGCGACGCCGGCTGCGGAGAGGGCGCCACGGGGCATGTGGTCTCCTCGGGGGTGTGGGTCATAAAATTACGCAGACCTTACCACCGAGGTACTTTCTTTTCCTTTGCGGGGATGGGCGGGGATGGCCGAGGACGACGGCACCATACTGATCCGCATCCGGGCCGCCATGCCCGCGCTGCGGCCGTCGGAGCGGCGGATCGCGGAGGAGTTCGTCGGCGACCCCGCCGGCGCGGCCAACCTGTCCATCGCCGAGCTGGCCGTCCGCTGCGCGACCTCGACGACCTCGGTGGTGCGCTTCTACCAGCGCATGGGGTACGCCCACTACAAGGATCTCAGGATCGACCTGGCCAGGGCCGTGGCGCGCGAGGAGCTGACCACGTCGAGCCTGCCGGAGGCGTCCGGCGACATCGACCGCGACGACAGCCTGGAGGGCATCGTCTCCAAGGTGGCGACGAACGAGACGCTGTCCATCGCCGACACGGCCCGCGCACTGGACATGGAGGCGCTCGGCGCCGCCGTCTCGCTGCTGCTCGGCGCCCGCAGGATCGACAGCTTCGGCGTGGGCGCGAGCTCCCTCGTGGGGCTCGACCTGCAGCAGAAGCTGTCGCGCATCGGTCGTACCGCCATCAACTGGCACGACTCCCACTCGGCCTGGACGTCGGCGGCCACGCTCGACTCCGCCTGCGTGGCCGTGGCCGTCTCACACACCGGCGCCACCGTGGACAGCGTCGAATTCCTGTCGATCGCCCGCAAGTCCGGCGCCGCCACCGTGGCGATCACGAACTTCCGCGACTCGCCGCTGGCCCGCGCGGCCGACGTGGTGCTCACGACGGCCGCCAGGGAGACGAAGTTCCGCTCGGGTGCGCTGGGCAGCCGCATCGCGCAGCTCATGGTGGTCGACTGCCTGTTCACGGGGGTCGCGCAGGCGTCCTACGACGAGTCGATGGCGGCGCTGCGCAACACGTACGCGGCCGTGCACGAACGCGTCGTCCACAAGCGCGGGTAAAGGTTCACAGGCGGGATTCACCTGGGGTTCACGGGCTGTGTCTACCTTGTAGGCCCATGAGCTGGAGGTACCGGGCCAACACGACGCTGGAGGGCCTGACGGGATACACGTTGACGCGGCGGCCGCGGAAGGAGCCGCCGAAGCCGCCGCCACCGCCGCCGCTGGTGCTCCAGCGGCTGCCCGGCGACGTGGTGCGGCCGCCCGTCGATCCCGCGCACGACCGGCTGCTGCGCGAGCCGGTCTTCCTGCTGTCGTCCGTCCGGTCGGGCTCCACGCTGCTGCGGGTCATGCTCAACAGCCACTCCCGGGTGCACTCACCCATCGAGACGCACTTCAGGCGGGTCAGCGCCGGGCTCGGCACCGAACCCGTACGGCAGGCCATGGAGGCCCTCGGCCACACCCACAGCGACATCGAGCACATCGTGTGGGACCGGCTGCTCCACCGCGAGCTGACCCGCAGCGGCAAGCCGATCCTGGTCGAGAAGACGCCGAGCAACGTGTTCGCCTGGCGGCGCATCTCCGCCTGCTGGCCGGACGCGCGCTTCGTCTTCCTGCTGCGCCACCCCATGTCCATCGTGCAGTCCTGGCACGAGGCCGACCCCGACAGGCGGCCCATGGAGGAGGCCGTGCCGCGCACGCTGAGCTACATGACCTACCTGGAGGAGGCCCGCACCCACCTCGACGGGCTGACCATGCGCTATGAGGAGCTGGTGGCCGAGCCCGAGCGGGAGCTGCGGCGGCTCTGCCTCTTCCTGGGCCTGGAGTTCGAGCCGGTCATGCTGAACTACGGCGAGAAGGACCACGGCGCCTTCGTCAAGGGCATCGGCGACTGGCGCGACAAGATCCGCGCCGGCACGGTCGTCCAGGGCCGTCCCCTCCCGTCGGCGGACGAGGTGCCCGCCGAGCTGCGCGAGATGTGCGGTCTGTGGGGCTACTGATAGTTCGCCGGTGGTTTGCCCGCCATTCGCCGGAGCCTCCGATAGGTTGCGGTTCGTGATCGACGGGCCTTCGCGCCGTACCATGCTCGCCGGAACCCTCGCCGGCCTCGCCCTGCCCGCACCCGCTGATGCCGCCACGGGCTTACCGGGCCGCCCCAACATCGTCGTGATCCTGGCCGACGACCTCGGTTGGGGCGAGATCGGCAGCCAGGGGCAGCGCCTGATCAGCACGCCGAACCTGGACCGGCTGGCGGCCGAGGGCGTGCGCTTCGAGACGGCGTACTCGGGGGCGCCGCTCTGCGCCCCGTCGCGCTGCGCGCTGCTCACGGGGCTGCACGCCGGCCACGGCACCGTACGCGAGAACCCGGAGGGCGGGCCGCAGCACTCGCTCACCGACGCCGACCTCACCTTTGCCGAGCTGCTGCGGCTGTCCGGCTACCGCACGGCCTGCATCGGCAAGTGGGGCTTCGGCCCCGACCGGCCGGGGCAGGCGTCCCATCCGAACGAGCGCGGCTTCGACGAGTTCTTCGGCTACATCGGCCACGCCCACGCCCACCAGTACTTCCCCGGGTACCTGTGGCACAACGGCGCCAAGGTGTGGCTCGGCGGCAGGTCGTACGCGCCGGACCTGTTCCGCCGGCGGGCGATCGAGTTCATCCGGCAGGCCGGCGACGACCCGTTCCTGCTCTACTTCCCGACCAACCTGCCCCACTCGCCGAGCGTCCTCCCCGGCGACGCGGGGCCGTACGAGCGGCGGCCCTGGAGCGGTCCGAACCGGCGGCACGCGGCGCAGGTGTCCCGGCTCGACTCCGACGTGGCCGCGCTGGTGCGCGCGCTGCGCGGGGCGGGCGTCGCCGAGCGCACGCTCGTGCTGTTCACCAGCGACAACGGCCCCCACCACGAGAAGGGCGTGACGCCGGAGCTGTTCGACTCCAACGGGCCCTTACGGGGCGTCAAGCGCAACCTGTACGAGGGCGGCATCCGCGTGCCGCTGATCGCCTGGTCGCCGCGGTTACGCCCGCGCGTGGTCGAGCAGCCGGTGGCGTCGTGGGACGTGCTGCCGACGCTGGCCGACCTGGCCGGGGTGCCGGTGCCCGCCCACCTCGACGGCCTGTCCTTCCGCGGCCTGCTCACCGGCGACGGCGCGCCCGAGCACGACCATCTCGTGTGGAACCGGCCACGCAAGATGCAGGCGATCCGCCGGGGCCGGTGGAAGCTGCTCCGGTTCGCCCCGCACATCGCGGGCGCCGGGCCAGGGGGCCGGATCGAGCTGTACGACCTGGCCGCCGACCCGGGGGAGCGCCGCGACCTGGCCGCCACCAGGGTCGAGCTGGCCGGCGAGCTGACGGCCCTGCTCGACGACTCCATCGGCGCCGACCCGCGCGTCCCGTACGGGCTGAAGACCGAGCTCACCGGCGGCCGGGTCCTGGTCACCCTGCACAACGGCTCGCCGGTGCCGTGGCGCAAGGTCCGGCTGAGCTTGAACGGCGCCCGGGCCCGCACCGTGCCGGTGGTGGACCCGGGAAGGTCGATCACCGTGGGCTTCCCGCTCCCGGGCGCGGTCCCGATCACGGCCCGCGCCCGCTTCGCGGCCGGCGGCCGCCCGCATGACTTCCGCGTCAGGGCAGGCGGCCCACGTGGGCGAGGGCCTGCTTCACCAGCACGCCGTGCCCGCCCGACATCTCCTGCTGCACCGACGGCGACAGGGCGTCCTCAGGCGTGAACCACTCCAGGTCAAGGGCGTCCTGCCGGGGCCGGCAGTCACCCGCGACCGGCACGATGTAGGCCAGGGAGACCGCGTGCTGGCGCGGATCGTGGTACGGGGTCACCCCCGGAGTGGGGAAGTACTCGGCCACGGTGAAAGGCTGCGGCGAGGCCGGGATGCGCGGAAGCGCCACGGGCCCGAGATCCTTCTCAAGGTGGCGCAGGAGCGCGTCGCGGATGCGCTCGTGGTGGAGCACCCGCCCCGAGACCAGCGCCCGGCTGACCGTGCCGTCCGACAAGATGCGCAGCAGCAGGCCGACGCGGGTGACCACGCCGGTGTCGTCGACCCGCACCGGCACGGCGTCGACGTAGAGGATCGGCAGCTGGCCCCGCACCGATTCGAGTTCTTCCGGCGAGAGCCACCCAGGCGTGGTTTCGGTCTTTTCGGTCATCTGCCGATCGTACGTCCCCGGGGCCCGCGCCCCGGAACCGTCCCGCCCGCGAGCTGTGGCAGGGCGCGTTCCATCGAATGATCAGTGCGCGAAGGCCTGGGCGACGGCAAGACTGTCTTCATAGACGTGGTGCCGTGTGACGAGACCGTTCTCGACGCTGAGATGCAAGGCGAACCGGGCGCGATAGGCGCGCCCGGTGGATCGGGCGGTCTGCCGAATCTCACCCAGCACGACCGCGTCATCACCGTCGACCAGAATGCGCTCGACCTGAGTGTCCACCTGCTCAGGAACGTGATGCTCGGCGATCTCCCGGTAGTGGGCAGCGGCATCAGCACGGCTGGACCGGTGCCGGATCCACGGTGTGGCGGCGCGGCCGTGCTCCGCCTCGGGCCAGTCCAGCTTCCAGTCGCTGTGCTCGGCGTACATCTCAGCGATCTGTTCCGGGTCGCCTTCACCGATCCGGCGCAGCAACTCCTCCACCACAGCACGCGTGCTCATAGACGTGGCAACCACCGACATGGCCGGCCTCCTCAGACCCACAACCGGATTGGACGGACCCACCTTGCCAGCGCCTCCTGTGCCGCGGCGATTACCTCACACGTAATCGACCCGCGCATGAGGTGCGCCCGCCTGAAACCTCAGCGTTGGGGGCGGCGGAGATGCCAGATGATCACGGCAGGGGTGTCGTGGTAGGCGGCCGCGGCCGCCTCGGGGCACCATCGCTGGGCGAGCGGGCCGCCGTGCCCGCCGGACACCTCGCCCCACCGGGGTTCGTGGCAGGCCAGGTCCCGGTCGGCGGTCAGCCTGCGGATCTCGGCGATCCGCCGCGCCACGTACTCCTCGTCGCCGAGATCACCGGCCTGGGTCCGCAGCAGCGCCACGCCTTCGAGTGCCAGGAGCCAGGCCAGCGGATGAACGTAGGAGGGCATGCGGGGAACAGTAAGGACCACGGCAGGGTTCGAGCCACCGGTTTAACCGCCGGGCGGATTCGGTGCCTGGCTCGTCCGCGTCTAGATTGCGGACATGACTTCCGACGATCTCATTCCGTCCGCTGGTGAGTCGCCGCCGGTATCGCGGCCGGTGACCCAGGCCGTCATCCTCGCCGGCGGGCACGGATCACGCCTGCGCCCCTACACCGACACCCGGCCCAAGCCGATGGTCGAGATCCCGGGCACCGGCCTTCCCATCATCGGTCACCAGTTGGAATGGCTGGCGGCGGAGGGAGTCACCGACGCCGTCATCTCCTGCGGCTACCTCTCCGAGGTGGTGCTCGACTGGCTGAGCACGGCACACCTGCCGCTCAAAGTGGTCCCGGTGGTCGAGGCCGAAGCGCTCGGACGCGGTGGCGGGCTGAAGTTCGCCGCCGCCTCACTGCCCCGCCCGAGCGAGCCCTGGTACGCCACCAACGGCGACATCTGGACCCGCTTCAGCCTGCGCGCCATGGCGGACTTCCACCATGCGCGTGACGCCCATGCCACCCTCGCCCTGGCTCGCCCTCGACTCCCCTGGGGGACCGTCGACGTCGACCGTTTCGGCAACGTCCTGGACTTCGTCGAGGCTCCGCCGTCGCCCTATCCGGTGAATGCCGGTGTCTACGTCTTCTCCGCCCCGTTCGCCGCGATGCTCCCGGATCTCGGCGACCACGAGCGCAGCACGTTCCCCCGCCTGGCGCGCCAGCGCCGCCTGGCGGGTTACGAGTTGCCGCAAGGGGTGTACTGGCGAGCCATCGACACCGCCAAGGACCTGAACGAGGCCGCCAAGGAACTGGCCGCCTTCCGCATGACGGACACGACGCCCTGACCATCACTCACGTACGGCGGCTTTGATGCGCTCGAGCAGGGGCGGGCTCCAGTGGGTGCCGTAGGTGGCCTGCAGTCGTGACAGTCGCCAGTCGTTGCCGGTGACGACGCGACGGCAGACAGGCGTGTCACAACGGCAGGCCATCGACCAGGCTTCGACGCCGGTGAGCGTGGCGTAGTCGATGGTGAGTTCCTCGCCTGGGCCGATGTCGCGTCGTGCGATCACCGTTGTCGCGTCGCGGTGCCAGAGGTTGGGGTCGCAGGAATGGTTGCCGTAGCGCACCGGGTGAGCGGGGTCGAGAAGCAGGTGGACGCCTTCCTCGACGGTGAGGCTGCTGTAGGGCGGGGTGAGGCGCGCCAGAGCCTCGTCGCTGATGACCCGTCCGCCGAACCGCATCACGACCTCGTCCTGGCGGATCCGCTCGATGGCGAACAGGCCGGTGCCCTCGATCGGGGAGAGGCGAGGCTCAGCGCTTGGGGTGAGCCAGCATTCAGGCCGGTAAGTCGAGGTCATCATGGAGGGAGGTCAGAGGATGCGGGCGGCCGCCGCTGCCCACGCCTGGGAGTCACCGGACGGTTCGTAGCGGCGCAGCGGCTGGGAGGAGGCGACCAGCGCGCGCATCTCCTCCAGGTCCGAGACGAGACCTGCCGCCCGTGCCTGCACGAGCACGTTGCCGAGCGCGGTCGCCTCCCCGGGCCCGGCCACCACCGGCAGCCCGCAGGCGTCGGCGGTCAGCTGACACAGCAGCTCGTTACGCGAGCCGCCGCCCACCAGGTGGACGACCTCGACGTCGCGCCCCGACAGCTCCATCGCCTGCCGCACCGCCAGCCGGTGCCCGAGCGCCAGGCTCTCCAGCACGCACCGCACGTACGCGGCCGGGGACGCCGGAGGCTCCTGGCCAGTGCGGCGGCACTCGGCGGCGATCCTGGCCGGCATGTCACCCGGCGGCAGGAACGCGGGCTCGTCCGGGTTGACCACGGCCGCGAACGGCCGTTCGCCCGCCGCGGCCTTCAGCAGCTCGCCCAGGTCGGAGCCGGGCCAGGCGCGCAGGCACTCCTGCAGCAGCCACAGCCCCATGACGTTGCGCAGATAGCGGACGGTGCCGTCGATGCCCGCCTCGTTGGTGAAGTTCGCGGCCCGGCTCTCGGGTGTCAGCACCGGCTCCGGCAGCTCCACACCGGCCAGCGACCACGTGCCGCACGAGATGTAGGCGAACGCGGGACCGGACGCGGGAACGGCGGCCACGGCCGAGGCGGTGTCGTGCGAGCCCACTGCCATGACGGGCGCGGACCACCCGCCGACCACGTCGGACACGTCCCGCCGCAGCTTGCCGACCGCCTCGCCGGGCTGCCGCAGCGGCGGGAAGAGCCCGGCGGGCAGCCCGAGCTGCTCGATCAGGGGGAACGCCCACGACCTGGTGCGTACGTCGAGCAGTCCCGTCGTCGAGGCGTTGGTCACCTCCGCGCCCACCTCTCCGGTGAGCCAGTAGCCGATCAGGTCGGGGATCAGCAGCATCGTCTTCGCCTCGCCGAGCCGGTCGTCGGCCAGCAGCTGGTAGATCGTGTTGAACGGCAGCACCTGCAGCCCGGACACGTCGTAGAGCGCTTCCGCCCCGACCTGCTCGGCCACCCGCTCGGACACCCCTTGCGTGCGGTCGTCGCGGTAGTGCACCGGGTTGCCCAGCAGGCCGTACGACTCGTCGAGCAGCCCGTAGTCGACCGCCCACGAGTCCACGCCGATGGACGACACCGGGCCCGCGCCGCGCAGGCCGGCGATGATCTCCCCGTAGAGCTCGGTGATGTTCCAGTAGAGGCGGCCCGCCTGCTCGATCGGCCCGTTGGGGAAGCGGCGGACCTCGGTCAGCTCCAGGCCGTCGGACAGATCGGCCAGCATCACCCGGCCGCTGGAGGCTCCGAGGTCGACGGCGGCGAAACGGCGGCTCATTCAGTGGACTCCCTGGCGACGAGCTCCGGCTGGAACATGATGTGCTGGTGCGCGTGCGTGTCCGGGTTGTCGCACTCGTCCAGCAGCAGCTCGGTGGCGATCCGGCCGAGCTGGTACGTCGGCTGCCGCATCGAGCTGAGCGACACGGTGGAGGCGGCGGCGAAGTCGATGTCGTCGTACCCCATCAGCGCCACGTCCTCAGGAACCCGAACGCCGGACCGCAGCAGCGCGCGCAGCACGCCGAGCGCGAGCAGGTCGTTGGCGCAGAACACCGCCTCGGGCAGGCCGCCCGCGATCAGGTCGGCGGCGGCCTTCTCGCCCGCGCGGGCCGTCATCGTGGCGGCCTCGGCGACCTTCAGGTCGTCGGGGTCGAGCCCGGCCGCCCGCATCGCGCCCTTCGCGCCCTCCCGGCGCTCGACGCACTGCCTGATCGTCAGCGGCCCCGTCACGTAGGCGACGCTGCGCGCGCCCTTGGCCAGCAGGTGCGTGACGGCGGCCCGGCCGCCGGCGACGTCGTCCACGGCCACCGCGCACTGGTCGGGCCGGTGCGCCGGATGGTCGACCAGCACCACGCTGATGCCGCGCTCGCGCAGCCGGTCGAGCCTGCCGGGGTCCTCGCCGGACGGCGTGATCAGGACGCCGCGCACCCGGTGCTCGGCCAGCACCCGCAGGTTGCGGTCCTCCTTGTCCTGCGAGCCCGCCGAGTTGCCCAGGATCACCGCGTAGCCCAGCTCGCTGGCCACGTCCTCGACCCCGGCCGCGACCTCGGTGAAGAACGGGTTGCCGATGTCGATCACGCTCAGGCCGATCGTCCTGCTGTGCCCGGCGCGCAGCGTCGAGGCCGAGCCGTGGCGGACGAACCCCAGCTCGCTGATCGCCGCCTCCACGCGCTCCCGGGTGGCGGGTGCGACTTTGCCGGGCCGGTTGAGTACGTTGGAGACCGTGCCTGGGGAGACGCCGGCGTGCGCGGCGACGTCCTTGATGCTGACCAGGGCCATGAGGATCTATTAAAACGTACAAACCACGTTTGTGCCAGTCGTGCAGGGGTGGAGCCGCGAGTGGGGCGGCCCGGCGCGGCGCAGTTAGTAAAACGTTTGTATCCGCCATCGCACGTGCGCGCAAATCCTCTGGTTTCATAACGTTCGAATAACGGCAGGATCACGGGTCGCCCCTCGATTCGCCCTGCCTGCCTGGGCAATCACCCTTGTTGATCAGCGCGAACCCGCCCGCGGCAGCATGAAAGGCCTTGTGCGACGCTGTTGAGGAACGTTTTAATCCCCCGTGAACGCAGGCGTGACACGCTGTGAGCGCTAACAGTTAATCGAAAGGCAGGCTTCATGCCGGACGTCATCGCCTACGGCGGGGACTGGAGTCCCGAGCAGTGGCCCGAGGAGACGTGGGAGCAGGATGTCGCGCTGATGCGCGAGGCCGGCGTCAACCGGGTCAGCGTCGGCATCTTCTCCTGGTCGCTGCTCGAGCCGGTGGAGGGCGTGTTCGAGTTCGGCTGGTTCGACCGCGTGATGGACCTGCTGGCCGCGAACGGGATCAAGGCCAACCTGGCCACGCCGACCGCCGCACCGCCGCCCTGGTTCGGGGACACGTACCCGGAGGCGCTGCCGGTGGACGCCGACGGGCGGCGGCTGTACCACGGCAGCAGGCAGGGCTTCTGCCCCAGCTCGCCGATCTACCGCGAGAAGGCGCTGCGCGTCGCCGAGCAGATGGCCACGCGCTACCGCGACCACCCGGCGCTGGCCCTGTGGCACGTGCACAACGAGTACGGCTGCCACAACGCGCGCTGCTACTGCGACACCTCGGCCGCGGCCTTCCGCGCCTGGCTGCGCTCGCACTACTCCTCGCTCGACGCGCTCAACGAGGCGTGGGGCACCGCGTTCTGGTCCCAGCGCTACAGCGAGTGGGCCCAGATCCTGCCGCCGCGCGCCACCCCCACCTTCCCGAACCCGGGCCAGCAGCTCGACTACCGGCGCTTCAGCTCCGACGCGCTGATCGAGCTCTACATCGCCGAGCGCGACCTGCTCAAGAAGATCACCCCCGACGTGCCCGCGACCACGAACCTGATGGCGGGCGCGCACTGGGACATGGACTGCTGGGCCTTCGCCGCCGAGATGGACGTCGTCTCCACCGACCACTACCTGATGGGCGCCCGCGCGGAGCCGCACATCGACCTGGCCTTCGCCGCCGACTACGCCCGCTCGCTCAACGGCGGCCGGCCCTGGCTGCTGATGGAGCACTCGACCAGCGCGGTCAACTGGCAGCAGCCGCGCAACCTCGCCAAGAAGCCCGGCGAGCTGCGCCGCAACTCCCTGTCCCACCTGGCCAGGGGAGCGGACGGGATCATGTTCTTCCAGTGGCGGGCCTCCCGCGCGGGCGCGGAGAAGTGGCACTCGGCGATGGTGCCCCACGCGGGCACGAACACCAAGGTCTGGCGCGAGGTGCGCGCGCTCGGCGCCGAGCTGGCCGGGCTGGAGGGCGTGACGGGCAGCACGGTCGAGGCCGACGTCGCGATCCTCGTCGACCACTCCAGCGTGTGGGCCCAGGACCACCCCGCACAGCCCAGCACCGAGCTGGACCCGGTGGAGGAGGCCAAGCGCTGGCACGCCGCGCTCTGGCGGGCCGGCGTCACCTGCGACCTGGCCCACCCGGAGGGCGACCTGACCGGCTACCGCCTCGTGCTGGTGCCCGCGCTCTACCTGGTGAGCGACGCGGGGGCGGCCAACCTCGTCCGGTTCGTGGAGCGGGGCGGGGTCGCGCTCGTGGGCCCGTACAGCGGGATCGTGGACGAGCACGACCGGGTGCGGCTCGGGGGCTACCCCGGGGCGTGGCGCGACCTGCTGGGGGTGAGCGTCGAGGAGTTCTTCCCCCTCGACGGGCCGATCCGGCTGGCCTCGGGCTGGTCGGGGAGCGTGTGGAGCGAGGTGGCGCAGGCCACCGGCGCGAAGGTGCTCGACGCGTACGCCACCGGGGAGCCCGCCTGGACCCGCAACGAGTGGGGCGAGGGGTTCGCGCACTACCTCACCACCAGGCTCGACGACGACGGCCTGGCCGAGGTCATCGCCGCCGTGACAGCCGAGGCCGGGGTCGGGCCCGCCGCCGACGCCCCTGCGGGGGTGGAGGTCGTACGGCGCTCGCACACGGACGGCCGCTCCTACCTGTTCGCCATCAACCACACGGGCGAGGACGCTGTCGTGACCCCGCCCGGGGGCGAGCCCGTCACGGTGGCGGCGGGCGACGTCCGCGTGATCCCCGCCTGACGCGCCCCAGCTATTAGGAAAGCAGTACCACTCCGTCACCCCCCGATCTCCGCACGGAGGTGCAGCACACCATGTCCGAGATATCACGACGCGACGCGTTGAAGGGGTTAGCCGCGGCAGGAGCCGCCGTCCCGCTGGCTTCGGTGCTGGACTCGCCGGCTGTGGCGGCCCTGGCCGTCCCCGACGTCACTCTGCGCTGGCTCGAGGACAAGCCCGCCGAGGTCCCCGGCACCACCTGGGGTGTGCCGTGGCCCAAGGGCGCGGTGGCCAAGGAGCAGGCGTTCGCGCTCACGGCGGCCGACGGCACGGCCGTGCCGGTGCAGACGTGGCCGCTGGCGTACTGGCCGGACGGGACGCTGAAGTGGACGGCCCACGCGCTCGGCCCCCAGACGCCCGCGGCGGAGACCTACACGCTGCGGGCGGGTACGACGGCCGCTCCCGCCAGGCCGGTCACGGTCAAGGACGAGAAGCAGTACGTGGACGTGGACACCGGCGTGATCCGCGCCCGCGTACGCAAGAGCGGCAGCGAGCTGATCAGCCAGATCTGGCGCGGCGAGACCGAGATCGCCCGCAAGGGGCAGCTCGTCAGCCTCCGGCAGGGCAAGATCGACGACGGTGACGACCGGACCGTCGAGATCGACTCCTACCTCAGTGACATCTCCAAGGTGGAGGTGGAGCAGTCAGGACCGGTGCGGGCGGTCGTCCGCGTCGAGGGCCGCCACACCTCGAAGAAGGGCAAGTCGTGGCTGCCGTTCACGATCCGGCTCTACTTCTACGCCGGGGCGGAGAACGTGCGGATGGTCCACACGTTCGTGTTCGACCGCGACGGGCAGCACGACTTCGTCGCCGGGCTGGGCGTGCGCTTCCGCGTCCCCATGCGGGACGAGCCGTACAACCGGCACATCCGGTTCGTCGGTGACGGGCACGGCCTGCTCGCCGAGGCCGTCAAGGGCATCACGGGGCTGCGCCGCGACCCGGGCGCGGCCGTGCGCAAGGCGCAGGTGGCCGGGCAGCGGCTGCCGGACATCGCCACCTGGGACATCCGCGTCAGCAGCCGCGTCCACCTCATCCCCGACTGGGGCGACTACACGCTCGCCCAGCTCTCCTCGGAGGGCTTCACGCTCAAGAAGCGCACCAAGAAAGGGTACGGCTGGGTCGCCGTCGACCAGGGCAGGCGGGCCTCCGGCTTCGGGTACGTCGGCGGAGCGAGCGGCGGCCTCGCGTTCGGCATGCGCGACTTCTGGCAGCGGCACCCCACCCAGCTCGACATCAGGGGCGCCGCCTCGGACGAGGCCGAGGTCACGGTCTGGCTCTGGTCGCCGGAGGCCGGGCCGATGGACACCCGCTTCTACCACGACGGCATGGGCCAGGACACCTACCCGGAGCAGCTCGAGGGCCTCAACATCACGTACGAGGACTACGAGCCGGGCTTCGGCACGCCCCTCGGCATCGCGCGCACCACGGAGCTGACGTTCTGGGCGCTGGCCGCCACCCCTGACGCCGCCCGGCTCGGGGCGATGGCGGACGCCGTGCGCACGCCGCCGCTGATCGTCGCGCCGCCCGCGCACCTGGCGGCGGCCAAGGTGTTCGGCGGCCTGTTCAGCCCGGTCGACCGCTCGACACCGCAGCAGAAGACCATCGAGGACCATCTCGACTTCCTCTTCGACTACTACAGGAAGCAGGTCGAGCAGCGTCACTGGTACGGCTTCTGGGACTACGGCGACATCATGCACACCTTCGACGAGGACC
This sequence comes from Nonomuraea sp. NPDC049695, assembly GCF_040674955.1. Taxonomy (NCBI): domain Bacteria; kingdom Bacillati; phylum Actinomycetota; class Actinomycetes; order Streptosporangiales; family Streptosporangiaceae; genus Nonomuraea; species Nonomuraea sp. NPDC049695. The sequence goes on along the minus strand of NZ_JBFANV010000017.1, from coordinate 19,238 downwards.
GGCATGTGTGGCGCTACGACGTCGGGGGCTATGCCTGGGACAACTCGGAGCTGTCGCCGGACCTGTGGCTCTGGTACGCGTACCTGCGCTCGGGGCGCTCCGACATCTTCAGGTTCGCGGAGGCGATGACCCGGCACACCGGCGAGGTGGACGTCTACCACCTCGGGCCGTGGGCCGGGCTCGGCAGCAGGCACAACGTGCAGCACTGGGGGTGCAGCGCCAAGCAGCAGCGCATCTCGACCGCCGTCTACCGCCGGTTCTTCTACTTCCTGACGGCCGACGAGCGCACCGGGGACCTCATGCGGGCGCTGGTGGACTCCGACAAGACGTTCCTGGCCATCGACCCGCTCCGCAAGATCCGCACGGAGCCGTACACGCCGGACCCCACGGCCCTCGCGATCGGGCTGGGCACCGACTGGAGCGGCCTGGCCGCCGCCTGGCTGACCGAGTGGGAACGCGGCGGCGACCCGGTGGCGGAGAAGAAGCTCAAGGCCACCATGCGGACCATCGCCGCGATGCCCAACGGCTTCGTCACCGGGGAGGGCCTCTACAACATCAACACCGGCGAGTTCGCCCCGGCCGCCCGCAAGGTGTCGGTGTCGCATCTGTCGGCCATGTTCGGCCAGGTCGAGATCTGCGCCGAGCTCATCGACCTCGTGGACATGCCCGACTTCGAGCGGGCCTGGCTCCAGTACTGCCGCCTGTTCAACGCCACCAAGGCCGAGCAGGCCGCCGAGACGGGCGCCGACTTCGGCAACCTCATACTCAAGCAGGGGCACTCCAGGCTGACGGCGTACGCGGCGGTCCGGCTCAAGCGCGACGACCTCGCGTCCCGGGCCTGGACGGAGTTCGCCACAGGGGACGGGTACGCGCCCTCCCTGCCGTGGAAGTCGGAGAAGGTCACGACGACGCTCAACCCGACGGACGAGGCGTCCTGGGTCTCCACCAACACCACGGCCCTGTACGGCCTGGCCGCCATCCAGAACCTCGCCCTCGTCGGCGACAAGCTCCCGGATTAAAACGTGTCACCGTAACCAGGCGATCACCACCCCGTACGGGGACCCGGCGGCGCATTGACAGCGAGCACCAGTAATCGTAGTTTCCTGCACGAAGGATTAAAACGTTTTGAAGGGAGTGTCAGTGCAACGCGTCTGCTTCCTGCTGAAAGTCCGCCCAGAGCGGCTGGCGGAGTACCGCGAACGCCACCGAGACGTCTGGCCGGAGATGCGAGAGGCGCTCGCGCGTACCGGCTGGCACAACTACTCACTCTTCCTCAGGGACGACGGCCTCCTCGTCGGCTACCTGGAGACCGAGGACTTCGAGGCCGCCAAGAAGGCGATGGCCGAGACCGAGGTCAACGCCCGCTGGCAGGCCGAGATGGCGCCGTTCTTCGAGAGCCTCGACGGGCGGCCCGACGAGGGCATGCACCCGCTGGACGAAGTTTTCCACCTGGACTGAACGGGGAGTAATGACTGACATCAAGGCCGCGCTGCGGGCGCAGCACATCGAGACGCCGTCCTGGGCGTACGGCAACAGCGGCACGAGGTTCAAGGTGTTCACGCAGCAGGGTGTGCCGCGCGACCCGTACGAGAAGCTTGCCGACGCCGCTCAGGTGCACGCCTTCACCGGCATCGCCCCCACGGTCGCTTTGCACATCCCGTGGGACAAGGTGGACGACTACGCCGACCTGGCCAGGCACGCCCGTGACCTGGGAGTGGGCATCGGAGCCATCAACTCCAACGTCTTCCAGGACGACGACTACATGCTCGGCAGCGTCACCAACCCCTCCGCGCGGGTGCGCCGCAAGGCGACCGACCACCTGCTGGAGTGCGTGGACATCATGGACGCCACCGGCTCCGACACGCTCAAGCTCTGGTTCTCGGACGGCATCAACTACCCGGGCCAGGACGACATCAGGTCCCGCCAGGACCGCCTGGCCGAGTCGCTGGCCGAGGTGTACGACCGGCTCGGCGAGGGCCAGCGCTTCCTGCTGGAGTACAAGCTCTTCGAGCCCGCCTTCTACGCCACCGACGTGCCCGACTGGGGCACCGCGTACGCCCACTGCGTCAAGCTCGGCCCCAAGGCGCAGGTCGTGGTGGACACCGGGCACCACGCGCCGGGCACCAACATCGAGTTCATCGTGGCGTTCCTGCTGCGCGAGGGCAAGCTCGGCGGGTTCGACTTCAACTCCCGCTTCTACGCCGACGACGACCTCATGGTGGGGGCGGCGGACCCGTTCCAGCTCTTCCGCATCATGTTCGAGGTGGTACGCGGCGGCGGCCTCGACCCCGAGACCGGTGTGGCGTTCATGCTGGACCAGTGCCACAACATCGAGCCCAAGATCCCGGGCCAGATCCGCTCCGTCATGAACGTCCAGGAGGCCACCGCCAAGGCCCTGCTCGTGGACCGCGAGGCGCTGGCCGCTGCGCAGTCCGAGGGCGACGTGCTGGGCGCGAACGCCGTGTTCATGGACGCCTTCAACACCGACGTGCGGCCGCTCCTCGCCGAGCTGCGTGAGGAGTCGGGCCTGGCGCCCGACCCGATGGCCGCGTACGCCAAGTCCGGATATTTCGAGAAGATCGCCGCCGAGCGCGTCGGCGGCAACCAGGCCGGCTGGGGGGCCTGAGCAATCATGGAAGTCATCAGGGAACTGCTGGAACGCTCGCACCGCCTGGGCGCCGACCCGCGCAACACCAACTACGCGGGCGGCAACACCTCGGCCAAGGGCGCCGCGCCCGACCCGGTCACCGGCGAGGAGGTCGAGCTGCTCTGGGTCAAGGGCTCCGGCGGCGACCTCGGCACGCTGAAGGAGTCGGGGCTCGCCGTGCTCCGCCTCGACCGGCTGCGCGCGCTCAAGGGCGTCTACCCGGGCGTGGAGCGCGAGGACGAGATGGTCGCTGCGTTCGACTACTGCCTGCACGGCAAGGGCGGGGCCGCGCCGTCGATCGACACCGCCATGCACGGCCTGGTCGAGGCCGGGCACGTCGACCACCTGCACCCGGACGCCGGGATCGCGCTCGCGACCGCGGCCGACGGCGAGGAGCTGACCAGGCGCGTCTTCGGCGACCGGGTGGTGTGGGTGCCGTGGCGGCGGCCCGGGTTCCAGCTCGGCCTGGACATCGCCGCCATCAAGGAGGCCAACCCGCAGGCCATCGGCTGTATCCTCGGCGGTCACGGCATCACCGCCTGGGGCGCCACGTCGGAGGAGTGCGAGTCGCGCTCGCTGGAGATCATCCGCGCCGCGGAGGCGTACCTGGCCGAGCACGGCCGCCCCGACCCGTTCGGCTCGGTGATCTACGAGACCCTGCCGGAGGCGGAGCGCCGCGAGCGCGCCGCCGCCCTGTTCCCCTACATCAGGGGCCTGGCCTCCACCGACGTCCGCGTCGTCGGCCACTACACCGACACGCCGGAGGTGCTGGACTTCGTCTCCCGCGCCGAGCACCCGCGCCTGGCGGCCCTGGGCACGTCCTGCCCCGACCACTTCCTGCGGACCAAGGTCGCGCCGCTGGTGCTCGACCTGCCGCCGGACGCGCCCGTGGAGCAGGCCGTCGAACGGCTCCGCGAGCTGCACGCCGCCTACCGCGAGGACTACACCGCCTACTACAACCGGCACGCCACCCCCGACTCCCCGGCCATCCGGGGCGCCGACCCGGCGATCGTGCTGGTGCCGGGCGTCGGCATGTTCTCGTTCGGCAAGGACAAGCAGACCGCCCGCGTGGCCGGCGAGTTCTACGTCAACGCCATCAACGTCATGCGCGGCGCCGAGTCGGTCTCCACCTACGCGCCCATCCCCGAGTCGGAGAAGTTCCGCATCGAGTACTGGGAGCTGGAGGAGGCCAAGCTCCGCCGCATGCCCAAGCCCAAGCCCCTCGCGACCCGCGTCGCGCTGGTGACCGGCGGCGGCTCGGGCATCGGCGCGGCCACCGCCCGCCGCCTGGCCGCCGAGGGCGCCTGCGTGGTGGTCGCCGACCGCGACGTGGCCGCCGCGGAGAAGATCGCCGCGGAGATCGGCGCGGCCGCGTACCGCGTGTCGGACGTCGCGGTGGCGGTCGGCGTGGACGTCACCTCGGAGGAGCAGATCGCCGAGGCGGTACGCGCGGCGGTGCTGGCGTTCGGCGGCGTCGACCTGGTCGTCAACAACGCCGGCCTGTCGCTGTCCCGCTCGCTGCTCGAGACCACGCTCGACGACTGGGACCTGCAGCACGACGTGATGGCCAGGGGCTCGTTCCTGGTCGCGCGCGAGACGGCCCGGGTGCTGATCAACCAGGGCATGGGCGGCGACATCGTCTACATCTCCTCCAAGAACGCCGTCTTCGCCGGCCCGAACAACGTCGCCTACGGCGCCGCCAAGGCCGACCAGGCGCACCAGGTGCGGCTGCTGGCCGCCGAGCTCGGTCCGCACGGCGTCCGCGTCAACGGCATCAACCCCGACGGCGTCGTACGCGGCTCCGGCATCTTCGCCTCCGGCTGGGGCGCCAACCGGGCGGCCGTCTACGGGGTGGAGGAGGAGAAGCTCGGCGAGTTCTACGCGCAGCGCACCCTGCTCAAGCGCGAGGTCCTGCCCGAGCACGTGGCCGCCGCCGTCTTCGCCCTCACCGGCAGCGACCTCACCCACACCACGGGCCTGCACATCCCCGTGGACGCGGGTGTCGCCGCGGCGTTCCTGCGCTGACAACTCAGGAGTAGGCCGCCACCATCCCGATCACCGCCAGCGCGGCTCCGGCCGCCGTGACCAGGACACCCCCGGTCACGGCGGCCCGCCGCCTGCGCGCGCCCGCCCAGTACATGATCACGTACGGCAGGAATCCCAGCCCGCCGAACCCGACCGCCGGCAACGTCAGGGCCGCCAGCACCCCCTTCGTCCCGGCCGGTACCGCGCGGTCGCCCTCCGGCGTGAGCCGGGCCCGCGTCACGTCGCCCGCGTCGGAGTCGGGCGAGGCCGCCACCTCCACGACCGGCCCGCCCGAGTCGGGCGTGAACCGTCCCCTGCAGTCGTACCGGCCCTGGCCCAGATCCGCACACGAGACGACCCGCAACGTGCCCGGCGTCCCCGTCCGGCCGGTGGCGAGCCGGAGGTCCGGGACCGCGAGGACCGACGGCAGCACGCCGATCGCCAGCCAGAGCAGCACCAGGACGACCCGGCCCACCGGTCCGGGGCCGCGACCCCTTCTGTCAGGGGTCACGAATGAGAGATCGGGCACGTATTCGGTCATGCGCCGATCCTGTCCCAGCCCCTTTGTCGTTCACTTGCAACGGACTGGGGGTAGTGCACCCTGACTTGCATGTTCATCCTCTGCAGTGCATTATCTTCAACAGCAAGGTCATGAGATGTGATGCATGAACATGCAGGAGGGGTTTGATGAGGGCAGCGATCGCGGGAGCCAGCGGCTACGCAGGCGGTGAGTTGCTGCGCATCCTGCTCGGCCACCCCGAGTTCGAGATCGGCGCGCTCACCGCGGCATCGAGCGCGGGCAGCCGTCTCGGCAGCCACCAGCCCCACCTGCCGCAGCTGGCCGACCGGGTCATCGAGGACACCTCCGCCGACACGCTGGCCGGCCACGACGTCGTCTTCCTGGCCCTGCCGCACGGCCACTCGGCCGCCGTCGCCGCCCAGCTGGGCGATGAGACGGTGGTGGTCGACTGCGGCGCCGACCACCGGCTCATCGACCCAGCGGCCTGGCAGGAGTTCTACGGCGGCGAGCACGCCGGCTCATGGCCCTACGGCCTGCCCGAGCTGCCCGGTCAGCGGGAGATCCTCAGGGCGGCCACCCGCATCGCGGTGCCCGGCTGCTACCCGACCTCCGTCCTGCTCGCCCTGTCGCCCGCCTTCGCCGCGGGGCTGGCCGAGCCGGAGGTGGTCGTGGTGGCCGCCAGCGGCACCAGCGGCGCCGGCAAGTCGCTCAAGCCCAACCTGCTCGGCAGCGAGGTCATGGGCTCCGTCAGCGCGTACGGCGTGGGCGGCGTCCACCGGCACACCCCCGAGATGGAGCAGGGCCTGTCGGCCGTCGCCGGGACCCCCGTGCGCGTCTCGTTCACGCCGACGCTGGCCCCCATGAGCCGCGGCATCCTCGCCACCTGCAGCGCTCCCGCCGCGCCGGGCGTCACCAAGGAGTCGCTGCGCACGGCGTACGAGGTCGCGCTGAAGGAGGAGCCGTTCGTCAAGCTCCTGCCCGAGGGCGTCTGGCCGGCCACCTCCATGACCTACGGCGCCAACACCGCCGCCCTGCAGGTGACGCTCGACGAGCGCGCGGGGCGCGTGGTCGCCGTCATCGCCATCGACAACCTCACCAAAGGCACGGCCGGAGGCGCCGTCCAGAGCGTGAACCTCGCACTCGGCCTCCCCGAAGAGCTCGGCCTCCCCATGACAGGAGTCTCTCCGTGAGTGTTACTGCTCCACTCGGTTTCAGGGCCGCGGGCGTCGCCGCCGGGATCAAGTCCGGCGGCGCCCGCGACCTCGCCCTCGTCGTCAACGACGGGCCCAGCAGGGCCGCCGCGGGCGTCTTCACCGCCAACCGCGTGAAGGCCGCCCCCGTGCTCTGGTCGCAGCAGGTCCTGGCGGGCGGGCGGTTGCGAGCCGTGGTGCTCAACTCCGGCGGCGCCAACGCCTGCACCGGTCCCGAGGGCTTCCAGGACACCCACGCCACCGCCGAGAAGGTGGCCGAGGTGCTCCAGGACTCCGCGGGCGAGGTCGCGGTCTGCTCGACCGGCCTGATCGGCGAGCGGCTGCCCATGGACGCGCTGCTGTCCGGTGTCGAGACGGCCTCGACCCAGCTCTCCCGCGACGGCGGCCTGGCCGCCGCCGACGCCATCCGCACCACGGACACCGTCTCCAAGATCTCGTTCCGGCGGGGCAGCGGCTACATGGTGGGCGGGATGGCCAAGGGCGCCGGCATGCTCGCCCCGGCCCTGGCCACCATGCTCTGCGTGATCACCACCGACGCCGAGCTGACCGACGAGGAGCTCGACGCCGCGCTGCGCAAGGCCACCGCCACGACGTTCGACCGCCTCGACACCGACGGCTGCATGTCCACCAACGACACGGTGCTCCTGCTGGCCAGCGGGGCCGCCGGGGTCAAGCCGGACCTCGCCGAGTTCGAGCAGAGGGTCCAGGAGGTCTGCGCCGACCTGGCCAGGCAGCTCCTGGTGGACGCCGAGGGCGCCTCCAAGGCCATCGCCATCGAGGTGATCGGCGCCGCCTCGGAGGACGACGCGGTCAAGGTCGGCCGCACGGTCGCCCGTTCCAACCTGCTCAAGTGCGCCATCCACGGCGAGGACCCCAACTGGGGCCGCGTCCTGGCCGCCGTCGGCACCACCGACGCGGTGTTCGAGCCCGACCGCCTGAACGTGGCCATCAACGGCATCTGGATCTGCCGCGGCGGCGCGGTCGGCGACGACCGCTCCAAGGTCGACATGCGCCCCAGAGACGTGACGATCACCATCGACCTGTCGGCCGGCCCGCACACCGCGACCGTCCACACCACGGACCTGACGGCCGAGTACGTCCACGAGAACTCGGCGTACTCCTCATGAGGGCCACCACCGCACAGGCCAAGGCCGGCGCGCTGATCGAGGCGCTGCCCTGGCTGACCCGCTTCCACGGCGCGACCGTCGTCATCAAGTACGGCGGCAACGCCATGATCGACGAGTCGCTCAAGGAGGGCTTCGCCGAGGACATCGTCTTCCTGCGCCACGCGGGCCTGCGCCCGGTCGTCGTGCACGGCGGCGGCCCGCAGATCAGCAGCGCGCTCGACAAGCTGGGCATCGAGTCCACGTTCACCGCCGGGCTGCGGGTCACCACGCCGGAGGCCATGCAGGTCGTCAGGATGGTGCTCACCGGCCAGGTCAACCGCGACATCGTGGGCCTGGTCAACCGGCACGGCCCGTTCGCCGTCGGCATGTCCGGCGAGGACGCCCACCTGTTCACCGCCGTGCGCAAGCAGGCGATCGTGGACGGCGAGCCCGTGGACATCGGCCAGGTCGGCGAGATCATCAAGGTCGAGCCCGGCGCCGTGCGTGCGCTCATCGACGACGGCCGCATCCCGGTCATCTCCAGCGTGGCGCGCGGAGACGACGGGGAGATCTACAACGTGAACGCCGACACCGCCGCCGCCGCGCTGGCCGTGGCGCTCGAGGCGCAGAAGCTGATCGTCCTCACCGACGTCGAGGGCCTGTACGCCAACTGGCCCGACGACACCGACGTGATCGACCTGCTCTCCGCCGACGAGCTGGAGACGCTCATGCCCACGCTGTCGAGCGGCATGGTCCCCAAGATGGAGGCCTGCCTGACCGCGGTCCAGGGCGGCGTCCCGCAGGCCCACGTGCTCGACGGCCGCGTGCCACACTCACTGCTGCTGGAAATCTTCACCAATGAGGGAATCGGAACGATGGTGATGCCCTGATGAGCCTTTTCGACAGGTTCGAGCAAGCCTTCATGCCCAACTACGGCGTCCCGCCGGTCGCGCTGGCACGAGGCGAGGGCACCCGCGTCTGGGACGTGGACGGCAGGCAGTATCTCGACTTCATCGGCGGCATCGCGACCAGCTCGCTCGGTCACGCCCACCCCGCCCTGGTCGAGGCCGTCTCCACGCAGGTCGCCAAGATCGCGCACACCAGCAACCTGTTCCTGCACGAGCCGGAGGTGCTGCTCGCCGAGAAGCTCCTCGCGCTGCTGAACTCCCCGGCCAAGATCTTCTTCGCCAACTCCGGCACCGAGGCCAACGAGGCCGCGTACAAGCTCGCCGTCAAGTACGGCAAGCGCGAGGGCCGCTCCTACTTCGTCGCCGCCGAGAACGGCTTCCACGGCCGCACGATCGGCGCCCTGTCACTGACCGGCAAGGCGTCCATCCGCGACCAGTTCGGCCCGTTCCCGATCGACGTCCGCTTCGTCCCGTACGGCGACGCCGACGCGCTCAAGGACGCCGTGACCGGCGACTGCATCGCGGTGTTCCTGGAGCCCACCCAGGGCGAGGCCGGTGTCGTGCCGCCGCCCGACGGCTACTTCGAGGCGGCCCGCGAGATCTGCGACTCGACCGGCGCCCTGCTGGTGGCCGACGAGATCCAGTCCGCGATCGGCCGTACCGGTCACTGGTTCGCCCACCAGGCCGACGGCGTGACCCCCGACATCCTGACCCTGGCCAAGGGGCTGGGCGGCGGGCTGCCGATCGGCGCGTGCATCGGGTTCGGCGACGCGGGCAAGCTGTTCGCCAAGGGCGACCACGGCTCGACGTTCGGCGGCAACCCGGTGGCGTGCGCCGCGGCGCTGGCCGTGCTCGACAACCTCGACCTCGACCACGTCAGATCGGCCTCCGCGCGGCTGCGCGCCGGCCTGGAGTCGGTCGGTCATCCGCTGCTGAAGGGCGTACGCGGGCGCGGGCTGTGGCTGGCCACCGTGCTGACCGAGCCCCGCGCGGCGCAGGTCCAGAAGGCCGCCCAGAGCGCCGGCTTCCTGGTCAACGCCCTCCAGCCGGACGCGGTGCGCCTCGCGCCGCCGCTCGTCGTCACGGCGGAGGAGATCGACGCCTTCGTGGCCGCGTACCCGTCGATCCTCACGGAGGCGGCCAAATGACCACCAGGCACTTCCTGAGGGACGACGACCTCACGCCCGCCGAGCAGGCCGAGGTCCTCGACCTCGCCGCGGCCATGAAGAAGGACCGCTTCGGCTACCGCCCGTTCGAGGGCCCGCAGAGCGTCGCCGTCCTGTTCGACAAGCCGTCGGCCCGCACCCGCCTCTCCTTCCACACCGGCATCGGCGAGCTCGGCGGGCTGCCGCTGATCGTGGACAACGTCTCGGTCCTCATGGGCCGCGGCGAGCCCACCGCCGACCTCGCCAGGGTGCTCGACCGGCAGGTCGCCGCCATCGTCTGGCGGACCACCGGGCAGGAGCTCATCGACGAGATGGCCGCCCACTCCCGGGTGCCCGTCGTGAACGCCCTCACCGACGAGTTCCACCCCTGCCAGATCCTCGCCGACCTGCAGACCGTCCAGGAGAAGCTGGGCAGGACCGCCGGGGTCACGCTCACGTACCTGGGCGACGGCGCCAACAACATGGCCCACTCCTACCTGCTCGGCGGCGCCACCGCGGGCATGCACGTGCGCATCGCCGCCCCGGCCGGCTACCAGCCGGACGCGGTCATCCTCGACCAGGCGGCCGCCATCGCGGCCAGGACCGGCGGCTCGGTGATCGCGCTGTCCGACCCGGTCGCCGCCGTCCAGGGGGCGCACGTGATCGCCACCGACACCTGGGTGTCGATGGGCCAGGACGGCAAGGAGCAGCGGGTGGCCGTGCTCAAGCCGTACCAGGTCAACTCCGAGCTGCTCGAGCACGCCGCACCGGACGCGATCGTGCTGCACTGCCTACCGGCCTACCGCGGCTACGAGATCACCGAAGAGGTGCTCGAAGGCCCGAAGAGCGTCGTCTGGGACCAGGCGGAGAACCGGCTGCACGCCCAGAAGGCACTCCTCCATTGGCTGGTGACACGCCGGTGACCATCCCGATGACCAAGGCCGCAAGGCAGGCGAAGATCACCGACCTGCTGATGCGGAAGGCCGTGCGCTCCCAGCCGGAGCTCGCCAAGCTGCTCGCCGAGAGCGGCGTCGAGGTCACCCAGGCCACGCTCTCGCGCGACCTCGACGAGCTGGGCGCGCTCAAGCTGCGCGCCGACGACGGGTCCCTGGTGTACGCGCTGCCCGGCGAGGGCGGCGGCCGGATCCCGCTCACCAGGCTGGGCACCGGCGAGTCCCCGGCGGCGCGGCTGCACCGCATCGCCGAGGAGCTGCTGGTCGGCGCCGAAGCCTCGGCCAACCTGGTCATCGTGCGCACCCCTCCGGGCGCGGCCCAGTTCCTGGCCTCCGCCATCGACCACGCCGACTGGGAGTCGATCCTCGGCACGGTCGCCGGCGACGACACGATCCTCGTCATCAGCCGCGATCCGACAGGCGGCCAGGCCGTCGCGGAGGCGCTGCTGAAGGTGGCCGACCGGCGCGGTTAACGCCCCGCATCGAGATTTGTACCTGGAGATAGTGAAATGCCGGAACGAGTGGTTCTCGCGTACTCCGGCGGCCTGGACACCTCGGTCGCCATCCCGTACCTCGCCGAGAAGATGGACGCCGAGGTGATCTGCGTCGCCGTGGACCTGGGCCAGGGCGGCGAGGACATGGAGGCGATCCAGAAGCGGGCGATGGACTGCGGCGCGGCCGAGTCGATCGTGGTGGACGCCAAGGAGGAGTTCGCCGCCGACTTCTGCGTGCCCGCCCTGCGGGCCAACGCCCTCTACATGGACCGCTACCCGCTGGTCTCCTCGCTGTCGCGCCCGCTCATCGTCAAGCACCTGGTTTCGGCGGCCAAGCGGTTCGGCGGCACGGTCGTCTCCCACGGCTGCACCGGCAAGGGCAACGACCAGGTCCGCTTCGAGGCCGGCCTGGCCGCCCTCGCCCCCGGCCTCAGGGTCGTCGCGCCCGCCCGCGACTTCGCCTGGACGCGCGACAAGGCCATCGAGTACGCCGAGGCCAAGGGCCTGCCCATCGAGACGTCGAAGAAGAACCCGTTCTCGATCGACCAGAACCTCTGGGGCCGCGCCGTCGAGACCGGCTTCCTCGAGGACATCTGGAACGGCCCCACCGAGGAGGTCTACTCCTACACGGCCGACCCGTCCCAGCCGCGCGCCGCCGACGAGCTCGTCATCACCTTCGAGCAGGGCGTACCCGTCAAGATCGACGACCGTGCGCTGACGCCGTACCAGATCATCGACGAGCTCAACAGGCGCGCGGGCGCGCAGGGCGTCGGCCGGATCGACATGGTCGAGGACCGCCTCGTCGGGATCAAGTCGCGGGAGGTGTACGAGGCGCCCGGCGCCATCGCGCTCATCACCGCGCACATGGAGCTGGAGAACGTCACCGTCGAGCGCGACCTGGCCCGCTTCAAGCGCGGCGTGGACCAGCGGTGGAGCGAGCTGGTCTACGACGGCCTGTGGTTCTCGCCGCTCAGGAGCGCCCTCGACGCGCTCATCGCCGACGCGCAGCAGCACGTCTCCGGCGACATCCGCATGACTCTGCACGCCGGCAAGGCCACCGTCACCGGCCGCCGGTCCGAGCAGTCCCTGTACGACTTCTCGCTGGCCACGTACGACAGCGGCGACACGTTCGACCAGTCCCTGGCCAAGGGGTTCGTCCAGCTCTTCTCGCTACCGGCTAAGATCGCCGCCGCGCGGGACGCCAAGAAGGGGTGACGTGCACTATGGTCGCGCCGGAGCACAGGAGCTCGGGGGGAGAGAGCGAGGAACGATGCCAACGAGTCCCGAAGCGGGTGCGACCATTGGAACGGTAACAAAGGAGATGACGGTGAGTGATGGTAAGCCGATGCGGCTGTGGGGCGGACGCTTCGAAGGCGGTCCGTCCGACGCGCTGGCCCGGCTGTCGGTGAGCGTGCATTTCGACTGGCGGCTCGTGCCGTACGACCTGGCCGCGTCCAGGGCGCACGCGCGTGTGCTGCACAGGGCGGAGCTGCTGAGCGACGACGAGCTCGAGCGCATGATCGGCGCGCTCGACGACCTGGAGCGCGCCTGCAAGGAGGGCGAGTTCCGGCCGACGGTCGCCGACGAGGACGTGCACACCGCGCTGGAGCGCGGCCTGCTGGAGCGGCTCGGCTCGCTCGGCGGAAAGCTGCGCGCGGGGCGTTCGCGCAACGACCAGATCGCCACCGACCTGCGCCTCTACCTGCGCGACCACGCCCGCACGGTCGTCTCCCGCCTGGTCGAGCTGGAGACCGCGCTCATGTCCCAGGCCGAGCAGCACGCCGACACGGCCGCGCCCGGCATGACGCACCTGCAGCACGCTCAGCCGGTGTCCTTCGGCCACCAGCTGCTGGCCCACGTCCACGCCTTCACCCGCGACATCGACCGGATCACCGACTGGGACAAGCGCGCCGCGATCTCCCCGCTCGGCGCGGGCGCGCTCGCGGGCTCGTCGCTGCCGCTCGACCCGCAGGCCGTGGCGGAGGAGCTGGGCTTCTCGGCCCCCGCGCCCAACTCGATGGACGCCGTCGCCGACCGCGACTTCGCGGCGGAGTTCCTGTTCGACGCGGCCATGATCGGCGTGCACCTGTCGCGGCTGGGCGAGGAGATCGTCCTGTGGGCCTCGCAGGAGTTCCGCTGGATCGAGATGGACGACGCCTACTCCACCGGCTCGTCGATCATGCCCCAGAAGAAGAACCCCGACGTCGCCGAGCTGGCCCGCGGCAAGTCCGGCCGCCTGATCGGCAACCTGATGTCGCTGCTGACCACGCTCAAGGGCCTGCCGCTGACCTACAACCGCGACCTGCAGGAGGACAAGGAGCCCGTCTTCGACGCGGTCGACACCCTGCTGCTGGTCCTGCCCGCGATGGCGGGGCTGGTCGCGACCATGCGGGTCAACACCGCCCGCATGGAGGCCTCGGCCCCCGACGGGTTCGCGCTGGCCACCGACCTGGCCGAGCTGCTCGTACGCCGCGGGGTCGCCTTCCGTGAGGCCCACGAGGCGGTCGGCCACCTCGTGGTGTGGTGCCAGGTCAATGACAAGGACCTGGGCGAGCTCACGGACGACGAGCTCGCCAAGGTGTCGCCGCACCTGACGCCCGACGTCCGCGGCGTGCTCAGCGTGCCCGGCGCCCTGGCCGCCCGCAAGGCCCACGGAGGCACCGCCCCCGACCGCGTACGCGACCAGCTCGTCGCGCTCAGGGAAGCGGTCGACGCACAGGCGGCATGGGCAGCGGGGAGCTGAGCCCCGCCGCGCTGCCGCGGAGCTTCTTCGACCGGCCGTCGCACGAGGTGGCACCCGACCTGCTCGGGCGCGTGCTCGTGCACGGTCCCGTCGCCGTACGCCTGACCGAGGTCGAGGCGTACGGCGGCCCCGGCGAGGACCCGGCGGCGCACACCTACCGGGGCAAGACGCCGCGCAACGCCGTCATGTTCGGCCCGCCGGGACACCTGTACGTGTACTTCACGTACGGCATGCACTTCTGCGCGAACCTCGTCTGCCTGCCCGAAGGCTTCGGCTCGGCCGTGCTGCTGCGGGCGGGCGAGGTGGTGGCGGGCCTCGAGGAGGCCCGCGCCCGGCGCTCCGCCACGGGCAACGGCACTGGGGCGCGCGGCAGGACCATTCCCGACCGGGACCTCGGGCGCGGCCCCGCCAGGCTGGCCGTCGTCCTCGGCCTGCTCCGCGAGCACAACGGCCTCGACGCGATCGTGGACTCCTCGCGGGCGCTCCCCGGCGACGCGCCCTTCGCGGTCGGCCGCCGGCTGACCGGCGTGCCCCACGGGGCGGCCGCCGTCCTGGAGGGCCTGCCGGCCGACCCGGCGTCGATCAGGTCAGGCCCGCGTACCGGCATCTCGACGGCCAAGGACACCCCTTGGCGGTTCTGGATCGACGGCGACCCGACCGTGTCGCCGTACCGCCCTCACGTCCCGCGCCGCCGCAACGCCGCGGCCACCTCCGTGGGAGAGGCACCCAGCTCGTGAGGACTGAAGATGTGCAGATAGTCGCCGGTGTCGATCTCGAGCATCTCGCTCCGCAGCCCCCAGTGCCTGCGCACGTCCACCTTGACGTCCTGGATCGCCTCCCAGGGCACGTGCCGCCTGCCCGCGAACCCGTGCACCACGGTGATCCCGCTCTCGTCGGCGGCCAGCCGTACGGGGGCGATGAGGTCGCGCAGCCCCATCCCGCCGACCAGCACGGCCGCGGGAACGGCCAGGATCACGCCGCGCAGGTCGCTCTCGAGCCACCAGTAGACGGCGAGCCCGGCACACACAACAGCCCCTAAGATCTTGAAAACGGCCAGCTCGCGACGGACCTTCCACATGGAGACAGAGCGTATCCAAGTGGCGGTCAACCCAGGCGATCGGGCACGCTTGTCATACTTAATGTCCAACGTCTCAATGGAAAGCCGGCACCGTGACCGACATTCTCGATGACCTCGCGTGGCGAGGGCTGATCGCTCAGTCCACCGACCTCGACGCCCTGCGCGCGTCCATGGCCAAGGGACCGATCACGGTCTATTCCGGTTTCGACCCGACCGCCCCTTCTCTACATGTCGGCCACTTCGTACCCCTGCTGACGCTGCGCCGCCTGCAACTGGCCGGGCACCGCCCGATCGGCCTGGTCGGCGGCGCCACCGGCCTGATCGGCGACCCGAGCGGACGCAACACCGAGCGCTCGCTCAACGCCAGCGAGGTCGTGGCCGAATGGGTGGAGCGCCTGCGCGGGCAGGTCGGTCGTTTCCTCGATTTCGATGCTCAGCCGAACGCCGCCCTCATGGTCAGCAACCTCGACTGGACCGGAGAGCTGAGCGCCATCGACTTCCTGCGCGACATCGGCAAGCACTTCCCGGTCAACCGCATGCTGGCCAGGGAGTCGGTCTCCGCGCGGCTGCAGGGCGAGGGGCTGAGCTACACCGAGTTCAGCTACCAGATCCTCCAGGCCAACGACTACCTGGAGCTGCACCGCCGCTACAACTGCACGCTGCAGATCGGCGGCAGCGACCAGTGGGGCAACATCACGGCGGGAGCCGACCTGGTGCGCCGCATCGAGGGCGCGCACGTGCACGCGCTCACCCTGCCGCTGATCACCAAGGCCGACGGCACCAAGTTCGGCAAGACGGCGGGCGGCGCGCTCTGGCTCGACCCCGAGATGACCTCGCCCTACGCCTTCTACCAGTACTTCCTCAACTCCGACGACCGCGACGTGATCCACTACCTCAAGGTGTTCACGTTCAAGAGCCGCGAGGAGATCGAGGCCCTGGAGAAGGCCGTCGCCGAGCGGCCCTTCGCCCGCGAGGCGCAGCGGACGCTGGCCGAGGACCTCACCGAGTTGCTGCACGGGAAGCAGGAGCTCGACGCGGTCGTGGCCGCCTCCAAGGCGCTCTTCGGCCAGGGCGCGCTGGAAGACCTGCCCGCCTCGACGCTCGGAGCCGCGCTGGCCGAGGTGCCCAAGGCCACGATTCCCGCACTCGGGACGCCGCTCGTGGACCTCATGGCCGACAGCGGGCTGGTGGAGTCGAAGTCGGCGGCCCGGCGTGCCGTGAAGGAGGGCGGGGCCTACCTGAACAACGTCAAGATCACCGACGAGGCGTACGTTCCGACCTCCGACGACCTGCTGCAGGGGCGCTACATGGTGCTCCGGCGCGGCAAGAAGTCGATCGGCGGCGTCGAGGTCGGCTGACTTCGCGTCTCAGCGGGCTCTTCCAGCGGAGGGGCCCGCTTCCGCGTTCAGCGGCGGGTGAACAGCGCCACCGTCAGCCCCGGCAGGTCGGTGGAGTGCTTGGCCACGCTGAGCTCGAACTCCGCCTTCTCCACGTCCCCCGCCCGCGGGATCGCCGACTCTTTGCTCCCGCGCCAGACCACCCACACCCGTTCGCGCCCCTTCAACGCGGCGTCCACATCGGACCGCTCGGGATACCCGAACCCGTCGGGCGAGGGCGCGTCGCCTGCCTTGAGCACGTCGACGGGCATCAGCGAGTCGGCGTAGTACTCGAAGCCGATGCGGAGCTGGCTCTGCCCGTAGACGATCGCGTCATCGGGCTCGGCCTTGATGACGCGCAGCGCCCAGGGGATGTTCTCGAACCGCCCGTTCTCCTCGCGTACCGTCACATGCTCCTGGAACGAGAGTGCGCATCCCAGCAGCACGACCACCACCCCGGCCACCACGTGGAGCCGGGGGAGGGACGCCAGGGCCAGCCCGGCCAGCAGCGCGAGCGCGGGGGCGGTCACGAAGAGGTACCGATCCACATAGACGGGCGTCACGAGCCGCGACACCGCGAGCAGCAGCACCGGAGGCAGGACCAGCCATCCGGCCAGCGCGAACACCCACGCCCGCCGGTCGTCGCGCGACGCTCTCCACAGCAGCACCGCGCCGGCCAGAGCCATCGCGAACAACATCACCCCGAGCCCGGTCGCCCCAGCCGCCATCTTGGGAAACTTCAGCCACACCTCGGGCCCGCGCTGCGGGATCCAGCTGATCGCGTGCCGCTCCCCGAACCCCACCAGCCCCAGCACGACAGCGGGCAGGCAGCCGACCGCGAGCGCCACCAGCATCGGCACCACCCGGCCCCGGCGCGCCAGCGCCAGCTGGGCGGGGAGCACCAGGACGGCGAAGAGGTGGGTGCAGCACACGAGCGCGACCGCCACCCCGTACACCACCCACCCTCTTCCATCCGGCCGCTCGATCGCCCGATGCAGCGCCCAGAACGAGAACACGACGGCGGCCGCGGCGAACGCGTACGGCCTGGCGAAGGCCCCGAAGTAGGCCACCGACGGCAGGATCGCGAAGACCGCGGCGGCGATCACCCCGGCCCGGGTGCTGTGCAGCCGCCGGCCCAGGTCGACCAGGAACCAGGCCGCCACGCCGATCCCCACCGCCGACGGCAGCCGCAGCCACAGCTCCGCCGTGCCCGCCTTCACCCAGAGGTGCATGAACAGGTAGTACGGGAGGAAGTGCCCGTCGATGTGACGTGCCAGCTCCCACATGCCCGGCAGTGACCGGGAGGCGGCGCTGATGGTGGCCAGCTCGTCGCCGTTCAGGGTGGCGGAACCCGTCCCCGTGAACGCCGCGGCCCCTGCGATCAATGCCATCCACCACGGGGTGGACGTGCGGAGCCGTTCGGCGGGACGGGCTGGGGGAGCGAGTGTGGCGGCAGTGGTCACCGGGGCAGGATACGCGTTCGGCGGGCTACTGCTGGGTGGTGCGCGTCGGCTTCATAACGATCACCACCCGCCGCTCGGCGTCGCCGACCGGGCGCTCGTACTCCAGGCCGTAGCGGTTGGCCAGGACGTCGAAGAAGTCGCCCGAGGGGTCGGGGTCGACCCGCTCGACCACGCCACGGATCTCCACATAGCGGTACGGCTTCTCCGGATCGTTGATGGAGACCGCCACCTGCGGATTTTCCACGACATTTCGGTACTTGCGGCGGTCCGTCGTGGTCGTGAACCGCAAGTACTCTCCGTCCCAGATCGTCCAGACCGGATTCACGTTGGGTGCTCCGTCCGGTCCGATCGTCGCCAGGTGGGCGAACAGCGGCCGCTGCAGCAGGTCCAAGTGGCTCTCGGGAATCATCACGTCTCCTTCTCGACAACGATTGCCGTCAACATATCAAAACCTTGATATCTATCAATGTTGTACGATTCCCGACATGGGGATGCCTGCGGAGGAACGCCTCGGACTGGACATCAAGCGTGCCGAGCAGGCCTTGATCGCCGCGAAACAGGCCGCCATCCGGCCTGCGGGGTTGACTGTTCCCCAGTACGCGGCACTGTTCGCGCTGGCCGGCAGCCCCGGGATCTCGGGCGCGGCGCTGGCGCGGGCGTGCCTGGTCACGCCCCAGGCCATGACCGTCGTGCTGAAGAACCTGGAGGAGCAGGGGCTCATCACGCGCTCACCGCACCCTTGGCACCGCAAGGTCCTGGAGGCCCGGCTGACCGAGGCGGGGCGTGCGGCGCTGGAGGCGGCGGACGAGCGGGCCGTGGTGGTCGAGCGGGCGATCGCGGCCGAGTTCAGCGCGGAGGAGCGGGAGACGCTGCGGCACCTGCTGGCCCGGTGCGGCGAGGCGATTGCCCGCGTCGCCCGAGAGCTGTGACGTGCCGGCCCGTCCGCACAGCGTGCCCCGCCCGGTGCACTCTGCCTGATCTGCGCGATTTGCCAGCCGCCTGTCCGGCGTGCCTGCTGCCTGTCCGCTTCAGGGCGCCTGCCCGTCTGCTCGGGTGGACGGACGGCCCTCAGCCGGGCGGTGACGGGCCGCTTGTCGAGGCGATTTGACGTGTCGCGGATCGCGACCTAATGTTTCTGTTCGCGCCGGGAGTGAGCCGGACGCCGCTCAGGCGGACGGGCCCCCGCGCAAGCCCTTTGAAATAACGAGCCACTCGGCGGAGCAGCTTCGGCGTGCTCTGGCATCGAGGTCATCGTCGGGCGTGCCGAAGTCACCGGAAAATCGGTTGATTCGACAAGCTCTGGATGACACGGTAAGTTGTGAGGGTTGCCCCGGAAACGGGGTGCAACATCCTAGCCCGGTATGACCAGCTCCTAGCAAATCCTCGGATTTGACAGGCAGTCGGCAAACTGGGTAAAGTTTAGGAAAACGAACGGTACGCCTCCGAGCGAAGGCCAGCAGGCTTGAGCAAGGATGTACGCGTCCGTTTCTTGAGAACTCAACAGTGTGTTAAAAGCCAGTGCATGAGATACACATGCATGACCCCGTCATGATTGACGGATATTGCTTG